>NZ_JBIWFO010000001.1:976015-1230243 GCF_044763125.1 Streptomyces sp. NPDC096310 | reverse complement strand
CAGCGCGGCCGGGTGGCGGCCGGCGGCGTGGGGCCCGTGGGTCGGGGGCCGCCGCTGGTGGGGGGTGGGTTGCTGCGACCCCGGGTATGGGAAGCCGCGGGCGGGGGGTTGGGCCGGGCCGGACCACCGCGGGGTCCGGCGGACCGGGAGCCCCCGCGGTGGTCCGGCCGGCCGGTCAGCAGGCCGAGTTGGTCTGGGTGAGCAGGCCGAGCCGCCACGGCAGTGTGTTGTAGTCACCGCTCGCGCCGGGGTTCATGCCCTGATACAGGTACTGCAGCTTGCAGGCGGGGATCGTCAGCGTCTGGTCGTAACCCGCCCGGATCATCTCGCCGTGGCTCACGTCCCTGGTCCAGGAACCGGCCGGGAAGGTGACGTTGTTCGCCCGGGCGAAGGGGTTGCCCTCCGAGGCGGCCAGCGCCGTCCACGAACCGCCGAGGCCGCTCGCGGTCCACGACCGGAAGTAGCGCCGCCCGTCCGACCCGATCGCCTCCACCAGCAGCAGATACTGGTTGCCGCCCTGCACCTTGTAGACGTTGGCGGCTTCGAACAGGGCGTACCGGTTCGCGTCCTGGGCCGCGATGACGGTGTTGGTGAACCCGTTCGGGAACTGGGAGACGGTGGTCTGCGAGCGGTACAGGTGTCCGTTGTCGTCGGACGAGAAGAGATAGCAGTTGGCGCTGTCGCAGATCACCCACATGTCGACCCAGTAGCCGTTGCCGATGTTCTGCCGGATGATGTCGGGCATCGAGGAGTAGAAGTTGCGGGGCGCGCTCCAGCCGTTCGGATTGCTGATGTCCGGGTTGGTGGAGAAGGACGCGTTCCCGGTCTGGTAGACGAGGTACCACAGCCCTTGCGGGGCGTAGTAGAACACCTGCGGCGCGGCCCGGTAACCGGTGCCGATCGCGCCGCGGTCCAGGTAGTGGTGGGTGGCCGAACCCGCCTGCGACCAGTCGCTGAAGCTCAGGTACACCAGGTTGTAGCCGGAGGCGCTCGCGGTGCTGGCGAACACGTGGTATTTGCCGTTGTAGTGCACGACCGACGGGTCCTTGATCCCGGCGATGTTGTGTGTCGAGTCCGGCTTCGGGGCGATCAGCGCACCGCTGGAGCTCCAGGAGAAACTGCCGGGCAGAGCCGCCGCGGTGGAGGCCGAGCGGGTGCTCGCGGTGCGTGCCGCCGTGACCGCGCTGCCGCCGAGGGCCGTCAGTGTCGCCTGGTAGGCCGCCTTCTTGTCGCCGTTACGGTCGAACAGCAGCGGGTTCTCCCCGCTGCGCCAGGAGTCGCTGTCGCGGATGCCCCACACGGTGATCCCGGTGCACCGTGAGACGTTCAGGCACGCCCGGACGGTGTTGGTGTACGCGGCCGTGGGCGCCTGGGCGATGTCGAGTTCGGTGATCTGTACGTCGACGCCGAGCGCGGCGAAGCTCGACAGCGTCGTCTGGAAGTTCGCCGGCGGGCCGCCGGTGCCGAAGTGCGCCTGGAACCCTACGCAGTCGATGGGTACGCCGCGCGCCTTGAAGTCGCGCACCATGCGGTACACGCCCTGGGTCTTGGCGTCGCTCCAGTTCTCGATGTTGTAGTCGTTGTAGCAGAGCTTGGCCGCCGGATCGGCCGTCCGCGCGGTGCGGAAGGCCTGCTCGACGAAACCGTCGCCGAGCAGGTTCTGGAACGCCGAGGGGCGGTGCTGTCCGCTGCCGCCGTCGGCGAAGGCCTCGTTGACCACGTCCCAGGTCTGCACCTTGCCCTTGTAGTGGTTCATCACGGTGGTGATGTGGTTGTCCATCACCCCGCGCAGTGTGTTCGCGTCCGTGAGGGAGCTGACCCAGCCCGGCAGCTGGGAGTGCCAGACCAGGGTGTGGCCCCGGACGCGCTGGCCGCGCGCCGAGGCGCGGTTGACGATCTGGTCGGCGGGGCCGAAGTCGAACGAGCCGCGGGACCGCTCGACGGTGTCCCACTTCATCTCGTTCTCGGGCGTGACGGAGTTGAACTCGCGGTCCAGGATCGCCGCGTACCTTCCGTCGCCCAGCTTGCCGGCGGCCACGGCGGTCCCGAAGTACCGTCCGGACTGGGCCGCCTGGGCACCCAGCGTGCTCGCCTGGACCGCTGCGGTCTCCGGGGCGGGCGCGGGCGCGGCGGCGGCGACCCCGGTCGCCAGGAGCGCTGCGGCGGTCAGCAGACCTGTCACGGTGTCGCGGCGCCGCCGGCCGCGGCGGCGCATGGGTGGGTTCATGGCTCTCCTCGTACGATCGGATGCGGATGCGGATGCGGATGCGGTGGTGCGGGTGCGGTTCTGGGGTTCTGGGGTTCTGGGGTTCTGCGAAGAGGGCGAACCCGTGGATATCGTCACGGAGAGGTTGTCGGTGACCGTCTTGGTGCGCAGGACATGGTGAAGGCGCGCCTCCTCGCGTACGAATGCGAAAGGTTTCGACAATCCGCCCGAACTACCGCTGGGTTCCAGGGGACTCCACAGGGACCATTCCGACCCGCACGATGCCGCTACGTACCGCAGAGCACGCCGGACCGGTCACAGTCCGAGAGATGTAAGTTCGAAATACCGAACATGGGCCAGCTCTTCGGACAACTTGGATGATAGAAGCCCCAGCGGAAGCGTCAATACTCCTCACGTCATTCGGAGTTGACGACGAAACCTTTCGATGCCGAGGAGAGGTCGGCGGCCGTCGTCGGCCGGTCGGCCCGCAGCCCCCGCATGATGACGTCGAACAGCCCGTCGGCCCGCCGGACGGAGAGGGAGTCGTCGCCGGCCAGCGTCTGGTACACCAGCGCACCGGTGAGAGCGTCGGCGACCGCGTCCAGGTCCGCGTCGACCCGCACCTGTCCGGCCTCGACTCCGGCCCACAGCCGCCGGACCAGCTCGTCGCGCTGCGGCCCGGTGAGCCGTTCGTAGAGGGCTTCGGCATCGTGCGGGTCCTCCGCGGCGGCCGCGGTGAGGGCCCGGATCAGCGCCGCGTTCCGCGCGTCGGCCATGAACGCCACCAGCCCGTGCAGCCAGGCCCTCAGGTCCCGGTGGATATCACCGGTGTCGGCCGGGGCGGGGGCGTGGGCGCCGTCCAGCACGGCTTCGGCCACGAGCGGCGCCTTGGAGGGCCAGCGCCGGTAGACGGTCTGCTTGCCCACCTCGGCCCGAGCGGCGACCCGGTCGATCGACAGCCGGGCGTAGCCGTTCTCGATCAGCAGATCCCGCGTGGCGTCGAGGATGGCCCGGTGGGCGGTCGTACTGCGCGGTCGGCCGCGCCCCTCTGTCATGGTCCCAGGGTAGGCAGCCGGCGCGACCCTGGGCGCCGCGGAGGGGTACGGTCTCTTTACGAGACGGATTGTTTCGTAATAGATGACGGTTCAGTCACAGGTGACGGGAAGGCAGCTCATGAACAGGGACGTAGTCGTCGTGATCGGTGTCGGCGGGATGGGGAGGGCGATCGCGCGCCGCCAGGGCGCGGGCAGGACCCTGCTGCTGGCCGATGTCGACCAGGCCGCCCTGGACTCGACCGCCGAGGCTCTGCGGGGTGACGGCTACGACGTCGCCACCCACCACGTCGATGTCTCCTCGCGCGCGTCGGTGGCCGGCCTCGCCGCCGCGGCGGCGGAGCGCGGGGCCGTCACCCAGGTCGTCCACACGGCCGGTCTCTCCCCCGCGCAGGCGCCCGCGCCGGCGGTGCTCCGGGTCGATCTGCTCGGAGTCGCCCTGGTCCTCGAAGAGTTCGGCCGGGTCGTCGCACCGGGCGGCGCGGGCGTCGTCATCGCCAGCATGGCCGGCCATCTGCCGGCCCCTCTCGACCCCCGGCAGGAGCGCGAGTTGGCCCACACCCCCGCCGAGGAGTTGCTGCGTCTGCCGTACGCGGGCGGGGAGACGGCCACCGACGCGGGCCGCGCCTACAGCCTCGCCAAGCGCGCCAACGTACTCCGCGTACAGGCCGCCGCTCCCGCCTGGGGTGAGCGCGGCGCCCGCGTCAACTCGATCAGTCCCGGTGTCATCGCCACCCCGATGGGCAGGCAGGAACTGGCCGGGGAGGCCGGGCGGCAGATGCGCGCCATGGTCGAGGCGTCCGCCACCGGACGGCTGGGTACGCCCGACGACATCGCCGACGCCACCGCCTTCCTGCTCGGCCCGGCCGCGACCTTCATCACCGGCACGGACCTCCTCGTCGACGGCGGCGCCGTCGCGGCCGTCCGCTCCGGCGCCTCAGGACGCCCCTGACAGGTGCTCCGGCGTCACGGGAGGTTGCTCGGCGGGAGGTGGAGGCCGGCGGCCCACGCGGTGGGGGCGAGGCCGGTCTGCCGCCGGAAGAAGGTGGTGAAGTTGGCCGTGTCGCGAAACCCGAGGCGGTGCGCGCATCTGCCGATCGGCAGACCGGCGTGGGCGAGCAGCCGTTTCGCTTCCAGCAGGGTGCGCTGGTCGAGGAAGGCCTTGGCACCGGTTCCGGCGCCGGCGCGAGTCGCGCGGGTGCGCGTGCGGGTGCGGGTGCGGGTCTCGTAGCCGAGCCCAGGGCGTACTCGCCGGCCTGGTGCCACCGGGTGAAGTGCTCCTCGCCCGCGGTGCGGTAGGCGTGGAGGACCTCGAACGACCGGCTCCCGGCCGCGTCGTGGTCCGCCGGTGCGCCGGCCTCCGGACGTACGCGCAGGACCAGTGCGGCCAGGAGGTGGGAGACCAGCGCGGGGGAGGCCAGACGCGGTGAGCGCACCGCCGCGCGGCGCTCCTGGTCCAGATGCTCGGCGGCCAGCACGGCCAGCGGAAGGACGTCGGGCGACAGACTCCAGCAGACGGGAGAGGTGACGCCCCCGGTGTCGAGACCGGGGGCGGACAGAAAGCCCGGCTGGAAGAGGGCCAGGGGCCCGTCGAGACGATCGACGTCGCTCCATCGATGCACCACACCGGGCCTGATCCACACGATGCCGCCCGGGTGCAACGCGTAGTGCCGGAAGTCCGCTTCATGGGCGCCGGCGCCCTCGGTGATCAGGGCGAGGACGTGGAAGTCGGGGCGCTGCGGTCGGGCGCGCCGTCTGTCGGTATCCGTCTTCCGCAGCGCGGCGAAACTGAGGACCTCCACGCCGCAGCCGCTGAACGAGCGGCTGATGGATTTCCTGGAGCGGTCCGAGGAGCACCCGCGATGACCTCGGCCCGGACGCCATGGGACTGGCACAGGGCGCCCGCTGCCATGTCCTGGTCCGCCCGCTGATCTACCCGGGCCCCGGTTTCGCGTCGCGGCCCCCGCCGGCCCCGGGGATCCGCCTGTGGGGGTGACTTCGGGCGCACCCGGTCGCGGGAGCTGGGCCGGTGTGCCGCCGTCTGGTACCAGCAAGGAATGCCCAGGCGATCGCACCCTCAGCCCGACCTTCCGGATCCAGGCCACCCGCGCGAGGGGTGGCGGCGCCGGATCCGTGCCGCCCGGCGCCGCGTGCCGCGCCGTACCGGCGGACCCGCCGCCCGGCGGATCGGCGCGCGGCGCGCGGCTGCCGTCCCGGCGGACGGGCCACGTGTCTCCCCCGTACTACGCAAGAGCGCCGCCTACGCGTGGCGGATCCTCCTCGTTGCGGGCCTCGTGTACGGCGTACTCATCGTTCTGGGACGGTTCCACGACCTCGTGGTCGCGGTCTTCCTCGGGCTGGTCGGCGCCGCGATGCTGCGCCCGGTGGCGGATCTCCTGGACCGGGTGATGCCCCGGCCGCTCGCCGTCGCGGTGGCGCTCCTCGGCAGCATCGTCCTGCTTCTCGGCGTGCTGTCGCTGATCGGCGAGGTGGTGGCCGGGGAGATGGCCGGTCTTGAACGGCAGTTCGGGGAGGGCATCTCCCGGATCGGGCGCTGGCTCGAAAAGCCGCCGTTCCGGCTGAGCCCCACGGCGCTGACCGATCTCCGTAACCGGGCGGGGCACTTCCTGTCCAGCCATCGGTCGGCCCTGCTCAGCACGGCGCTCACCGGTGTGGGCCGACTGATCGAGATCCTGACGGTGTTCGCTCTGGCGGTCTTCTGCTCCGTCTTCTTCATCCACTCGGGCGAACGCCAGTGGCGCTGGTTCTGCGACCAGCTCCCGGCCGGAGTGCGCGGGCGGGTGGAGATCACGGGCCGTGCGGCCTGGACGACGTTCGTCGGATACACCCACGGCATCGTCCTGGTGGCCGCGACCAACGCCGTACTCGTCGGACTCGCCCTGCTCGCGCTGGGGGTGCCGCTGGCGTTCCCCCTGGCGTTGCTGGAGTTCTTCGCCGCCTTCGTGCCCCTGATCGGGTCACCGATCGCCCTGGGGATCGCGGCGGTGGTCGCGCTGGCGTTGAAGGGCCCGGTCGTGGCGGCCGTCGTGATCGCGCTCATCGTGATCATCGGCCAGATCGAGGGCCATCTGCTCCAGCCGCTGGTGATGAGCTGGGCCGTCCGTCTGCATCCGGTCGTGGTCGCGCTCTCGGTGATCGGGGGCGCGATCACCGCCGGTGTGGTGGGGGCCGTGGTGGCGGTGCCGCTGGTCTCCGTGGTCTGGGCGGTCCACCAGGCCCTGCGCCGGGACCGGACCCCTGAGCGCGGTGCCGGTCCCGGTACGGGTGCCACGCGTGCGCGGACGCACTGGACCCCGGAAGGACGGAAACGGGGAGGACGGGAACGTCACCAGTAGTGGCGCCTGCCACCCACCGCGTGCCCCACAGCGCCCAGTACCCAGAGGATCGCGCCGATCACGACCAGGATGATCCCGATGGTCCACAGGACGGAGATGCTGGTGAGGAATCCGACCACAAGCAGAATGATGCCGATGAGGATCACCGTGTGCTCCCAACGCCGGTACTTTTTCTCTCATTCTGCGCGCGCCCCGCTCCCGCCGCGACTCCAGGACACGTCCCTGCGGGCCGCCCGTCAGATGAAGAATCGTTCGGCGGTCAGTCCGCGCCGTCGGTCCGGTCGGTCCGCCCGCCGGTCGCTCGGCGGCCGGTGAGAGCGTTACGGGTGCGGTGCTGGAAGGCGGCGAGGCCGACGAGTGCGGCGGCCAGGAACCAGAGCATCTGGATACCGAGGTAGCCGGTCAGTGCGGTGGTGGAGAACCCGGCGGCGCTGGCGGTCTGCATGGCGCCGTAGGAGGGCAGGAATCTCACCACAAGGCTGTCGGAGCCGGAGCTGGCGATGGGGTTCTGAAGGGCCAGGTCGATGACGGAGATCATGACGATGGCGAACATGCCCTCGACCTCTTTCCGCAGCAGCGAGCCGAGTGTCACACCGATGGCGCCGTAGGTCATGGCGGCGCAGAAGAGGGCGGCGGCGAGCAGGGCCGGCTGGCGGGGCGACCACAGGAGCTGGGTGAGTGCGGTGGCGTACGCGGCGACGGCCGCCGAGGCCAGGGCGAGCGAGGTGATCTTGGCGAGGAGAAGATGGGTGCGGGGGTAGCCGGCCAGCGCCAGACGGCGGTCGAACGTACCGCCGGAGAAGGCGGAGGCGAACATCATGAAGCCGACGATGAGCGTGACGGCGTTGAGGGCGCCGGTGATCTCGGTCAGCTCGTTGCCGCGCGGGGTCAGGACGTCCCCGGTGGCGCGCAGCTCGAACCGGATCCTCCGGTCGGGGATCGACACGTAGGCCAGTGCGGTCCACAGCGGGATGAAGCCGACGACGAGGACCATCGCGAAGCGGTTGCGCAGATGCTCGGTGAGCGCGTACCGGGTGGCCGTGACGAACAGCCGCCCATGGCGGTGCCCCTTCATCCGGCCGGCACCTCCGGTACGGGATGGAGCAGGCCGCCCTCCAGGCGCCACAGCTCGTCCAGCCGCTCGGTGTCGTACGCGAGGTGGGAGACGACCAGGACGGAGCGGCCCCGGCGGCGCAGCGCGGCGGCCAGGTCCCAGAAGCGCTGGTATGTCTCCCAGTCGAAGCCCTGGTAGGGCTCGTCGAGCAGCAGCACCTGGGGGTCGTGCATCAGGGCCAGGGCGAGGTTGAGTTTCTGGCGGGTGCCGCCGCTGAGCGTTCCGGCGCGGTGGTGTTCGTACGCGCGGAAACGCAACTGGTCCATGACCTCCTCGGCGCGGCGCAGATCGGGGAGGTCGTAGGCGGCCTGGAAGAACTCCAGGTGCTGGCGGACGGTGAGCGCGTCGTTGAGGACGGCGGCCTGGGGGCAGTAGCCGAATCTGCCGTGGTGGCGGACGGTGCCGTGGTCGGCCCGCAGCTCACCGGAGAGGATCTTCAGCAAGGTGGTCTTGCCCGACCCGTTCTCGCCGACGATGCCGGCCAGCACCCCCTCGCGCAGGTTCAGGTCCACCCCGCGCAGGACCGGGCGTCGACGACGGTAGGAGTGGTGTACGCCGCTGACCTCCACCCCGCCCCCTTCCGCACCGATGTCACTACCGACGGGCCGGATGCTCAACAGCCCGCCGTGCGGTGAGGACACGGCTTCGGCGGGGCCCGGCGCGGAAATACACCCGAGAGGTGTCACGCCCGCGCCGCCGCCCCCTTTGTGTTCGGTTCGAGGGGGCGGCGGCGCGGGCGCTCACCACTGACGGCTCACGGCCGGGTGAGAGGCCGAGCGAGGGACCGGATCAGCGGACTCCGGTGACCCGGTGCTCCTTCAGCGCGGAACAGTTGGAGTTCTCCACCGACACGTACACGTTGTCGATGCTGCCGCCCCAGCTCACGCAGTGGCCCTTGCCGTCGACGAAGGCCGGCCCCGCGTACGACGTGAAGTTCCCGTCGTCGCCGGCCCACTCCTCGGTGTCGGGGACGTAGACGTACGCGGACATGTAGGTGGCCGTGCCCGGGTTGGTACGGATGGTCGCGACGCAGTTCTTGCCGTTCGAGGAGTTGTACGTCAGATAGACGGTGCCCAGGGAGCCGACGGCCGCCGAGTTCACGGTCTTGTAGGCGCTGCCGCAGACGGCCTGCGGGGTGGTGTTGGGTGCGGCGGAGGCGGTGGCACTGAGCGCGGTCGTGGCCCCTGCCGCCAGTGCGGTCAAGGCTCCGGCGGTGGCGATGCTGCGGATGAGTCGCATACTTCCCCCTCGTGTCCCGTGGGAGCGGATTGCTCCCACGTGATGTGACCCACGATCGGTACGGATGGTTGTACCGGTCCTGGAGGGGCGGCCGCCGTACGCAAAGATTCGGTCACGGTCATGGACCTGGAGGGAGGACGCGCGTACGTTCCAGACATGCCTGGACAGGTTCAGAAGCATCATCGGATCGCCCGCGTTCTCGCCGACGAGATCCGCTCCGGCGTGCACTCGGACGGCGTCAGACTGCCCGGGGAGCACGCCCTCACCGAGCGGTTCGGTGTCAGCCGCACCACGTTGCGGCAGGCCTTGCAGGTCCTCGGCGAGCAGGGGCTGATCTCCACCCACGCCGGAATCGGCTCGTTCGTCACCTTCGACGGTACGCCCCTGGACAACCGCCTCGGCTGGGCGCAGGCACTCGCCGAGCAGGGGATCGAGCTGCCCGTCGAGGTGCTGCGCTTCGAGGAGGTGACCGACCGGGAACTGGCCGCGGAGCTGGGCCTGGAGTCGGACGCGTTCATCGCCCTCGACCGGGTCAGGCGTCTGCCCGACGGCAGGGGGGTCTCGCTCGAACGCAGCCGGGTCCCCGCCGTCGGGGAACTGGCCGGTTTCCCGCTGCGCGGCCTCGGCGGCGGCTCCCTGAGTACGGCGCTCGTCGCCGCGGGCCGGGTCACCGACTCCGGCGAGGGCCTGGTGTCGGTCCGGGGGCTCGACGCGGCGGAGGCCGCCCTGCTGAACCGCTCCCCCGGTGAATCGTTCCTCCACCTGGCCCAGGTCTACCGGGCCGCCGACGGCTCGGTCGTCGAGCAGGTCACCAGCCTGCTCGACCCGGTCCGGTTCCAACTGCACGTCCGCTCGGGCCGAGGAGGCCACTCGTGAACCACCAGCTCGACCGCGCCCTGGGCGCCTACTACGGACTCGCCCTCGGTGACGCGCTGGGCATGCCCACCCAGGTCATGTCCCGGGAGGATGTCGTACGGGTCTACGGAACCGTCACCGGCTTCGAACCCGCCCTGCCCGACAACCCCGTCAGCGCGGGCATGCCCGCCGGATCGGTCACCGACGACACCGACCAGGCGGTCATCGTCGGCAGGCTCATCGACGAGGGGAACGGCAGGATCGATCCGCTCCGTCTCGCCCAGGAACTCCTCGCCTGGGAGAAGGAGATGAAGGCCAAAGGGTCCTCCGACCTCCTGGGCCCCTCCACCAAGGCCGCGCTGGACGCCGTCGCCCGGGGCGTACCGGCCGCGGAGGCCGGCCGGTACGGCTCCACCAACGGCGCCGCGATGCGCGTCACCCCGGTCGGCATCGCCTTCCCGGCCGAGCCGCGGGCCGACTTCCTCGACCGTGTCGTGGAGTCCTGCCAGGTCACCCATGACACCACGGTGGGCATCGCGGGGGCGGCGGCCGTCGCCGCCGCCGTGAGCACCGGGGTCGGCGGTGGCACGCTGGACCAGGCCGTCGCCGCCGCCGTCACCGCGGCGCGGGCCGGTGCCCGGCGCGGGCACTGGATCGCGGGGGCGGACATCGCGGCCCGCATCGAGTGGGCGTGGCACCTGGTGGAGGGGCTGCCGCAGACCGAGGCCCTGGACCGGATCTGCGCACTTGTCGGCACGAGCGTCGCCAGCCAGGAATCGGTGCCCGCGGCGTTCGCCGTGCTCGCGGTGGCCGGCGGGGACCCGTGGCGCAGCGCGCTGCTCGCCGCCGGCCTGGGCGGCGACAGCGACACCATCGGCGCCATCGCCGGGGCGGTCGCGGGCTCGGTCGCCGGGCTCTCGGGCCTGCCCGCCGACGCCGTACGGACGCTCCGTACCGTCAACGCGCTCGATCTGGAGCCGCTGGCCGAACGCCTCCTCGCCCTTCGTCGCTCCGCCCCCGCGGCCCCGTCCTCGCCGGCCTCCTGAACCGGTCGCGCCGGCCCGCCCGTACCCGCCTCGCGGGCCGGTGTCCGGGCATCCGTCACTCGCCTCCGCACCTGTACCCGCACCTGCCCCACACGTCTCTTCGCACCACGCAAGGAAGTCCGTGATGACCGTTTCGAGAACCAACGACGTTGTCGGTTCCGTGGAAACCCGAGGGATCGAACCGGTCCCGGATGGAGAACGACACGGCCACGCAGGTCAGATGTTCTGGACCTGGTTCGCCGCCAACATCAGCATCCTCGGGCTTCCGCTCGGTGCCACGCTCGTCGCCTTCCGGGGACTGAACATCTGGCAGGCCGCGCTGGTCGCCCTGCTCGGCTCGTTCGGCTCCTTCGCCCTGGTCGGCGCGTTGAGCCTCGCGGGCAAGAAGGGCGGAGCGCCCGCCCTCACCCTTTCCCGCGCGGTCTTCGGGCAGCGGGGCAACGCCGGCCCGACCCTGATCAGTTGGCTCAGCAGGATCGGCTGGGAGACGATCACGACGACCACCGCGGCGTACGCCCTGCTGGCGCTGCTGGCCACCGCGTTCGGCGTCGGCCGGAACACCGTGCTCACCCTGGTCTGTCTGCTGGTCTTCATCGTCTGCACGCTGCTGATCAGCGGTCTCGGGCACGCCACCATCATGTGGATCAACAAGTGGGCGACCGTCGTCTTCGGGATCCTCAATCTGATCGTGATGGGATTCCTGGTCGCGACCGTCGACTGGACCAAGGTGCTCGACGCATCGGCCGGACCGGCCAGCGCGGTGGTGGCGGGCATCGGCTTCATCGCCGCGGGCACCGGTATCGGCTGGGCGAACGCGGGCGCCGACTACGCGCGCTACCTGCCGCGCCAGATCCCGGGGCGGCGGCTGGTCGTGGCCTCCGCGTTCGGCGCGGGCATCCCGCTCGTGCTGCTGATCTCGCTCGGCTCGCTGCTCTCCGCCGGTGAGCCGGCGCTCGCCACCGCCTCCGACCCCGTCGCGGCGATCAACGCCATGCTGCCGTCCTGGATGGCCGTCCCGTATCTCGTCGCGGCCTTCGGCGGACTGCTGATGTCGAACCACCTCTCCACCTACTCCGCCGGTCTGACCATGATCACGCTGGGGCTGCGGGTGCCGCGCCCGGTGGCCGTCGCCATCGACGTCGTGCTGATGTTCGCCGGCGGCATGTACTTCATGCTGATCGCGAAGGACTTCTACGGGCCCTTCACCACCTTCCTGACTCTGCTGGCCGTGCCCATCTCGGCATGGATCGGAGTGGTCGCGGTGGACTCCCTGCGCGGCCGCGACTACGACGCGGCGGCGCTGATGGACACCGCGCGCGGCAGCCGGTACTGGTACACGGGCGGCTTCCATCTGCCGGCCGTCATCGGCTGGGCGGTGGCCATCGTGGCCGGTCTGCTGTTCACCGAGGCGGGGACGAGCGAGAAGGACCTGTGGTTCTCCGGCCCCCTCGCCGGCACCTGGCTCGGGGTGAACGGTCTGGGCTGGGCCATCTCGATGGCCGTCGGCGCCGGTGCGTACGCGCTCCTCGGCCGCCTCGGCCGCACCCCGGACGGCGTCCCGGCCGCCTCCGCCCTGACCGAGGCCGGCCGGTGAGCCGCCGTCTGGTCCTCGCCGGCAATGTCATCGCGGACCTGGTCATCGAGGTCCCCGCACTGCCCGAACGCGGCGCGGACGTCATCGGCTCCCGGGCCCGGCTGACGGCGGGCGGCGGCTTCAACACCCTCGCGGCCGCCCGGCGTCTGGGTACGGAAGCGGTCTTCGCCGGGCTCCACGGCACCGGCCCGTACGGTGACCTCGTCCGCGAGGCGCTCGCCGCCGAGGGCATCAGCGCCCTCCTGCCGGTCCGTGCCGACGGGGACACCGGCTTCACCGTCGCCCTGATCGACGACGGCGGGGAACGTACCTTCATCACGAGTTTCGGTGTCGAGGGGCACCTCACGGAGGCGGACACCGCGTCCGTCGCCGCCCGGCTGCGCCCGGGGGACCTGGTGCAGCTCTCCGGATACGGTCTGGCGATCGCGGGCAGCGGCCGGCTGCTGTCCGGGTTCACGGCAGCCCTGGGCCCGGACGTCACGGTCGGTCTCGACCCGGCGCCGCTGGTCGCGGACATTCCCGACGCGGTCCTGGCACCGGTACTGGAGCGTACGGACTGGCTGAGCGCCAATGCCCGCGAGGCCCGGCTGATGTCCGGCCACGGCGACCCGGAGACGGCCGCGACGGCGCTGCGGGAACGGCTGGCACCGGGCGCGGGGGTGATCGTACGGGCCGACAAGGACGGCTGCTGGCTGGCCGCCCCCGGCGAGCCCGCCCTGCATGTACCGGGCTTCCCGGTCCGGCCGGTCGACAGCAACGGAGCGGGCGATGCCCATGTGGGCTCGTTCCTGGCCCTGCTGGCCCAGGGCAAGGACCCCCTGACCGCCGCGCGGGGCGCCAACGCGGCGGCGGCCTACGCGGTGGGCCGCCGCGGCCCCGCCACCGCACCGGACCGCGCCCAACTGGCCGCGTTCCTGGGCGAGGACCCGCTGGCGGAAGCGCTGTTCGCCACCGCCTGACACCTCTCAGGAGGGTGAACACCCCCTCCCCGAGACCCGCTCACCCTGCGGACGGGCCGGTGTGGTCCGCCCTGGCGTGGACCACACCTGCCACGTCCCCGGCGTTGCCGCCTCGGCCACTCAGCGCGGACCCGGCAGGAGCGCCAGCGCCTCCTTCGCGTTGTGTTCCGCGATGCCCCGCATCGCCGCCCGGTCGGGAAAGTCACCGTCGAGGAGGCGCAGCGGACCGGCCACCAGCGAGAGGCGCATCGCGAGCATGTAGAGGTCGAGGCGCCGCGGATCGAGACCCGGCCTGGCCAGTGCGGTGTAGCGTTCACCGAAGCGGAGCCGGAGGAAGACGTGCTCCCACTCGACGTCGAAGTACATCAGGCCCTCGATGTCGATCAGGACGGGTTGCCCGTCGGCATCGATCAGGACATGGTCGGGGCCGAGTTCTCCGTGGATCAGTCCGTACTCCGTGCGCGGGTCCACCCGGCCGGCGAGTTCCCGCAGCCGGTCGCGCAGGGCTTCGCCGGCGCTCGCGAACCTGCCGTCGCGTCCCGCCGCCTCCTCGACGTCGCGCAGGGCGCCGTCGAGGACCCGCCGCTCGCACGAGACCTCCGGGGCCGAGCCGCCCCATTGCAGGAGGTCCACCCTGCCGTAGCAGTGGGCCCGGTGGCGGTGCATCGCCGCAAGCGTCCCGGCGAGGACGTCCAGGGCTCGCGCCGCGCGCGGGGGATCGGTCTCGAAGAGCGCTTCGAGCGTGCCACCGGGGATGTCCTCGACCACCGCGATGTCCGCCGGACGGCGGCTCCGGCTGTCGTCCGCCAGGAACACCCGGGGAACCCGCGCCCCGAGGCCTTCCAGGCTCCGGCGCGCCGTCAGGAACGGTGTCAGCCCGGAGGCGGGCGCGAACGGGTCGGTCGGGTCGGCTTCTCCCCCGCCGGGCCAGAAGTTCTCCGCTTCGGACCATCTGTAGACGATCACACTGGCCGGGCCGGTACCTTCCAGGCGGACCCGGTAGACCCCTTTCTTGCTGCCTCCCCGCAACCGGTCCACCGCGACGACACGGCTTCCCGTTCCCAGTGCGTCCCGCACGAGCTCCGACAGGTCTTCGATGTCCGCGAATCGCCGCATCCGCAGAACCTACTGTGTGTCGCCGCGGCCGGCATCCTTCCTGCCGGGCCCCGCAGTTGAGACCGGACCGGCCGAGCCTTACGCGCCGTGTACCTCTCGTGTCGGCCCCCACCCGCTCCACGCGGCCGGCGGCGGTCGCCCCGTACGGTCCTGGCTCCCCCTTGGCCCACCACCGCTCGCGCCTCCTGCCCGCAGGCCGTATGACGGAGACTGCGGGCGACGCGCGGAGGAGTGGACCTGGATGCAGATCGTTGTCGACCTCAATCGCTGCCAGGGGTACGCGCAGTGCGCGTTCCTCGCACCCGAGGTGTTCGAGCTGCACGGCGAGGAGGCCCTGATGTTCACGCCCGCCGTCCCCGACGGCCAGCGGGAGCACGTACACCGGGCGGCGGCGGCCTGCCCGGTGCAGGCCATCCTCGTCGGTGAGCGGGCGGGCCCCGGTGAGGGGTGAACCGCGGCCGGGCCGGATCGTCATCGTCGGGGCGTCGCTGGCCGGTCTGCGGGCCGCCGAGACGCTGCGCGACGAGGGCTTCACCGGGTCGCTGACGCTGGTCGGGGAGGAGACGCGGCCCCCGTACGACCGGCCGCCGCTCTCCAAGCAGGTGCTGCTCGGGCGGACGGACGCGGGCGATGTCGGACTGCCGGCCCGCCGTGAGGTGGACGCCCGCTGGAAGCTCGGGGTGCGGGCCGAAGCGGTCGACTCCGCCGAGAAGCGGGTGATCCTCGCGGACGGCGAACGCCTGCCGTACGACCGGCTGCTGATCGCCACCGGAACCCGCGCCCGTCCCTGGCCGAACCCCGCGGAGGCCCGCCTCGACGGCGTACTGACGCTCCGTACGGGCGAGGACGCGGCGGCGCTCGCGGCCCGGCTCGACGCGGGGCCGCGCCGGGTCCTGGTGATCGGCGCCGGGTTCACCGGCTCCGAGATCGCGTCGGCCTGCCGGGAGCGCGGCCTGGAGGTGACGGTCGCCGAGCGCGGGCCCTCGCCGCTGGTCGGCGCGCTGGGCGGAACGCTCGGCGCGTTCGCCGCCCGGACGCAGCGGGCGCACGGCGTCGATCTGCGCTGCGATGTGACGGTCACCGCACTGAAAGGCGGCAACGGGCGGCTGACGGGCGCCGAGTTCTCCGACGGCGGCCGGATCGACGCCGATGTCGCCGTGGTCGCGCTGGGCGCCGTCCGTAACACCGAATGGCTCGCCGGATCGGGGCTGGCCGCCGGGGAGCGGGGCGTGGCGTGCGACGCCGGGTGCCGTGCGTTCAACATGTACGGGATCGTCACGGACGACGTGTTCGTCGCCGGTGACGTGGCCCGCTTCCCGCACCCGCTGTTCGAATACCAGATGCTCGCCCTGGAACACTGGGGCAACGCGGTCGCCCAGGCCGAGGTCGCGGCCCACAACATGGTCAGTACGGGTCCGGAGAGGCGCCCTCATCTGGCGGTGCCCGCCTTCTGGTCCAGTCAGTTCGGCCTCAACATCAAGTCCGTCGGCGTGCCGACCTTCTCCGACCATGTGGTCATCGCACAGGGGTCGCTGCGGGAGGGCCGGCTCGTCGCGGTCTACGGCTACCGGGGGCGGGTCACCGCTGCGGTGAGTGTGAACCGGGCCAAGTGGCTGGAGCACTACCAGCACCTCATCGAGACGGCGGCCCCCTTCCCGCCCGGACGCGGCGCCGCCGACCGGCCCGAGTCGGCCGCGCCCCTCCCCTCCGACGTGCCGGACCCCCGGATGCTGTCGCACGGGCCGACCGTGGCGCTCACCGGGCATCTGCCGGACCGGCGTCTGACCCTGGTCCGTGACGAACCGCCCGCCGCCGTCGCCCACCGTCCCTGAGGAGCCCCGCCCATGCCTCCGGACACCCTTTTCGAGCGCATCACGGACTACGCGAACCGCGCCGACCCCTATCCGCTGTACGCGGAACTCCGCGAGAACGGGGTGGCGCGCCAGGCCAACGGCAGCTATCTGGTGGGTACGTACCACGACATCGCCGCGCTGCTCCACGATCCGCGGGTCAGCTCGGACAGCCGTAACCGCGCCGACCCGGACACGGTCCCGCTGCTCAGGAGGGGCACGCAGCCGGCGGCCTTCATCGGTCTCGACGACCCCGAGCACGACCGGCTCCGCCGTATCGCGATGCGGCCTTTCGGGCCGCCCCACTCCCCGGGCCGGATCAACGCCCTGAGCGGCGAGATCGCCCGGATCGCCGAGGAGCTGGCCGGGGAGTTCCGGGGCAGGGAACGGATCGACGTGGTCGAGGACTTCGCCTACCCGCTCCCCGTCACGGTGATCTGCCGGCTGCTGGGGGTGCCGCACGAGGACGTCCCCCGGATCCGCGGCTGGACGAACGAGGTCATCGCCAGTCTCGACCTGAAGCCCGGCAAGGAGGAGGAGGCCCGCCGCGACGCGGGTCTGCAGGCCCGGCAGGCGATGGGGGCGTATCTCGGGGACCTGGCCGACAAGCGCCGCGACGACCCGTCGGACGACCTGCTCTCCGCGCTCGTCCACGACTCGGGGCCGGACGGGCGTCTCACCAGGGGTGAGCTGATGGCGACCGCGACGCTGCTGCTCATCGCCGGGCACGAGACGACGGTCAACCTCATCACCAACGGGGCGCTCACTCTCCTGCGCGACCCCGGCACCTGCCGGCGGCTGCGCGAGAACCCCGAGCTGATGCCCGGGGCCGTCGAGGAACTGCTGCGGTACGAGCCCCCTGTGCACCTGCTTCCGCAGCGCACCCCGCGCACCGATGTCGAGGTCTCGGACGTCACCGTCCCCAAGGGCGCCCCGCTGATCCTCGTCCTCGCCGCCGGCAACCGGGATCCGCGCCGGTTCGACCGGCCGGACCGCTTCGACCCGGCCCGTGCGGACAACCAGCACTTCGGCTTCGGCGGCGGGGTCCACAACTGCTTCGGGGCGCCGCTCGCCCGTCTGGAGACCCGACTCGCCCTGCACACGCTCCTCCCGAGGCTGCGGGACTTCCACCTGGCCGAGGACCCGCCGCCGTACCGCCGCAGCCCCGTCCTGCGCGGGCCCCGGCATCTGCGGATCGAGCGCGCCCCGGGGGCGTGACGGGCGGGCCCGAGCGGGCGGACGTCCCACCGAGCCTTGTCAGGCCGTCGTCAGCGGTGCGACGTCGTCCAGCCGGACGACCGTGCCCGCGACCCTGGCGCGTTCGGCGGCCCACACCACCCGGTGGGTGGCCAGACTCTCGGCCGCGTCGGAGCGCAGGGTCGAGGCGTCGCCGGTGGAGACGGCGGTGAGGAAGGCTTCGGTGAGGGCCTCGTCGCCCCCGCCGTGGCCGTCCTCGGCGGAGGGTCCCGCCGCGGCGCCCGCCTCCGTGTCCGCGTCGACGGTGCGCTCCTCGCCGGTACGGAAATCGACCACCCGCAGGGTGTGCCCGTCCCCGTCGACGAAGCCGTGCGTCCCCAGCAGCCGGGTGCGGCGGTGCTCCATGGGAGTGAAGGCGCTCATGGTGAAGGAGCAGGTGGCGCCGGAGGGGAACTCCATGTTGACGACCTGGTGGTCGACCACGTCGTTGTCACAGGCGTAGACGCACCGGCCGTACGGGCCCGTGCGGAGCGCGTCGAGCACCGCCGCCTCGGTGTGTTCCTCGGTGACCGCCGACAGCGGCCAGAACTCGTCGTCCGGGTTGCCGAGGCAGCCGAGGTAGAGCCGCTTCGCCGAGTACGGGCAGGAGGGCTCCAGCGGGCAGTCCAGGCATCGTTCGGCCGCGCCCTCCGGCCGGTCCTCGGCGCGGAAGTGGGTCAGCCCGCCGAAGGAGGCGACCCGGTCGGGCAGTTCGCCGAAGAGATGGATCAGCCAGTCGATGTCGTGGCAGGACTTGGTCAGCAGCATGGGGGCCGAGGTGTCCTGGCGCCGCCAGTTCCCGCGGACGAAGGAGTGGGCGTGGTGCCACCAGCCGACCGGCTCCAGATGCTGGACGCTGACCAGCCTGCCGATGGCGCCGGTCTCCAGCAGCCCGCGCAGGGTCCGGGTGTACGGGGTGTAGCGCAGCACATGGCAGACGGCCAGCAGCACCTTGTTGCGCTCGGTGGCCTCGGCGATCGCGACGGCGTCCGCCTCGGTGGTGGCCATCGGCTTTTCGAGCAGGATGTGGTAGCCGAGGTCGGCCAGTCGGACCGTGGGGTCGGTGTGCAACTGGTCCTGGGTGGCGACGATCGCGGCGTCGGCCACCCGGGGGTGGCGCGCCAGCTCCGTCCAGTCCGGGTACACCCGCTCGGCCGGCACCCCGAATTCGGCCGCGGCGGCCGCTCTGCGGTACGGGTCCGGTTCGGCCACGGCGGTCACACGGCCCAGGCCGGACGCCACCGCGTGGCGGGCGTAGGTCTGCCCGCGCAGACCGGAACCGACGAGGGCTAGAGTCACCGCAGACATGGGGTCCCCTTCACGAGTTACGCAGGAGTCCCTTATTATTGGTGGTTTCGAGGTTGACCTCAAGGGTGTGTCATGACCGAAAATCCGGGCGGGGGAGATCTCTCCCAGCTCCGCAGGCTCAACGCGCTGGCCGCGATCGGGGCCCTGCGCGGCGAACCGGCCCTCACTCTCACCGAACTCGCCGGGCGTACCGGCCTGTCGCGCGCGTCCACCGAGGATGTGGTCCGGGAGCTGCTGGAGCGCGGCTGGGTGGTGGAGGCCGCGCCGACGGCGGGCGCGGTGGGGCGCCCCGCGCGCCGCTACCGTTTCCGCGCGGACGCGGGCCGGGTGCTCGGCGTCGACATCGGGGGCCACAAGGTGCTGGCCCTGGTGGCGGATCTGGACGGCGAGGTCCAGCACAGCGCCCGGGTCTCCGTCACCCTGTCGATGGGGCGCACCGAACGGCTGGCCGCCGTGGACCGGGCCGTCCGCGCGGCGCTGACCGGGTCGGGCACGGACGCCACCGGGGTGTGGGTCACCGGGGTCGCCACGACGGGGCTGGTCGACGGGACGGGCCGGGTGATGCTGTCGGAGGCGCTGCCCGAGTGGACGGGGCTGGATGTCGCGGCCCATGTCGGCGGGCTGGTGGCCGGGCCGATCCTGGTGGAGAACGACAGCAAGCTCGCGGCGCTGGCGGAGTCCTGGCGCGGGGTGGCCCGGCACGCCAGGGACGTGGTGTTCCTGCTCGCGGGGTTGCGTACGGGCACCGGCCTGATCATCGACGGGAAGCTCCACCGGGGGTTCGGGAACGCGGCGGGCGAGATCGGGGCGCTGCCCGCGGCCGGCTGGACACGGGCGCCGGACCATCTGCGGTCCTGGCCGGGCGGTTCCTCCCGCGCCGGCGGCCAGGGCGATCCGCACGCGGCCGCGGAGGACGTCTTCGGGGCGGCCCGTGACGGCGACCGCAAGGCCCAGGCGGCCGTACGGCGCTACGTCCGCGACATCGCCGTGGGCGCCTCCGCCCTCGTGCTCACCCTCGATCCCGAACTGGTGGTGATCGGGGGCGGGTTCTCCCGGTCGGCCGACCTCATCGTCGAACCGCTGCGGCGCGAACTGGACCGCTGGTGCATCCGTACGCCCGAGGTCAGGGTGTCCGGTTTCGGTGACGAGGGGGTCGCCCTGGGAGCGCTGCGGCTCGCGCTGGACCATGTGGAACGGGGGCTGCGCGCATCGGGGGAGATCGCCCCGCCCGAGAGCTTTCTGCCGGGCCGCCGCTGACCGCGTGCGAGGCTCTCCGAGGCGCGGAGGTGTCCGTTCCCGTAACACGCCCAGGTCTTGACTTACTTTCCTTGGTCTCCATGATTAGTACAACTTCGCGGCCCTGGTGATGCGTTGCGCTGTCCCGGGGGCGGCCGTTGGGCGTGGCGCCGGGTGCGCCTCGTACATGAGGAGGTCCGGTATGAGGAAGTCGGCGCGCTTCTGTGCGGCTGTGCTGGGGGTGGTGCTGGTGGCCTCCGCCTGTTCGAGCGGCGGGGCCTCCGGCGGCGGGGGCGGTGACGGGTCGGTACGGCTCTCCTACGCGATCTGGGACAACAACCAGAAGAAGGTGCTGGAGGAGCTGGGGCGGGAGTTCACCGAGGAGCACCCGGGGGTGACGGTCCAGGTACAGCTCACCCCCTGGCCCGACTACTGGAACAAGCTCAAGACGGCGGTCACCGGCGGTTCCGCGCCCGATGTCTTCTGGATGAACGGCCCCCAGTTCCCGCTGTACGCGTCCAACGGGGTGATCCGCCCGCTGGACGAGGAGTTCGCCGGGGACGGGGTGGATCTCGCCGCCTACCCCGAACCCCTGAGGGAGCTGTACACCTACGAGGGGAAGCTCTACGGGCTTCCCAAGGACATGGACACGGTCGGCGTCTGGTACAACAAGGAGCTCTTCGACGCCCGGGGGGTCGAGCATCCCTCCGACGACTGGACCTGGAGCGACTTCAAGAACGCGGCGGCCAGGCTGACCGATCCCGGGAAAGGTGTGTACGGCACGGCCGCGGCGCTGACCAGTTTCCAGGAGTACCAGTACAACACCATTGCCCAGGCGGGCGGTTACGTCGTCTCCCCCGACGGCAGGAAGTCCGGCTACGACGATCCGAGGACGATCGAAGGGCTGCGCTTCTGGACCGATCTGATCGAGAGGAAACAGTCGCCCGATCTGAAGACCATGACCGACACGGCCCCCATCCAACTGTTCGAGGCGGGCAAGACAGCCATGTACTGGGGCGGTTCCTGGAACGCGGGCGAGTTCTCCGCGAACGAGTACACCAAGGACAGGGTCGACGCGGCGCCGCTGCCCAGGGGCGCCAAGCGCGCCGGCATCATCCACGGGGTGGCCAACGTCGTCTCGGCCGGCACCGCGCATCCCCGGGAGGCGACGGAGTTCGTCGAGTTCCTCGGCTCGGAGAAGGCTGCGCTCGCCATCGGCCGCAGCGGTCCGCTCCCGGCGCGCGAGGGCACCCAGGAGGCCTGGGTGAAGGCGCATCCGCAGTTCACGCTCACGACCTTCCTGGACGCCGTCAACTACGCGGTGCCCTTCCCCGTGTCGAAGAACACCGCCGCCTGGAACCAGGCCGAACTCACCTATCTCGCCCAGGCGTGGGCCGGCGAGCGGCCGGTCGGCGAAGCGTCCACCGCGCTCGCAGCGGCGATGGACGACCTGCTCGCCGAGGAGTGAGATGACGATCACCAGCGGACCGGAGGCCCGGAGCGGGAAAGCCTCCCCGGCACCCCGGTCCCAGTCCCCCGGCAGACGGCGCGCACGCCGGGACCGTACGGTCGAGGCCCTGTGGGGGTACGCGTTCATCGCGCCCGCCGGTCTGGGGCTCGCGGTCTTCTATCTGTGGCCCGTCGTGCAGACCGGCTACTTCTCGTTCACCAAGTGGGGGGCTTTCGGTGGGCACACCTGGACCGGCCTCGGCAACTACCACCGTCTCCTGAACGACCCGGAGTTCGGACAGGCACTGGTCAACACGGTGCTGTACACCGTGCTGGGGCTGGTCGCGATCCCGCTCTCCATCGTCTTCGCCGCGCTCCTCAACCGGGAGGGGCTGCGCGGTACGGGAATCTACCGCACCCTGTTCTTCCTGCCCGTCGTCACCATGCCGGTGGCCATCGCCATGGTCTGGCGGTGGCTGTACAACGGCGACTACGGGCTGATCAACCATGTGCTGTCGCTGGTCGGGATCGACGGGCCCAACTGGGTCGCCGACCCCGACACCGCGCTGTTCGCGCTGGTCGTGGTGGGTGCCTGGAGCAGCCTCGGCTACAACTTGATCATTTTCCTGGCGGGGATGCAGGCGATCCCCAAGGAGTACTACGACGCCGCCGCCATCGACGGCGCGGGCCCGGTGCGGCAGTTCTTCAGGATCACGGTCCCGCTGATCTCCCCCACCGCGTTCTTCGTCTCGGTCATCTCGGTGATCGGCTCCCTGCAACTCTTCGACCTGGTGTACGTGTTGGTGGGCTCGGGCCAGACCGCGCGGGCGAACCCGGCCTTCCCCCGGCTGGAGACGGTCGTCCAGCTCTTCTACGACCGGGCCTTCGTGACCAACGACCGGGGCTACGCCGCGGCGATCGTGATCGTGCTGCTGATGCTCATCGTCGCCCTGACCGCACTTCAGTTCAGGCTCCAGAAGAGGTGGGTGCACTATGGCTGATCCCCATGCCCAGGCTGATCCCCGTCCACAGGCTGATCCCCGTCCACAGGCCGGTCCGTCCCGTCTCGGGGCCCGGCCGCGGAAGCGGTCGACGTCCCGGTCGCGGTCCCATGCCGGGGTGCACGCCGTGCTGATCCCCGCCTCCCTGGTGATGGTCGCGCCCTTCCTCTGGCAGATCGTCACCTCCCTGAAGTCCCTCTCCAGCGCCACCCGGGTCCCGCCGTCGCTCCTGCCCGAGGGGCGCTGGGAGAACTACGGGCGGATGTTCGACCTGCTGCCGTTCGGCGACCAGTTCCTCAACACCGCACTGATGGCGGCGGGCCGTACGGCCGGACAGATCCTGCTCTGCCCGCTGGCCGCGTACGCGTTCGCGCGGCTCCGCTTCCCGGGGCGCGGGGTGCTGTTCGGGCTCTTCCTGTCCGTACTGATGGTGCCGCCGCAGCTCTTCATCCTCCCGCAGTACGAGATCATGGCGTCCCTCGGCTGGCTCAACACCCTCCAGGCCATCGTCGTACCGGGGATGTTCAGCGCGTTCGGTGTGTTTCTGCTGCGGCAGTTCTTCCTCGGTCTGCCCCCGGAACTGGAGGAGGCGGCACGCCTCGACGGCGCCGGACCGCTGCGGATCTACTGGTCCGTGATGCTGCCGCTGGCCCGTCCCGGGGTGATCGCCCTGTCCGTACTCGCGCTGCTCTGGTCGTGGAACGATCTGTTCTGGCCCCTGGTGGTCAACACCGACCCGGAGAAAATGACGCTCTCGGCGGGACTCACCTCCTTGCAGGGGCAGTTCCAGACCGACTACCCGGTGCTGATGGCGGGCTCCCTGCTCGCCTCACTGCCCATGATCGCCGTCTTCGTGCTGCTCCAGCGCCAGTTCATCCAGGGGATCGCGCACACCGGCGTCAAGGGCTGACCGCCGCCCGACTCCCCCGCCCCCGCCCCCGCCACCCCCCATGCTCCCGGCCGCCCGACCGGCCGGGCCCTCCACCGGACTCCAGGACAGGAATCACGCGATGAAAAGACCCCTCCTCCGACCGTCGCTCGCCAGGAGCCTCACCGCGATGGGGCTGCTCAGCGCGCTGCTCGTCGGCGCCTCCCCCGTCTCCGCCCAGGCCGCCCTGGCGGACGGGGAGAGCTCCGCGAGCGCCGCCTCGGTGACGTATCCCCAGACCACCGACACGTTCGCCAACCCCGAGCGCGGCTTCTACCACCACACCGACAGCTGCGACAAGAACGACTTCAGCGCGGCCACGCTGCAGAGCTACCGCACCAACGAGGGCATATCCCTCGTGATGTGCGTCTTCTATCTGGCCGAGTTCAAGAACAGCGCCATCAGCCAGAGCGCGCTGGACCGGCTCCAGCGGCAGTTCGCCACCGTACGGAGCGCCGGGCTCAAGACGATCGTCCGGTTCGCCTACACCGAGTCCACCGACGGCGCCGACGCGCCCAAGGACCGCGTCCTCGCCCATCTGGACCAGTTGGCGCCGTACCTCGGCGCGAACAGCGATGTGATCTACGTCGTGCAGGCCGGCTTCGTCGGCGCCTGGGGAGAGGGCTACTACACCAAGAACTTCGGTGACGCGGGCCAGGTGACCACCGCCGACTGGGCCAACCGCAAGGCCGTCGTCGACAAGACGCTCGGCGCACTGCCGTCGAACCGCATGGTGCAACTGCGCACGCCCAAGTACAAGCGGACGATGTACGGCACCACCCCGCTGCCGGCCGGCCAGGCGTACAACGGCTCGTCGCTCGCCCGGCTCGGCCACCACAACGACTGCTTCCTCGCCAGCGCCGACGACTACGGCACCTACGAGAACCCCGCCGTCGAATACCCTTACCTGGCGGCCGAGACCTCCTATCTCGCGATGGGCGGCGAGACCTGTGGAGTCAACACACCTCGGACGAGCTGTCCCACCACGCTCTCCGAGCTGAAGATGTTCCACTGGTCGTATCTCAACACCGACTACGAACCCAACGTCATCAGCGGCTGGCGAAGCGGCGGCTGCCTGCCCGAGATCACCCGGAACCTGGGCTACCGCTTCGCCCTGCAGAACGGCACCTTCCCGAGCACGGCGACCAAGGGCGGATCCCTGCCGGTGAGCTTCACCGTCAAGAACGACGGGTTCGCCGCGCCGTTCAATCCGCGCGGTCTCGAACTGGTCCTGCGCAACACCTCGACATCCCAGGTGTACCGGCTCCCGATGAGCGGTGACCCGCGGAGCTGGGCGGCCGGCACCACCACCACGGTCGACAGGACCGTGACCCTGCCCGCCAACCTGCCGGCGGGCAGCTACAGCCTGCTGCTCAACCTCCCCGACCCCCAGTTGTCGCAGCGGCCCGAGTACTCCATCAGGCTTGCCAACCAGGGCACATGGGAGGCGTCCACCGGCTACAACAACCTGCTGCACACGCTCACCGTGAGCTGATCCCCGGCGCAGCCCAAGGCCGAGGCCGTCACCGGACGGCCTCGGCTGTTCGTCACCGGTCGCCTTCGCCGGTACCACGGGAGCGGGACGTCAGCCGGAGCCTTCGACGTACGACGCGAGATGGGCCAGCGAGGAGGCGATGCCTGCCTCGTGCGCCCCCTGGTCGATGCCGGGCGGCACATCCGTGGCGGTGACGGTCACCTCGGTCCCGTCACCGGCGGGGGCGAGGTGCCAGGTCATCGTCATGGTGCCCGCGTACGCCGGGTCGTCGGCCTCGAACACCGCCCGCTGCACCACACGCTCCGACGGCACCAGATCGGCGAACCCGACGTCGACGACATCCGTCGCATCCGAGGTCTTGCCCGGGCCGCCGGTGGGATCGAGATAGGTGAGCACCATCCGGAACCCGCCCCCGGGCGACGGGTCCCACCGCTCGATCCGCCCGCGCATCCCGTCCGGCGGCAACCAGACCTCCACGGACGCCCGGTCGAGGAGAGCGCCGTAGACGGCCTCCGGAGGCGCCGCGATCACCCGTCGGACACGGTCGGTCCTGTCCATGGCCCGAGTCTAGGGCGTGCCCGGCGTGTCCGGTGCGGGGGCCGGAGTGTGGGGCCCCCGGCCGTGGAGCGGCTCGGTCAGGGGGACGTGGTGGCCGGGGCGTCCTCCGTGACGTGTTTCGTCCCGTCGTCGTTCTTGGTGATCGTGAACGCGTCCAGGGTTTCCCCGGCCTTCTTGTCGGTCGTCGGCCGGTTGTCCCAGGTGGCGGCCACCACCGCCTCGTAACGGAGCTGGTTCGCGGAGACCGTGATGCCCTGGAAGGTCGAGGTGTGGCCGGCGCGAGTGACCTGGGTGGCCCCGTTGCGGGTCCATACGTTGTCGTCGGCGGGCGCCAGTTCGTAGTACTTCGGGCCCGATACGGCGACGGTGTAGACCGGGCCCGTGGTCACACCGGGTGTGCCGGTCGCCCTGGTGTTCATATGGCCGCGGGCGTAGACATGGTCGTGGCCCATGAGGACCAGGTCGATGTCCTGGCGTTCGAAGACCGGGAGCCACGCGTCACGGACCGGCTTCTCGTCGCGTCCTTCGGCGGCCGAGAAGACCGGCTGGTGGAAGACGGCGACGGCCCACTTGTTGGGGTTGTCCTTCAGGATCATGTCGAGCCACCGCGACTGCAGACCGAGCCAGAGTTTCTCCGGGTCGGGGCAGTTCTCCGAGCAGGACGGCAGGTTCGCCGGTGTCATCAGGTCCCTGGCGTCGCCGGTGCTGGCGTTCAGGGTGATGAAGCGGACGCCCTGGTAGTCGGTGTAGTACGCCGTCTCCGTCAGCGCCTCGGCCATGTGCGCCTCGTAGGCGGCGCGTTGGCGCTCGGCGGGGGTGTCGTTCTTCGCCGGGGTGGCCGTGGGCCCGTTGGCCGGGTACGCGAACGTCGACTTCCAGGTCTTCAGGAACCGGTCCGCGTTGTACTCGTGGTTGCCGGGCGCGGCGATCACATTGGTGGTCTGGCGGTACCCGTCCATGGCACCGAACCACTCCTCCCATTCGGCGTCGTTGCCACCGGAGTTGACGAGATCGCCGGCGTTGACACTGCCGACGGCGTCGGGGAAGCGTTCGTAGGCCTGGTCGACGACCGGTGCCCACTTCTCCGTCAGCTCGTTCTGCGCGTCCCCGAAGTAGAGGAAGGTGAACTCCTCGCCGGGTTCACGGGCCGTGGTGAAGGTGTGCACGGGGCTGAGCCGCTCGCCCGTCCCGACGCGGTACTCGTAACGCGTGCCGGCCCTCAGACCGGTCAGGACCGCCGCATGGGTACGGGTGGGAAGCCCACCGCTGATCAACTCCTCGTTGGTCACCGCCGCGGCCTTCCGCCAGGACGAGGTGGTGCCCGCCTCGCGGACCAGGGCCTCGCCCGTGGAGATCGCGCTGCCGGTGCGCCAGGTCACGGCCTGGGAGGTCGCCGGGGTGGGGGTCGGGGTGAGCACGACGCGTTCCGGGCTCGCGCCGGGCACGTCCAGCTCGGGGTCGGCGGTGAGCGCGACGTCGAAGATGTGCATGATGCCGCGGTCGGTGCCCTGGGGCAGGACGACGGACCTCACGCGCCTGGCGGGGTCGAGCACCTGCGGCACGGTGCCGAGGACGACGGTGCGCACCGTGTCCGCCGTACCGCTCACCTGGTTGCGGCCCCCGGTGACGACCAGCGGTACGTTGCCGAACTGATAGCTGGTGCCGGGTGTCCAGTCGGTCAGGCCGACCGTGACGTTCTGCGTCGAACCGTCGGTGTACTCGACGACCGCCGTGCCCTGGGCGGGGCCGTTCGTGGCGAGGCCGAGGAAGGAGATCCCGGTTGCCGCCGTGCCCTTGCCGTCGCGGCCCGCCAGGTCGACGCGCTGGCCGTGCGGGATCCAGTTGTCGGGCTCGCCGGGCTCGGTCCTCGGCCAGGTGAACTCCACGCCGGTGTCCCCGAGGGGAAGCTTCGCGCCGGGGGCGGCGCCGGCCGCCGCCAGCTTCTCGCGGGAGAGGGAGTTGCCGCCGAGGTCGAGCGAGGCCAGCTTGCCCTGGCCGTCGGGGGAGACACCGACGTCGTTACGGCTGTCACCGCCCTCGGTGTACGACGGGGGCACGTCCCCGGCCCCGGTGCCCCAGGTCTTCGGGGTGCCGCCCATGGTGAAGGAGAGGTCGCCGCCGCGCCGGGTGAACTCCTCGTCCAGCCAGGACTTGGTGGTCGCCCGGCCGTTGACCTTCAGGCCGGTGATGTACGGCTTGCCGGTGGTGGCTCCCGGCGCCCTGACGGTGATCTCGCGTCCGGTGCCCGCGCTGTCGATGGTGATCCGGTCGAACATCGGGGAACTCAGCACGAGATGGGCGGTGCCGTAGACCGACGGCGACATGCCGAGGCCGGCCCAGACGTACCAGGCGCTCAGCGCGCCCAGGTCGTCGTTGCCCGGCAGGCCCGAGGGCGTCGTGTCGTACATCTCGTCGACCGCGCGGCGCAGCACGTCGGTGGTCCGGTGCGGCTGCCGCAGCCAGTTGTACACGTACGGCATGGAGAAGCTGGGCTGGTTGCTGAGGTAGGCGCCCTTCGTGTTGTACACGCCCGCGTCCAGGGAGGCGGTGTGCTCGTCCAGGTCCCTGGTGACGGCCTCGATGCCACCGCGCTTCTCGATCAGAGTGCCGATGTTGTGCGGCACCATCCAGCCGTACTGGTAGCCGGTCGCCTGCTCGAACTGGTTTCCCCGCTCACCGAGGTTGAAGGCGCGGTCGAAGCCGCCACGGTCCCGGGGCCGTATCCGCCCGCTCTCCGGGTCGAGGACGTTCTGCCAGTTCTGGGCGCGCGCCATGAACCGCTCACGCGTCCCGCTGTCACCGAGCCGCCGGGCGAGCTGGGCGATGGCGAAGTCGTCGATGGCGTACTCAAGAGTTTTGGAGGTGGCGGAGTCCCCCTTGCGGTTCTCGACGAAACCGGCGCTGAAGTACTGCTGGGCGTGTGCGCGCCGGGTGGTGTCGGCGGGCAGCGACTGCGTTCTCACCATCGAGTCGAGAGCGGCCCGGCGGTCGTAGCGCGTGCTGCCGAAGGCGTCGACGGAGGACAGGATCACCTGGAGCGAGTCGCCGCTCATCTTCTGCTGGGACTGGTTCAGATGGGGCCAGTTGGGCCAGGTGCCGGTCTGTCGCACCATGTCCACGATGGACTGGTTGATGTCGTCGCCGACCTTCGGGAAGAGCAGGGCGACGAGTTGCGACTGGCCGCGGTACATGTCCCAGCCCGCGTAGGTGACGTAGTGGTGCCGGCCGCGTGCGACCCTGCGTACGGTGCCGTCGTGGCCCAGGTACTGGCCGTTGCTGTCGTCGGCGGTGTTCGGATGCAGCAGCGCGTGGTAGAGCGCGGTGTAGAACTTCACCCGCTCGGACTTCGTACCGCCACGGGCGTCGACCGTGCCCAGCGCGTCCTTCCACACCCGCGCGGCCCCTGCCCGCACGGTGTCGAAGGAGCGGCGGCCGGTCTCCTCGGCCGCGTTCTCGGCGGCGTTCGCCACGCTGACATAGCTCAGACCGGTCCTCGCGGTGACCTCGGAGCCCCGGGGGAAGACCAGATACGCGCCGGCGCCGTGCCTGCCCTCGCCGCCGCGCGCTCCGGTCGCGCCGGCGGTCACCTGGCCGCCCTGCCAGGTGCCGTACGACGTGAACGGTCGGTCGTAGGTCGTCGAGAAGTAGGCGCGGTAACGGCCCCCTTCGTCGCACACCGAGGCCGTCTCCACCCAGCCGCTGACCGTACGGCCCCGGACGGTGACCTCGCTGTCGAAGACCCGGTTGTTCGAGCCGGCCACGTCCAGGATCAGGGTCGAACTCCCGCTGTCCCCGGCCGGGAAGCCGAAACGGCTGACCGCCGTGCGGGTCGTCGCGGTGAGCTCGGTGTCCACGCCGTTGCCGAGACCGACCTTGTAGTAACCGGGCGTCGCCGTCTCGTCGCCGTGGTCGAAGTCCAGGTGGTACGAGCCGATCCCGGACGCCGGGCTCGTCGGGAGTGCGCCGTCCTTGAGCGATCCGGTGTAGGGCAGCACGGGGAAGTCGAAGGCGCTGAACCGGCCTTCGCAGCCGGTGCCGGAGAGCCGGGTCATCCCGAAGCCGCGGATCTTGTCGGCGGTGTACTCGTACCCGCCCTTCTGGTCGCCGTCGCTCGACCGGTACGTCGTCGGGCTCGACTGGACCATGCCGAACGGCACGGTGGCACCCGGCCAGGTGTTGCCGTACGCGCTGTTGCCCTTGTTCTGCCCCGTGTCCAGCTCCGTGCCGATGAACTGGTCGACCGCGTCGTAGGCGCTCACCTCACGGCCGGAGCCGCCGGAGCCCCGGGACTCGGTGGCGGTCCGGGCGACGGCGGTGGCCGGGGCGAGTCCGGCGACGAGCGCGCCGGACAGCAGCGCGGCCAGCGCGGCGGTGCGCAGGCGGCCGGCTCCGGACGGCGGCCGATGCCCCCGCACCGATGGGCCGCGGGCGGCCCGGGTCGAGTCCCGCATGGCGGTGTTCCTCTCGGTTCGTGCCGGACGGTGATCCGTGACCGCGGGCGCACCCGGGTCCATATCGCGCCTGACAACGTTGTCGCACGGTCTTCCGACCTGCGCGGTCCCACTGTGCTCGGCACAGTTTTCCCTCAGTGATCAGTTGAGGGAAGGCTCGGACAACGAATCGTCGTCCGCCGGTCAACTCGAAGTGATAGAGAGGCGGCCTCAGTTGACCGGGAACACCCGGGCCTCGCGGATCGCCGGAGTCTGTCCGGGCGGTCATCCCTCCGGTTCGGCGATCGTGATGTCCCGGAACTCCACCCGCGCGTCCTCGGTGTAGCCGCCCACACTCCCCTCCGTGTAAGCGCGTTCGGTGTCGGTGAACGCGACCACCTCACGTCCGTCCACCAGCACCGTCATCCGCGGGCCGCGCTGCCGCACCCGGATGTCCGACCAGTCGCCGACGGGGAACGGCGGCGTACCGGTGGCCAGGAACCGCTGCCCGCCCCGGTATTCGGGGTCCCGTTTGCCCAGCTCCCAGCCGTTGGGCTTGAGCGCCAGATAGTAGAAGTGCTCCGGGTCGGTGTAGGCCCAGACCAGCCAGGCCACTTCCCAGGGGTTGGGTTCCGGTGTGCGCAGTTGCTCGACGGTACGCATCCGCGCCCGGTAGTCCAGTCGCTCGTACCGTGCGGTGGAGACCACCAGGCAGGCGTGGGTACGGTCGCGCTCACGGGCCGCGCGCGGGGTGAGCGTGAGTTCGTCCACCCCGCCGCTGTTGCCCCCGTAACCATGGAACACCGAGCGCCAGGGGCCGTGCACCGTGCCGTCCTGCCAGGACTCGACGGAGGGGGCGCGCCGCTCCTCGTCCCACAGGCCCGCCAGCACCACCCCGCCGGTCGCCAGGACGGCGAAGGCCAGTACCAGGCCTCCGGCCCAACGCCAGTCACGCCACTGCCGGTTGCCCGGACTCCGGTCGCTCCACCGCACGGTCCTCATGCCGCCGGATCGTACGTGCCGGCCAGGGCGGAGCGCCCCGGCGCCGTACCGCCGCCGAAGTCCTCGGTGAGGCGGGCGACGATACGGTCGGCCGCCCGGCCGTCGCCGAACGGGTTGCCCGCCCCCGCCATCCGCCGGTACTCCTCCGGGTCGTCGAGCAGACGGCCCGCGGCGGCGAGGATCGCGTCCGGATCGGTGCCCACCAGCCGGGCGGCCCCCACCTCCACCGCCTCCGGGCGTTCGGTGGTGGTCCGCAGCACCAGGGTCGGCTTGCCCAGGCTCGGGGCCTCCTCCTGGAGCCCGCCGGAATCGGTCAGGACCAGGTCGCAGGCGGCCAGGGTGGCGGCGAAGTCCAGATAGTCGAGCGGATCGACCACCCGCACCCCCGGATGGCCGGCCAGCGCGGGTAAGAGGGCCTCGCGCACCGCCGGGCTGCGGTGCAGCGGCAGGACGATCTCCACATCGCCCCGGTCGGCCAGGCGGCGCAGCGCGGCGCCCATCGCGCGCATCCGGTCCCCCTGGTTCTCCCGGCGGTGCAGGGTCAGGAGCACCCGCCGGTCGTCGGTGCGGAACGCGCTGCGCCCCGCGCCTTCCGCCAGCACCCACAGCAGATTGTCGACCACGGTGTTGCCCGTGGTCATCACCTGCTCGTCGGGGACGCCCTCGGCCCGCAGGTGGCCGGCGGACCGGGTGGTGGGGGCGAAGTGCCAGCGGGCCATCCGTCCGATCAGCCGGCGGTTCAGCTCCTCGGGGAACGGGTTGTCGAGCACCCCGGTGCGCAGGCCCGCCTCGACATGGGCCACGGGGGTGCGCTCGTAGAAGGCGGCCAGCGCGCCGCACAGCGCCGTGGTGGTGTCGCCCTGGACCACCACCAGTTCGGGGCGCTCGGTCCTGATCACGGTGGCGAGCCCGTCCACGAGCCGGGCGGTCAGCTCCGAGAGCCGCTGCCTCTCACGCATCACCGCCAGGTCGGTCTTCACCCCGACCCCGAGCAGGCCGAGCATCTGCTGGAGCATCTCGCGGTGCTGACCGGTGGTCACCACCATCGGCTCGAAGAGGGTGGAGGCGGCCATGGCCCGGATCACCGGGGCCAGTTTGATCGCTTCCGGCCGGGTGCCGAGGACGAGCATGGTGCGTACGGTCCCGGGCGTGCCGGGTCCGATGTCCGGGGCGGTGGTGGCAGCGGTGGCGGTCGTGGCAGCCGTGGAGGCGGTGACGGCCGTCGCCGCCGTGACGGCCGCGGAGGAGGACAGGGGCCTGCCTGATCTGGACATGGGTCTCCCTTGGCTGGGCGAGCGGAAGGAGCACGAACGGGACAAGAGGCACAGCGGTGTTACTCGTGTTTCTGGTGGCACGAGAGGCGGCGGTGGTACGAGAGGCACACTGGTGTCGCTGGTGGCACGGGAGGCGCTGGTGGCACGGGCGTACGGTGCTCGGTCAGGCGCGGTGCGGCACGCGGTTCAGCTGCGGGCGGTCTTGAGCCAGGTCCGTTTGCCGGTGACGGTCCGCCACAGCCCCCACCAGCCGGACGCGAACCATATGTAGCCGTAGATCACGAAGACATGTCCGAGCAGCGCCGCGTGGAGCGCGCCGAGCGACCGCTCGCGCCGCCGGTACACGAAGCCGTAGATCCAGGCCGCGGTGAACGACAGCAGATACGGGCCGAGGAACCACATCGTGGAGACCTGCGCGTGGCCGGTCATGAGGGACCCCGCGACCGTACCGAACACGGCGACCAGGAAGGAGAGCGGCAGCAGCGAGGTGAGCAGGATCAGCACCGGGCTGGACAGGTGGTAGATCAGGTCCATCGCCGCCCGGCCGGGCACCTCACGCAGGATCAGCGGCACCAGGTTGGCCGACTGGAGGTGTCCCTGGAACCAGCGGGAGCGCTGGCGGATCAGCCGCCGCAGGTTCAGTACGGCCTGCTGGGAGACGGCCGCCGTGGTGCAGTGCTGGTTGGTCCAGCCGCGGGCGATCAGCCGCACACCGAGGTCCAGGTCCTCGGTGAGGCTGTCGCTCCACGGGGCCTCGCCCAGTGTGTCGAGCGCGGACAGCCGCATGAACTGTCCGTTGCCGCCCATCCCGACACTGCCGATGAAGCGGCGGGCGCTCTGGAAGATGTCGCCGTACACGACGAACTCCATGTCCTGGAGCCGGGCGAGCAGGCCCTCCCGCCGGTTGTACATCCGTACGCCGATCTGGGTGGCCCCGGTCATCGGGTCGTTGAAGAACGGGTCGACCGCGTCGATGACATGCTGGTCCAGTCGGCCGTCCGCATCGACCACGCAGACGATGACATCGCCCGGGTCCCGGTCGCCGAGGAGGCCCGAGGCGCGCAGCAGACGTACCCCGTCGTTGAGCGCCGCGCCCTTGCCGAGCCGGGCGTTCGGCAGCCGGCGCTGGTGGAGCCAGACGCGTTCCGGGTCCGCGGCGCGTGCTATCTCGGGTGTCCGGTCGTCGGAGGCGTCGTCGATGACCAGGGCGACGCAGTTCCCGTCGGGCAGTGCGGTTATTCGCGCGAGGCTTTCCGCCAGCACCATCTCCTCGTTGAGACAGGCGAGCAGAAAGACGTAGAAGCGCTGCTCACCGGAGTCGGGGCGGTACGGCACCTGACGGCGGGAAAGCAGGAAGAGCGCGAAGTTGTACGTGCCCGCCATCGCGATGAGGGCGATGCTGGCCCATATCAGGACCTCCCCGATCACGACCGGTCCACCGCTGTCCGGTCGCGTGCCACCGGAACACCGCGATCAGCCGCGGGAAGCCCGGCGCGTAAACGCAAACGAGCCACCAACAGGCCGAAAACAATCAGGCAGTACAACAGGAAACCCGCCCCAGCGGCCGCCTGCAAAGCCCTGGCCAGCGGAATTCCAGGCATCGCCTCGGGTGCGGCCGCCAGGCCCACCAAGGGCAGGGCTGAGCCCAGAACTGACCTACCATACATCGGTCCCCCACATTCAACTGGGCGCAGGAGTGGCGGGCGCTCCCCAACGGAACCGCCTCTGCGCGCTTACGGAAAGTACCAGACGCATCACCCCGGCAGCACCCCCGGGGGAGGACTCGTCGGCGGAAATCACATGTCTGGATTTTCTCCCCAGAGGCCCCATTGACAGTCGGCCGGAATGGTCAGAAGAATCACCGGCCTGTCGAGCTCATTAATCCCGCCTGTGGAATTGCACGACGGGCCGGACAGGATCATCGCATCGATTGTCGGCCATGATCCGCCGATGCCTCAGCTCCTTGTTCCACGTAATGCGGGGTCCAAATCGAGGGGGGTACAAAGCATGAGTGAACCCTGGAGAAGAGCACGGTCGGCCTGGCTGGCCGTGCTCGCTCTCGCGATCGCCGCCTTGGTCGGCGGCGGCCTGCTGGCACCGGCGACCGCGGCCGACCGGGACGGCCGTGGGGACGCCGACCGGTCGGCGTCACACGGTTCGTCCACCGGTGTGCGCGCCGGCGAACTGAAGGGCTGGGCGGCGGCGCAGCGGGCCGCCGACGCGGAGCGGAGGGCCGCCAAGAGCGCGCGTCCCACCGCCGAGAACCGGACAGCGAAGCTGCCGAAGCGCCTGGCGTCGGCCACCGGCCGGCAGGCCCGCACCGCACCGCGCGCCGCCGAGCCCGGCGAGGCGAAGACACTGGTCCTGTACGACACCGCGGGCCCGTTCGGGCACCTCGGTGAGTTGTACGCGATGGGCGTGGCGAACCTCGGCGGCCACTTCGGCACTGTGACCGCCAAGCCGGTCCAGGAGTACACCCCGCAGCTGATGGAGGCGTTCGACGCCACCGTGTACATCGGCTCCACGTACTACGGCGAGGAGATCCCGGACGCCGTGCCGGAGGACTTCTACCTCGACACGCTGCTGTCCGAGCGGCCGGTGATCTGGATCGGCGAGAACATCTGGAACATGGCGAACTCCATCAGCCTCCAGGAGTTCCAGTACCGGTACGGCTGGGACCCGACGTCCTCCTTCTACGAGACGGACGGCAGCGTCGGCGAGATCAGCCGGGTCGACTACAAGGGCCAGCAGCTCACGCGGAAGATCCCGGTGGGCCAGGACGCCGGGGTGCTGCACCCTCACATCACGGCCGCCGCGGGCGATCCGCAGGTGACCGAGGTGGCGCAGGCGGTGGACACGGCCGGGGGTACGACGAAGTCCTCCCCGTGGGCGATCCGTTCGGGCAATCTGACGTACGTCGGTGAGATCCCCTTCACCTATGTCTCCGAGACGGACCGCGTTCTCGCCTTCCAGGACATGCTGTTCGACGCGCTGGCGCCCCAGACGGCTGAGCAGCACCGCGCGATGGTGCGTCTGGAGGACATCACTCCGCTGTCGGACGCCACCAGCATGCGGGCGATCGCCGACTACCTGAAGTCGAAGAACATCCCGTACGGCATCAATGTCATTCCGGTGTACAGCGACCCCAAGGGCGTACAGAACAACGGTGTGACGCGTACGGTCCGGCTCTCCCAGCGTCCGGCGCTGGTGAACACCCTCAAGTACATGCTGGCCAACGGCGCGGTGCTGATGGATCACGGCTACACGCATCAGTACGGCAACGCGGACAACCCGTACAACGGGCTGAGCGCCGACGACTTCGAGTTCTTCCGGGCCCATGTGGACGCCACCGACACGGTGATCTACGACGGTCCCGCGACGGAGGACTCCGCGGAGTGGGCGCAGGGCCGGGTCACCGCCGCACTCGCCGAGTTCGCGCGGGTCGGGCTCCCGCGGCCCAGGCTGTGGGTCACCCCGCACTACGCGGCCTCGGCCACCGACTACCGGGTGTTCGCGCAGAACTTCGAGGCGAGGATGGAGCGTCCGCTGTACTTCGCGGGCACGCTGTCCGGCCAGCCGTCCGATTCCAGCCGTTACCTCGGGCAGTTCTTCCCGTACCCCGTCACCGATGTCTACGGCTCGAAGGTGCTCCCGGAGAACCTGGGCAGCTACGAGCCGGACGCCCACAACAACAACCCGCCCCGGCTCGCGGCCGACCTGGTCAAGAACGCCAAGGCCAATCTCGCCGTGCGGGACGGCTTCGCCAGCTTCTACTACCACCCGTACCAGCCGGTGGAGCCGCTACGGGAGACCGTCGAGGGCATTCTGGCGCTGGGCTACACCTTCGTCAGCCCGGAGAGCCTGATCTGACCGGGGCCGCTCCTGCCCCACGTACCACGTAGCACCGTTCACACCCCGTGCCGTTCCCGGCCCGCACCGAGCGGGCCGGGAGCGGCACGGCTGTCCGGGCCCTGCCCGAGGAAGGCGTGTTCCGATGAGAGCACTGAGGCGGACGACCGCGACCCTGGCGGCGACGGCGACCGCCGCCGTCGCCGTACTGACGGGTTGCTCGGCGGGCGGGGACTCTCCCGGGCAGCGGATACGGGGCATCACACTGCCCGCCTGGGACACCGGCGACTACGGCCGGCCCGAGGCCCCGGCCTATCTGCGGCAGATCGCCGGCACCGGGGCCCGGTGGGTGGTGTTCACCCCTACCTGGTACCAGGACGGAACCGGCCGGGCCGCGATGCGCCCCACCGAGGAGACGGCGGACGACGCCGGAGTGCGGCGGATCGTCGGCCTGGCGCACGCCGCCGGGCTGAAGGTGATGCTCAAGCCGCATGTGGACCTGGTGAACGGCGAGGACCGGGCGGGTATCCGGCCCGCCGACAAGGACGCCTGGTTCACCGCGTACGAACGCTTCATCACCCATTACGCGCGGCTGGCCGCCGAGTTGGACGTGGAGCAGTTCGCGGTCGGTACGGAGCTGGCGGGCACCTCCGGCGAGCGGCGGCGCTGGCGCGCCGTGATCGCCGCGGTGCGCGAGACCTATGACGGCACACTGACCTATGCGGCCAACTACGACGAGTACGCCGCCATCCGGTTCTGGACCTCCCTGGACCTGATCGGCATCGACGCCTACTGGCCGCTGGCGAAGTCCGCCACGGCCGATCCCGCCCGGCTGGCGAAGGGCTGGCGCCCCGTGGTCACCGAACTCGCCGCGTTCGCCGCACGGCAGGACAGGAAGATCCTTTTCACCGAGGCCGGTTATGTCAGCCAGCACGGGGCCGCCGCGGAGCCGTACTCCTGGACCGTCAGCGAGCGCGCCGACAACGACGAGCAGGCGGCGGCCTACGAGGCCCTGCTGACGGCGTTCGACGACGAGCCGTGGTGGGCCGGGGTGTGCTGGTGGATGTGGGACGACTGGCCGGACAGCGGCGAGACGGAACGGCGGCTGGCCTACACCCCGCACGGCAAACCCGCCGAGCAGGTGCTGCGGCGCTGGTGGCGGGATTGACGCGGACGGCCACGCCCCGGCTCGGGGGCACGGCCGTCCGCGTCACCCCGGAGAAGACCTAGGAGACCTGTACGGGTGAAGGGATCGGGCCGGAGCGGTTCCATCACGGTGGCGCCTCCCGGCAGCCGGTAAAACGCGTTCAGGGTGAGCCCGGCCCGTCCGGCGAGCCGGGCGTACTCCGCCACCGAGCGCTTCCGGCCGCCCAGCAGGGCCATCATGCGCAGATGGTGCGAGGTCAGCCGGCGGGTCTCGGCCAGGTCCTCGGCGGGACCACATGCCGGACGCCCGACCAGTCGTACCCGGTGCCGATACCCCGGGTGGACTGGGAGACCCGGGCCATCAGCCGGGCGAAGGACTCGGTCCTGGCGGGGGACGCGCCCGGGTCCGCCCAGAACGGGGCGCCGTGGACCTTCTCGTGGACGGGGGTTCCGGAGCGGACCTCGTCCACCAGGTACGGGAAGGTGGTGTCGAGCCGGCCGGCCACCTCGTCGGCGTCCAGCCACTGCCGCGGATTGGCCGGGTGGCCGGAGAGGAGTTCCCCGGCCAGTTCGGTGAGCGCGTACCTGCCGGGTTCCGGCTCGGTGAAGATGTCCCGGCAGGTGAGGAAGCGCAGCAGCCGGGCGAGGGCCTGGGGGGCGGCGCCGGCCGCCTCGGCCAGGTCGGGCAGCCGGGTGTGTCCGGCCGCGATGTGGTCGGCGGGGCGGGCGCGCGGTTCGGCGCTGCCCGCGTAGTTGCCGTCGGCGATCCACCGCGGGAGACCGGGCCCTCGATGAACCGCTCGCACAGTTCACGGACCCAGCGCCGGTCGAGCGTGAAGGTGGGCGCGTAGAAGGCGACGTATTCGAAGGGGTGGCGGGCGTAACTGTCCCGGACGTAATCGATGACAGCGTCGACGCTCATACGCCGTTCGCGGAGACCGAAGATCTCCGGGACTTCGCAGAACTCGCAGCCGACCGGGCATCCCCGGGCCGCCGGTACGACGAGTTCACGCCGGAAGGGTATGCCGCAGAATTTATGCTCCTCCTTGGCGTAGAAGCGGTCGTAGTCCTGGTAGGGAATTTCGTCGACATCGGGCAGGGTCCACTCCTCGGGAGCGAGCCGGTCGCCGTGGCCGCCGGGTTCGAGCCAGTTCTCGCCGTGCCGTACCGCGACGCCGGGTAATCCGGCCACAGGGGCGATTTCGGGACCGGATTCCGCGAGGCTGTTGACATGGTGCGCGACTCCGCACTCGTAGTCCCCGGACTGCACGACGGCGTCCAGGTCGAACTGGCGGAAACAGCCGGGGTTGAGGCTGGAAAGCCGGCCGAAGGTGATCAGCCGGCTCTGCGGGGAAAGCACCCGGGCGTACTCGCTGAATCGCGCCGGTCCAGTGCCGTCAGGGGCGGGGCCAGGGCCGGCCGGCGAGGCGTTCGATGTCGGTGTTGAAGCGTTTGAGGTAGGCGGCGAAGGCGGCGATGTCCTCCTCCGGCCAGTCCGCCATGACCTGGGCCAGGGAGCTGACGATGCCTTCCCGCTCCTCGTCGAGTACGCGCGCGCCCTCCGGCGTGATGCGGAACTTGCGGGCCATGCCGCCGTCGGGATCCGGGATGCGCTCCACCAGCCCGGTGCGCATGGTCGCGGCCGTCTGCCGGTTCAGGGTGGAGGCGTCGAGCCCGAAGGCGTCGCTGAGTTCACCGATGGACATCGGCCCCTGCATACGGATCCGGCTGAGCAGGATGTAGGCGCTGCGCTCCAGTACGGCGCCTTGGCGTCGTCCGCCTCTCTGGTTCAGGAACGTGTGGCGGCTGAGCAGCATCTGCTCGTACTCGATCTCGTGCGTGGCCCCGACCATGCGTATGTCGCCTCCTGCCTTTCTGCCGGGTCATTGTCGCACCGCCCGCGGCCGGCCGTGCTCCAGCGTCCCGCACTCCATGCACCGTGCACACGATATGCTGAATGCACATCATATGTATGATGCAAAAGCTTGTCTCTCCCGTGCTCGCCCGTCGCACCTTCATCAGTTGCACAGTCAGAGGAGTCCCCTGATGGACGCCCCACAGCCCGTATCCCGCTCGGGCGGCGTGGTCGCCACACTGGCGCTCGCCGGTACCACGGCGGCGATCATGCAGACGCTGGTCACCCCGCTCATCGCGGAACTGCCGCGGATCCTGCACACCACGGCGTCGAACGCCACCTGGGTGATCACCACCACCCTGCTCGTGGCCGCCGTGTGCGTGCCGGTCGTCGGCCGTCTGGGCGACCTGCTCGGCAAGCGCCGCATGCTCCTCGCGTGCTCGGTGCCGCTGATCGTGGGCTCGGTGGTGTGCGCGCTCTCGTCGTCCGTCGTCCCAATGATCATCGGGCGCGGTCTCCAGGGCATGGGCATGGGCATGGTGCCGCTGGGCATCGCCCTGCTGCGCGATGTCGTGCCGACGGAGAAGCTCAGCTCGTCCATCGCGCTGGTGAGCGCCTCGATGGGGATCGGCGGCGGTCTCGGCCTGCCGATCGCCGCCGCGGTCGCCCAGTACGCGAACTGGCGGGTGCTCTTCTGGGGCGCCGCCGTGCTGGCCGCCGCGATCGCCGTACTGATCTGGTTCCTGATCCCGGGCGTGCCGGCCGCCGCCAAGGGGCAGCGTTTCGACGCGCCCGGCGCGCTCGGCCTCGGCGCCGGCCTCGTCTGTCTGCTGCTCGCCATCTCCAAGGGCGCCGACTGGGGCTGGGGTTCGGGGACCACGCTCGGCCTGTTCGCCGCCGCGGTCGTACTCCTGGTCGCCTGGGGCTGGTGGGAGGTGCGTACCACCGACCCGCTGGTCGACCTGCGCACCACGGCCCGGCCGCGGGTACTGCTCACCAACGTCGCCTCGGTCTTCGTCGGCTGCGCGATGTACGCCAGCATGCTGGTGATGCCGCAACTGCTCCAGTTCCCGGAGGCCACCGGTTACGGCCTGGGCCAGTCGATCCTCGCGTCCGGTCTCTGGATGGCGCCCGGTGGCCTGGTGATGATGGTCGTCTCCCCGCTCGGCGGCAAGCTGACCAACGCCTGCGGACCGAAGGTCACCCTGGTCAGCGGCGTCCTGGTCATCGCCGCGGGGTACGGTCTTTCCCTCCTGCTCATGGGGTCCGCGTGGGGGATCATGGTGGCCATCATGGTGATCAACAGCGGTGTGGGCCTGGCCTACGGCTCCATGCCGGCCCTCATCATGAGCTCCGTACCGCTCTCGGAGACCGCCGCCGCGAACAGCTTCAACACCCTCATGCGCTCGCTCGGCACCTCGGTCGGCGCCGCCGTGATCGGCCTGGTCCTCTCGCAGATGACGATCGGCGCCGGCGGTCACACCCTCACCTCGGAGAGCGGCTTCCGCACGGCCCTGCTGATCGGCTGCGGCGTCGCCCTGGTCTCCGCCGCGATCGCGGCCGTCATCCCGGCCGTCCGCCGGCTCACCGGCGACCCGGACAAGGCCCCCTCGGCCCCCTCCGCCCCCGAGTCGCGCAAGGCCGCCGCCGTCGAGGCGTGAACGGCCGCGCCGTGCCGACCCGGTGCGGCGGAACGTTCTTCATTTCCCCGGAGAGGAAGCAGATCGTATGTCCACCCCCCACATCCCGTCCGGCACCTCGCCCGACCCCGCCCCCGAGGACCGGCCGGAGGCGGACTTCGAGCCGGACGCCCTGCGCGCCCGCTACCGCGCCGAACGCGACCGCAGGATCCGCCCCGAGGGCAGCGGCCAGTACCGGCGTGTCGACGGCGAGTTCGGCTACTACGCCGACGACCCCTACACGGAGCGGACGGTCGAGCGCGCGCCGCTGACCGACCGGGTCGATGTGCTGGTCATCGGCGGAGGTTTCGGCGGTCTGCTCGCCGGAGCCCGTCTGCGCCAGGCCGGCGTCGAGTCGATCCGGGTGGTCGAGAAGGCCGGGGACTTCGGCGGTACGTGGTACTGGAACCGGTATCCGGGCATCCACTGCGACATCGAGTCGTACGTCTATCTGCCCCTGCTCGAAGAGGTCGGCTACCTCCCGAAGTGGAAGTACGCCCCGGGAGAGGAGATCCGGCAGCACGCGCGGGCGATCGGACACCACTTCGACCTCTACCGCGACGCCTGTTTCCAGACCCAGGTGACCGAACTGCGCTGGGACGACGCAGCGTTGGAGTGGATCGTCGGCACGGACCGCGAGGACCGCATACGGGCCCGCCATGTGGTGATCTCCAGCGGCACCCTCAGCCAGGCGAAACTCCCCGGCATCCCCGGGATCGAGACCTTCAAGGGGCACACGTTCCACACCAGCCGCTGGGACTACGCCTACACCGGCGGTGACGCGGACGGGAACCTGCACAAGCTCGCGGACAAGCGCGTGGCGGTCATCGGCACCGGCGCGACCGCCATCCAGTGCGTGTCCCACCTCGGCGCCGCCGCCGAGCACCTGTACGTGTTCCAGCGCACACCGTCCTCCGTCGACGTACGGAACAACCGCCCGACGGATCCGGAGCTGGCAGGGTCGCTGACTCCCGGGTGGCAGCGGCGGCGCAGGGACAACTTCCTCGCGCTCGTCACCGGCGGCCGGGTGGACGAGGACCTGGTGTCCGACGGCTGGACCAGCAGCGCCCGGCTCCAGCAGAAGCTCATCCCCACCAGTGCCTACGACGAGGTCCCGGCGAAGGAGCGTGAACGCCTCTACGAGATCGCCGACTTCCAGAAGATGAACGAGATCCGGGCCCGGGTGGACGCGGTCGTCGAGGACCCGGCGACGGCCGAGAAGCTCAAGCCCTGGTACCGCTACATGTGCAAGCGGCCCACGTTCAGCGACACGTACCTCCAGACGTTCAACCGGCCCAATGTGACCCTCGTCGACACGGCCGACAGCCATGGCGTCGAGCGGATCACGGAGAGCTCCGTCGTGGTCGGCGGGACGGAGTACGAGGTCGACTGCGTCATCTTCGCCACCGGTTTCGAGGTCGGCGTCTCGGGGGCGCTGTCCGGCAAGCTCCCGGTGTACGGCCGGGGCGGCGTGGCCCTGACCGAGTCCTGGCGGAACGGCCCCAGGACGCTCCACGGCTTCTACAGCCACGGCTTCCCGAACTTCTACCAGCTCGGCCCGCTCCAGAACGCCAGCGCCGTCAACTATGTGCACATCCTCGACGAACAGGCGGTCCATGTGGCCGAGGTCGTCGCGGAGGCCCGCAGGCGTGACGCCCGCTACGTGGAGCCGACCGAGCGGGCCGAGGCGGACTGGGTGGCCACGATCCGGGCACACGCGCCCGACCTGTACGCGTTCCAGGCCGAGTGCACCCCTGGCTACTACAACAACGAGGGCAGGCCCAGGGAGCGGAGCGAGTCGTACGGCGAGGGGCCCGTCGCCTTCCACGCGCTGCTCAAGCGCTGGCGCGAGGACGGCGGCATGAGCGATGTCGTTGTCGGTGCCAAGTGAGCGGCGGGGTGGGAGAGAGGGGCGGGACGGAGACCGCGCGGCCCCATCGGTACGACCGGAGCGGCCGTCGTGAGGCGGCCACGAGCAGCCGGTGGGATGCCCGCAGGCTCAACCTGCCCAATCCGCTGTGGGGTTCGAACGGGATCTCCTTCGGACCCGACGGACGGCTGTACGCGGCCCAGTTCCTGGCCGGTCAGATCAGCGCCGTCGACACCGCCACCGGGGAGGTGGAGGTGGTGGTGCCGATGGACGGCCCCGTCCAGTCCCCGGACGATCTGGCCTTCGGGGCGGACGGGTCGATGTACATCGCCGACCTGGTGCCCGGCCGGGTGTGGCGCCGTACCCCCGAGGGCGCGTACAGCCTCGTCTCCGAGGAGGTGAAGGTGCCCAACGGCATCACCTGCGTCGGCGACCGGCTGTTCGTCAACGAGATGAAGATGAACGGCCGCCTCCTGGAGCTGTTCCCGGACGGCCGGGACCCGGTGGTGCTGGCCGAGGGGCTGGCCCTCGGCAACGCGATGCAGATCGGCCCGGACGGCTGTCTGTACTACCCGCACATGATGACCGACCAGGTGTGGCGTGTCCCGGTCGACGGCGGCGCGCCGGAGGTCGTCGCGGAGAACGTGCACGAACCGGTCGCCGTCCGCTTCGACCGGGGCGGCACCCTGCACGTCCTCTCGCGCGGCGCGGCCGGCATCGTGACCCGTCTCGACCCGCACGGGACCGGCGCCCGCTCGATCGTCACCAGCGGTGTCGTCGGGCTGGACAACGCGGCGTTCGACGCGGAGAACCGGATGTTCGTCTCCAGCTTCGCCAGCGGCGGAGTCACGGAGATGCACCCCGACGGCCGGACCCGGGAGATCGTACGCGGGGGTCTCGACGGCCCGTTCGGGGTGACCGTCGACCTCGGCGGCACGGTGTACGCGGCCGACCACTACCGTCTCGCGAGCCCGGAGACCTCCGGCGACGATGAACCCGCCGGGGGCCCGGGCGACGAGCGGCCGGGCGGCGTGACCACGCACGGTCTGCTGCTCTTCTGCCACGGTGTCACCGCCGACCGGGGGCTCCTGCACCTCACCTCGCAGTACGGGCAGGTGCAGACCCACGATCCGGAGCGCGGGACGACCCGGGTACGGGCCACCGGGCTGGACCAGCCGCTGGGCATCGCCGCCGGGGCGGACGGCACCCTCGTCGTCGCCGAGGCGGGGGCCGGCCGGGTCCTGGCCATCGACGGGGCGGACACCGTCACCGTACTGGCGGAAGGGCTCGAACACCCGGTGGACGTCGCCCTCGACGCCGAGGGGCGCTGCTACGTCAGTGACGACCGGCTCGGCGCGGTGCTCCGGATCGAGGACGGCCGGACGGTGACCGTCGCGGACGGCCTCGGCGCACCCCAGGGGCTGGCGGTGCTGGGCGCCGAACTGTTCACGGTGGAAACGGCGCACCGGCGGCTGCGGGCCGTCTCCCTCACCACGGGAGAGACCCGGATCGACGCCACCGGTCTGGCGGTGGGGCCGCCGCCCGGGGTGACCCGTCGTACCGAACCCGCCCTGCACGTCGAGGGCATGCCCGGCGTCCCCCGCATGTTCGCGGGCCTCGCCGTCACGCCGGACGGCGCCCTGCTCCTCTCGGCCAACGGCGAGGGCACGGTCGTACGGCTGACCCCGCGCTCCGGCGGCTCATGACGGGGTGACGACGCCGGACCGGAAATGGGGGGGGGTGGCCTGGGAGCGGGCCGCCCCCCATCTGTGTGCCCGGGTCGGCCGAGGGACCTGGCCAGATGGGCGGCGGCGCCGCCCTGCGGCTGGCTCACGAAGCCGTCCTCCCGATGTCCCCATGCCCCGATGTCCCCGATGACTCGCCGGGCGCGGGCGCCATCGCGTCTCGGCCGACCACCCAGCACCGAGCGCCCTTGCGGGACAAGGGTGTAGGGGCCACGTGGCGCTGAACGCCACCACGGCTTTGAGCACTAAAAGCGCGAGATCAGACGCACAGAGCTGGCCGAGCGGATCCGTTACTTCTTCGACTGCTCCGGCCGGACGTACGGCTCGCCGAGGATCACGCTCGATGTGTGGGAGGAAGGCTGGCAGGTGTCGCAGAACACCGTCGCCGAGATCACGGCCGAACTGGGTCTGCCGATACCAGCCGCAGCCCCCGATACCAGGCTCCCGGCGTCGCCGGGAGGGCCACAGGTCGGCAGACCCGGGCGAACAACGCCTTCAACGGCTCCGCCCCCAGCCGCAGCCGGGCCCGTCCGATCGCCCCGCTGGTAGGCACCCGCCACGTCTTCGACCAGCGGCGTTCCCGTTCCAGCCCCTGGGTGAGGAGACGTCCGACCTCCTCGTATCCCTGCCCCGAGAACAGGCACATCGCCAGCACGAAATACATCACCACCCGAGCCGGGAGCAGACGCCTGCGTTCCTCGGTACGTCCGCACTCCGCCACCACCTCATCCACCAGCCCCGGCGGAAACGCACGCGTGAGAACTCCCAGGGCGATGCGATCCGAAAACCGATCACCCTCAACAACCTTCACCTGTCCGGGCCTTGGCACACCAACTCAACGAGCCAGCACCAACAAAGTATCCCTCGACACGCTGCCCCAACGGGCTGCCACCGCCTACGTGCGCGGGTTGCTCGTCACCGCTGGCATCCTGCTGCCACGCGATGAGAATCTCGCCCTGCTCACCAACTGGGTCGCGCGGACCGTGGCCGAACTTCCAGCGCGGCATGCCCATCTCGTTCGTCCGTTTGCCGAGTGGCACATCATCCGCGACGCCCGCCGACGCTCAGCCCGGGGCCGTTACACCTACGCCGCACACAAAGGCGACTGCGGCAACGTGCTCGCCGCCATCGACTTCCTGAAGTGGCTCGACTCTCAGCACCTGAGCCTCCGTCGACTCCAGCAGCCACATCAGGACACCTGGGCGACCGACAGGCCAACACTGCGTTCCCGTTCCATCCCCTTCCTTCGCTGGAGCACCGCACGACGCCTCTGCCCGCCCGGTCTGAGCATCGAGCACCCAGCCTCGCAACTCCCCGGCCACTTTCAAGCGGAGGACGAGGCCCGAAGCGAGCTGTTGCGTTGCTCCAACGACACCGCGTTGCCCTTGGACGTCCGCGTGGCGGCTGCTCTCGTCCGTCTTTACGCCCTTCCTCCGACCCGCATTGTCGAGCTCACCGAGGACCACATCAGCCGCGACCCGGAGCACACCTACCTGGCGGTTAACCAGCACCCTTTCGTGCTCCCGCCGAAGCTCGTCAGCGCACCAGGCAAGGGGGGCTCTCACAGTACCCGTATCACCAGGGTCTCCCAGACGTCCAAAACGCCTGTCAACCTGGTCGAGTCGAAAGCGCCGACAACACTCCATGGACACGCACTGCGGCTTTACCCTCATCAGTTCAATTCAGCTGCCCCGAATGTGCGACCGTGTCGGCGCATTCTTCCGCGACAGAAGGGACGGAGACCAATGGCGGACAACCAATTCACCACTCACACAGAACTTTTCGATCTGAGTGGGAAGTACGCCCTTGTCACTGGCGGCACCAGGGGCATTGGGATGATGATAGCGCGCGGCCTTCTCCAGGCGGGCGCCCGCGTCGTTATCAGCTCACGGAAGGCAGACGCGTGCGCGGAGGCACAGCATCTATTGTCCGAATTCGGCGACGTTCGAGCAATTCCCGCCGACCTGTCCAGGCGCGACGAGTGTCAGCGCCTCGCTGATCTTGTCAAGGTCGACTCGGAATGCCTGGACATCCTTGTCAACAACGCGGGAGCGATGTGGCGCGAGCCGCTGGCGACGTTCCCGGACGAGGGCTGGGACGCAGTGATCGACCTCAACCTCAAGTCGCCGTTCTGGCTCGTGCAGGCGCTGCTCCCCGCACTTCGCAGGGCGGGCACCGCCGATGATCCCGCGCGGATCATCAACCTCGGCAGTATCGCCGCCATCCACGTCGCCCCGGCGCCCAACTACTCGTACGCCAGCAGCAAGGCGGCACTCCATCAACTCACCAGGGTGCTTGCCAGGGAGCTGGGCCCACAGCACGTCACGGTGAACGCGGTAGCACCGGGAGTGTTCCCGTCACAGATGGTGGCATCCTCCCTCGATGCCATGGGCGACGCGATCACGGCGGCTGCCCCTCTGCGCCGGCTCGGCCGCGACGACGACATGGCGGGTATCGCCGTGTTTCTCGCCAGCCGGGCTGGGTCCTACCTCACGGGCGCCATCATCCCGGTGGACGGCGGCATCGCGACGACCGCAACGGGTATCCCAACGGTGTGACTGCGGAACGGATGTACGGTGAGGGGATGACCATGGTGGATCTACGCACCGAGATCCGGGAGTTTCTCAGATCGCGTCGCGCCCGCATCGCACCCGAGCAGGCGGGCCTGCCCGCTTACGGCGGCAACCGTCGAGTCAAAGGCCTGCGCCGCGAGGAGGTAGCGCTACTGGCGGGGGTATCGGTCGACTACTACGTGCGCATGGAGCGCGGCAGCCTCGCCGGTGCCTCCGATGGCGTGCTCGACGCGTTGGCCTCTGCCTTGCAACTCGACGAGGCCGAGCGCGACCACCTGTTCCACCTCGCGCGCCAGTCCAAGGTGCCCCGCGGCCCACGCCGGCGTAGGACTGCCATGACGGTGCGCTCGACGCTGCAGCAGGTGCTCGACGCGATCTCCGATGCGCCGGCCTGGATCAGTAGCGGCCGTCATGACGTGCTCGCCATGAATCAACTCGCTCGCGCGCTGTATTCACCGGTGCTGGCCGACCCGCGACGGCCCGCGAACGCAGCGCGGTTCGTCTATCTGAGCCCCGCGGCGGCCAGAGATTTCTTTGTCGACTACGACCGAATTGCCGGTGACGTGGCCGCGAAGCTACGCATGGAAGCCGGCCGCAATCCGCACGACGAGGAGCTGATCGCCCTAGTCGGCGAACTGTCAACGTGCAGTGAGCTATTTCGGCAGCGGTGGGCATCTCAGGACGTGCGGCTGCACCGGTCCGGCCGCAAGCGTGTGCGCCATCCGATCGTGGGCCGGCTCGACTTGGACACCGAGACCCTGGAATTGCCCACCGAACCCGGCCTGCACCTCAACGTCTACACCGCGCCTGCGGGCACACCGACCGCTGACAATCTAGCGCTCCTGGCGTCGTGGGCGGCCACCCAACAGACGCTGGCGACCGAGCTCGAAGCACACAACGGATAGTCCAACCCCTTCAGCCGTACTGGTCAGCGGACCATGACGTGTGGCAACAATCTGCGGGCCATGGCCGTCGCGCCCGGCGGTGTCCACGCCGCCGCTCCCGGCGCTCCGGCCGCCTCAGTCACCATGCCGACCAATTGCATCCACCACATTCGAAGGCGAGCAACCGAGTTCCTGCTCCGACCGCCGTGGACCGGCCGTCCCCGGCACCTCCCCGACCGCTACATGACATCCAGGTCGTCGTCGGCACCCACCCGGCACGGCGTTCCCCCGTCACTGTCTTTCGGCAGGCGGCTTGCTGGTCAATCGTGTCCGCTGCGGGCGTCCGGGTCGCTCACGTGGCCGCGGAGACGGGAATCTCGCGCCCCCACCGCTCACCCATGGTTGCGCCGGTGGCGGGCGAAGGGCGAAGCGGGTCTGCGCGACCGCTCCAGCCGACCGCACACGACCCCGCGCAGCACCGCAGAAGGAGGCCCGCGTCAGTCGGCTACAGCAGACGTGGAAGCTGCGGCCCGTGCGCATCGGCCCGATTCCGGGCCTGGCAACCTGAACCGTGTACCCGGTCCCTGCCCGTCACGGTCTCAACCGCCTGGCCTGGCTGGACCGACCGGAGAAGCCCGCCCGCCGCTACGAACGGCCCGGCCAGGCGGATCCATCCCTGTCGACATCAAGAAACTCGGCAACATTTCCGTCGGCGGCGGACACCGGACCTTCGACCACCGCCGGGCGATGGACAACAAGCTCGCCACCACCGACCAGCACAAAAGCCCCAAACCGGTGATCGGCTACCGCTACATCAACCATTGGCTGCCGCCCCTCCTGAGCGGCGCCGCCGCTGCCCCGGGCGACTGCGCGTTCCCGACCGGGACCGCGCAGTGATGCATGCCCAGGGACTGTTCAGTCCGTGTTCAAGATCCGGCGCCATTGTTCACTTCCATCTGGAACCACTGCCGCACGGCTGGGACTCGATCGTGTTCAAGGGCTACGAACGCGGCGTCCAGCCCTCGGGCGGGCGGTGGCAGAAGCTGGGCATCGCGCGAAGCCTGTACCGGGACGCGCCGTTCCTGCTCGTCGACGAGCAGGCCTCCGCGCTCGATCCGCACGCGGAGATCGCCGCGTTCGAGGGGCTGTGGTCGCTCGCCGGGGAGGACCGGGCGGTGGGTCACGCACCGCCCGGCGGCGACCGCGAAGGCGGACCGCATCTACGTCCTCGACCAGGGCCTGGTGGCCGAAGAGGGAACCCACCAGGAACTGATGTTCCTTCAGTGCGGGCTGTACCGGGGCATGTTCACCGTCCAGGCCGCCCCGTACGGACTCACCGCGCCCGGCACGCCGGTGCCCGCGACCCGCCGCCCGCCCCGGCCCGTCCCGGAGGACGCCTCGTGACACGCCGGCCACCCGGCCCCGCGGGGTACCCGCGACGATGCGCGGTTCCCGCTGTCGCGTACGGTCGCTTCCTTCGGCACCCGAGACGGGGAGAACGAGTGAGCAGCATCGTGTTGATGTCCGACCCGAGGGTGGCCGCGATCGCGCTCCGCAAGTGCGGCGAGGACCTGGTCGACATCCGTACGCACGGCATCCTGACCGACCCGCGCAAGCACGACGCGGCCGGGGCCTTCGCCCATGTGCGGCAAGGGGTTCTCACTCGGCTGCTGCACGCCGAGTCGCTGCTCCCTGCCGGGACCCGCCTGCTGTTCGTGGAGGGGTACCGGCCGCCGGCCCTGCAGAGAAGGTATTTCCAGGAGTACTCCGAGGGGCTGGCCCACGCGCATCCCGACTGGCGAGCCGCCCGGATACGCGAGGCGGCCAGCCGTTATGTCTCGCCCCCGGAGATCGCGCCGCACTCCGCCGGAGCCGCCGTCGACGTCACGCTCGTCGGTGACGGGGGCGACGAGCTGGACATGGGTACGCGGATGAACGCCGACCCGAGGAGTCGGGCGGCGCCTGCTACACCGAAGCACCCGGCATCGGCGACCGGGCCAGGGTGAACCGGGCCATCCTCATCGCCGCGCTGTCCGGTGCCGGGCTGGTCAACTACGCGACCGAGTGGTGTTCCCAGTCAAGTTCTTCTGTTCAGAAGCGGTAGGCCCTTCGAAGGGCTCGCAGGATTGGTGCACCAGGTCGCTTATTCCCTGGCGGGTTATCGCGCCACCTGCAAGCATCCCGCTCATGCTGACCTTCAACGTGCCCGACGGGACCCGCCTCGCCTACCACCGAAAAGGCTCGGGGGGTGACCAACCGCTCGTCTGCATCCCCGGCGGGCCGATGATGCGCTCCGCCTACTTCGGAGACCTCGGTGGGCTGACCGCGCACCGGGAGCTGGTGCTCCTGGACCTGCGCGGCACGGGAGACTCGGCCAAGCCCGCAGACCTCGCGGGCTCCCGGGTGGACCGGCAGGCCGATGACATCGAGGCGTTGCGCGTCGCCCTTGGACTGCAGCAATTGGACCTTCTCGGCCACTCGGCCGCTGGTGACCTCGTGCTGGCCTACGCGGCCCGCTACCCGGAGCGGGTGCGCTCGCTCATCCTGGTCTGCGCGCGGGCGCGGACTGCCGGGATCGACTTCCCCGTCGAGCGGCGTCGCGAGGCGCTGGAGCTACGCCGGGAGGAACCCTGGTACGAGGAGGTCCAGCCGGCCTTCGAGCGGGCCGTGTCCGGAGAGGCGAGCAACGCGGACTTCGTGCTGCTCGACCGCCTGTCCTACGGGCGTTGGGATGCCACCGCGCAGGCGCACGCCGCCGCGTGTGAGGAGTGGTTCGAGGAGGAGGCGGCGAACGCCTACCTGGCCCCGAGTGCCTTCGACGGCGCGGACGCCGCCCGCGCCGTATTGGCTGAACTGGATGTGCCCGTCCTGGTCGTCTCCGGTGAGCTGGACGGTTCCCCGCGTCCGGACTCCGCCGCCGAGGTGGCTGGGATCTTCCCGCGCGGTGAGCACATCGTCCAGGCGGGTGCCGCGCACAGCCCGTGGGTGGACGGTCCGGACGACTTCGTCCAGACCGTCATCAAGTTCCTGGCCAGGGAATACCGGTAAAGAGATGTCCTGGACCTGTGGTCGGCGGGGACGTCTGGCGGTCATCCTTCCTTCGGCTGCAGGCGGACGACATTGTTCGGTGCTTCCTCCGAGCTCTCGTTCAGGTTGTGTCCCTGGCGGGTGAGGACGGCGTTCGCGAGCGCGAGCTGAGTGACTTGGTGCCGGAGTGCCGTGATTTCGGCCTTCTGCGCGGCAACGGTTTCCTTCAGGTCGGACACAGCCTTGCGGAGCCGCTTTTCCGATTCCGGGGGTTGCTTCGTCTCGGTGCGGACGCGCTCGTAGAACTCTGCCTTCAGGTCCGCATGGCGCTTCTGGAGGGCCATGCGGTGAACACCGGCTTCGGCCGCGAGAGCGACAACGGTCAGTGAGCCGTCGGAGGCTGTGGGCTGGCCGGTGAGTAGCCGGTCCATGGCGGCACGGATGCGCGTCCGCTCGTCGGTGGATTGCTCGGTCACGACAGGTCCTCGGCAGGTTGGGCGGTGGGTGTTATTCCGACCGTGCACTATTCCCTCGACTGGTCCCAGGTTCCGTGCGGCTCAGTGAGTGGCGGGCCGTTCCCGCAGGTGTGAAGGTGAAGCCATCTTCGAACATGGGGTCGCCGACGCGGAACGCCCAGAGGATGGGCTCGGCGTGGACGCCGGCCGACGACGGGCCTTCACCCGCGGCAAAACTGTTCCAGAGGTGGAAGCAGAGAAGGGTGTCGTCTCGTCGGCCCGTCGCGTAGACGAGCGTCTTGGGATAATTGGGGTTATTCCCTCCGAAGATCACCGAAGGCGGGCCAAATGCCGTGGTGACGTCGCTAAGGAACCGGTCCTTTCGGCACCAGGTCTTGTTCGTGTGACGGATCTCGTCGTACTCGCTTGAGGTAAGAGTCCTGTCGAGTCTCAGCCATCCGAGGCGGTGCGCGCTCTCGGCATATACCGACGCCACAGCGCCCTCATGTGTGTCGCCCCAGAGATTTTGGAAGGCTCCGCGCACTCCAGTGGAGAAGAACATTCTCCTTTGGAGCTCCTCCAGTTCCCCCTGCCATACCTGCTCAGCGGCGTGGGCGAACGCCACCGCGTCGAGGTAGATCCTGATTGCCGTCTCGCCGCCATACATCCCTGGCCGACGCATCGCAGCGTTCAACTGCGCGAGTAGGTAATCGCGCACTTCTTGCACTGTGTGCCCACCGTTGTCGCCGGTTGTGTCGGTCATCGTTTGTCCTCCTGTTGGTCTTCGATCTGTGCAGCGAGGTATTCGGCCCAGTCGCGTCGGGCGTAGGCGACCCAGCGGAGCGCGGTGTGGCGGTGCATCCCGGTCACGTCGGCGAGGATTGGGCTGGGGAGATCAGCAGCGAGGGCAGCCAGCGCCGCGTTGCGGGCGGTGCGAACCGGGATGCCGTGGCGGCCCAGCTTCTGGGTCATGCCGTGCGTCGAGATCGGCTTGCCCGGGACCATGCCCGGGAAGAGCCACCGAGGCCCTGGGCGGACTCGCGAGAGCTGCGGCCGCAGCCGGGGCTTTCGGCAAGTCGCCGAAGGAGCTCGGCGAGCCGTGGCGGCAGCAGGACGGGGTGGCGGCCCAGGACCAGGTGAGCGTGCTTGTCGTCGAACGTGAGGTGCTCGGGCGTCAGATGGCAGAGACGTTCGGCGGACGGACCGAACAGCAGTGTGATCGCACCGGCAGCTCGGACGTCCGTGGGCAGGGCATCGTCGGTCAGACAGCGTTGGAGGAGCGGCCATCGATCGTCCTCGTCGAGCAGGTCCTGGGGCTCCTGCCTCGGGAGGGAGGGGACTGTCAGTTCGCGGGTAAGCCGACGGCTCGTGGTCCATTTCAGGAAGTACCGGATCAGGTAGCGTCGTTGGCTGGTGGCTCCGGTGATCCAGTCGTCGATGTGCTCCTGGGCGAGGTCGGCGAGAGCCAGGTCGCGTTGGTCCATCCAGGCCAGGAAGTCCAGGGCGACGCTGACGCGGCGCCGCAGGTCGCGGTCGGCAGAGGCGGGATGGTGGCGGTGGGCGGCTCGTTGGCGTGCGCAGTGAAGAAGGAACCAGTGCAGGAACGGGCGGGCGAGGTTGGCGTGCGCGGCCGGCTTGTCCGCGAGCTCGTGCTCCAGCCAGCCCGGGATGCGTTCGAGGTCCTCGTGGCGTTCCTCCAAGATGCCTGTGTGGACGAGGAGTTGACGGATGTAGCGCTGGTTCCGACTGGGCGGAAGCTCATCCAGGAGCTCGTGACTGAGCGTGTGGCCGTCGGCCGCGAGCCGGGCGAGTAGCCCGGTGTTCGGGCTGTCCTTGATCCACTGGATGGCACGGAACGGTGAGGGGGCGTCCGTCAGCGCGGCCGCGAGCGGTTCCATCTGCGGGGTGACCGTGCCGTCGGGCCCGGCCAGCAGGGCTTTGACCCGCTCGGCGAGGACGCAGTGAGCGCATCGGCCGCGGCTATGGGGATTGCCCGCCCGGCCGCACTGATGGCAGGTGTAGTCGGCTGCGAAGCCGACGCAGGGTCCGCAGACCTCGGCGCCGTCGTCACTCCGCGCGATCAGTGGCTGGACCATGCCGCAGCGAGGGCACTCGGCTGGTGACCGGAGCACGGCTGTGTAGCAGGTCCCGCAGACCGGCCCGATCGGCCATCGGGTGTTGACGGGCTTGGTCCGGCCGCAGCGGGCGCACGGCTCACCGGCGCGGTGTCGCTGGTAGCAGGTGGCGCAAATCGGCTGGCCCTGCTGATCGCGGCTGGTGCAGGGGCGGACCCGGCTGCAGATTGAGCAGGTCGCCTCGGGGCCCTGGTAGCAGCCGTCGCAGAGGTCCGGCTGCCCGTCGCGCGCGTTCCGGGCGATGCGCTTGAGCTGTCCGCAACGGCCGCAGAGCCGCCGGGGCCGGCGAGGAGTCGACCGTGGAGCGTGGCCTGCAGTGCCTGCGTGATCAATCGCCCTGGCGAGTCGGCCCCGGAGTCGGTGATGTTCTCCGTGGAGAACCAGCGGCCGTTCCCAGCCCGACGCTTCTCGACCTGCACTTGGTAGGTCACGTTCGTGGTCTCCGCGACCGACGGATCCCTGGTCGGGGCCGGTATACGGTCGTAGACGGAGAGGTTCCAGCCGAAGCGATCGGTCAGCAGCACGGCCAGGGCTGTCAGCTCCGACGGGGTCAGGAACAGTCGGCCCCACGTGTGCTCGCTGTCGCGGCCGCCCAGCAATCCGCGGTTGGTGATGGCCTGCCGACCACTCGGCAACTGCGTACGGGGCACGTCCCCGACACGAGCCACATGGTCCAGCGCCTCCCCGAGCCGCCAGTCACGGCTGCCCTCATCCAGGGCTCCCGCCCGCCACCTCTCCAGCAGTTCACTGTTCTCCCGGATCCTGAGCCAGGCAGCCCGGAACTGACGGCCTGCTGCCAGCAGCACGTGCTCGCGTTCCTCCTCGTCGTAGGACTTCCTGACGGGCTTCGGTGAGGGAACGCGGCGGGCCAGCTCCTCCGCGACTGGCCCCTCGCTCAACCGCGGATCGTCGCGGAGCATCCGATGGACCACCCGCAGCGTGGTGCGGCCGGTGTTGGTGCTGATGTTCTGAAGCCGCCAGCGCTTGAGCGCCGCCGCGTCCAGTCCGGTCAAATCGTCGGGAAGGGTCTCGAGACTGGAGACGAAGTTGGCGAACACCTTCAGCCTGTTCCAGGCGGCTGTAGCGCTGTAATGGCTGGTCCACTTCGCCTGCTGGGCAGCGAACACCGTTGCCAGGGAGCGCTGCATCGCCTCCGGGACTGGCAGGTCGGAGAAGGCGAAGTCCTTCCCGTGACCAGCCTTGTTGACGATGGTGACCACCAGTCCGTTTGCGGCAAGCGGTGACTCCGTCGTGAAATCGGTCGGCGGCAGGACCGCCCGACGCCCGCGGCGGCTCATCGGCCGGCCACCGGCAGCCGGTCGACGATGACGTCGATGTCCTGGATCCCAGCCGACTCCTTCGCGAGCCGCGCGAACAGGCTGTCGATGTCCTCGACCTTGCGGTCGGGTTCGTCGGCCTCGGCCGTCGCCAGGATCGACTCGAGTTGCAGATGCGCAACGGGAGCCAGGTAGTGACGCTTGGTCGTCTCGACGTCCGCGTGCCCGAGGAGGGTCTTGACCAGCCACCAGGGATCACCGAACAGCATCGCGAAATCCCGGCGGTCCTGCGCGGTCAATCCGAAGCGGGCCTCCATCAGCTGGTTCAGCACGATGAGCATGTAGAGCGCGAAGGAGTGACGGGTGGAATGAGGAGTCGCGTACGGCGTCCGGCCCCGGACTTCTGCGGCTCGGAGGTTCCGGCCCACTTCCCGCTCGGCGGGGGTCAACAAAACCTCCTCGCAGCGCAGGTTCGCCGTGGTGAACACCGTGTTCCAACGGTCGGGAAGCATCGGCAAGCCCTGCTCGGTCAGCCACAGCCACGCAGGCTCCGGGCCCTCCGGGCCCTCGATGAACAGCCACTGCCTTTCCCGCCAGCCCAGATGAGTCAAGTACTGATGGCCTTCGACACCGTCTCGGCCCACCCAGAAGACTCTCGGTGCCCGGCCGCGGGTCACCTTCGTGACCAGGCGCATCTGCTCAACCCGCTCGTAGCGGCCCATCTGCTGAGCGCGCTTCACCGCCCAAGCCCGCTCCGACTGCACGTAGGTCTCGACCTGCCCCAGGGCGTCCAGCGAGGTGTAGAAAGTACGGCCGTTCTTCGACCGGGTCACCGCCCCGGCGAGCTGGCCATGCTGGTAGCGCCCGTGCTGCAGCCGCTGAGCGGGCAGCTCGAACGTCAACAGCGACCCGCCCTCCTGCCGCCGAAGCCCCGAACTCAAGATGAACTGCACAAACGAGGTGTTGCGGGCCTCGGTCCGCGCATCCCATCCCCAACTCGGCACCCCATCGCGGCCGTGACCGCGCAGCCCGACGTCCGACCACAAGCTCCACGTACGCGGTGTCAGCCACGACACCCGGGCACTGACCGAGTCAGCCGCGCGGTCCTCCCGCCGGGACGCGTCCACCGGCCGCGGGCTCACCCGCGCCCACTTGAACAGGCGGGTGAAGGCGGCGGCCTCACGGTTCCATTTCGACCCGCCGATTCGCTCGGGATTCTGTGGAGCATCACAGCGCCAGGCCCTGTAGTTCAGCAGGTCCTGTTCGGAGGCCCGGCGCCAGTCGATCCCGCGCGAAGACAGGAAGGTCAGGAGGATCCGAATGTCCGTGGCGTAGTTCCGCTTCGTCTCCCGTGCAAGGAAGCGGAAGTGCTTCGAGAGAACGAACTCCAGCAGGTCGGATTCAATGGTGAAATCTGGAGCGATGAAGACAGGATCACCCGGCATCAAGCCGATCCGCTCGACCGCCCTCGGCAGGTCCTCGACCCCCAGCCCTCCCGCTTCAGGAAGCGTCCCCCACCGGCCCGGGTCGGGCACCCACACCAGATGTCACTCACTCACACTCGCCCCTTCGCTGATACTTGAACACATTCAATCATCAGGGAAGTGGTGGCACTGGAGTTTCGGCGACCGCTACTGGGCGTTGCGGACCGGGCGGACGGCGGCCCCGTACGGCCCGGTCGAGCTGCCGTAGCCGCGCGGGCCGACGGCGAGGGGCGGGCCGTCGTGGTGCCGCCCGGCCCCGGTGCGCGCCAGGGGCCGTCACATGTTGATCATGTGTCCGGCCAAGCCGTGCACCGCTTCCTTCACCGCCTCGCCCAGGGTCGGGTGGGCGTGCACATTGCGGGCGACCTCGTGCACGGTCAGGTCCCACTGCTGGGCCAGGGTCAGCTCGGGCAGCAGTTCGGTGACCTCGGGGCCGATGAGATGGCCGCCGAGCAGTTCGCCGTACTTCGCGTCGCTGATCAGCTTCACGAAGCCGGTGGTGTCCCCGAGCCCGTGCGACTTGCCGTTGGCGGTGAACGGGAACTTCGCCACCTTGACGTCATGGCCCAGTTCGCGCGCCTGGGCCTCGGTGTAGCCGAAGCTGGCGATCTGGGGTTGGCAGAACGTGGCGCGCGGGATCATCACATAGTCCAGCTCCATCGTCTCCGCGTCCGCGATCGTCTCGGCGGCGATCACGCCCATCGCCTCGGCGGCGTGCGCGAGCATCAGCTTCGCGGTGACGTCGCCGATGGCGTAGAGGTGCGGGACCGAGGTGCGGCAGCGGCCGTCGATGTCGATGGCACCGCGCTCGGTCACCCGTACACCGGTGTTCTCCAGGCCGAAACCGGTGACGTTCGGGGCGAACCCGATCGCTTGGAGGACCTTGTCGGCCTCAAGGACCTGCTGGGCGCCGTCCTTGCCGGTGACCGTGACGCGGACCTGGTCACCGGACTCGTCGAGCGACTCGACCCTGGTGGAGGTGAGCACGTCGATGCCCAACTTTCGGTACTGCCGCGCGAGTTCCGCGGAGACCTCGGCGTCCTCCAGCGGCGCGACGCGGTCGAGGAACTCGACGACCGTGACCTTCACGCCGTAGTTGTGCAGCACATAGGCGAACTCGACGCCGATGGCGCCGGCCCCCGCGATGACCACGGAGCGCGGGAGGTCCTCGGCGAGGATCTGCTCCTCGTACGTGACCACGCGCGAGGTGCGGCGGGTGCCGGGCAGCAGCCTCGGGGTGGCCCCCGTGGCGATGACGCAGTGCTCGAAACCGATGGTGCGGGTCTCGCCGTCGTAGCCGGCCACCTGGAGCGTGTGCGGGTCGAGGAAGGTGCCGCGGCCGTCGATCTCCGTGATCTTGTTCTTCTTCATCAGGTAGTGGACGCCCTTGACCCGGCCGTCCGCGACACGCCGGCTCCGGCGGAACGCCTCCCCGTAGTCGAAGGAGACCTCGCCGGCGGCCTTGATACCGAAGGTCTTCGCCTCACGGGTGAAGATGTGCGCCAGTTCGGCGTTGCGCAGGAGCGCCTTGGACGGGATGCAGCCCACGTTCAGACAGACGCCGCCCCAGTACTTCTCCTCCACCACCGCGACGCGTTTGCCGAGCTGGGCAGCGCGGACGGCGGCGACGTAGCCGCCGGGGCCCGCACCGAGTACGACGACGTCGAAGCGCTCGTCCAGCTCGTCCATCGGGTGTTCCTTTCTCAGGGGCGGCGGCCCGGTATCGGACACCGGCGGACCGGACCGGCTTCAGACGGATCATCCCCACGCCCGACCGCCTTCCGCAACCGGTCCCCACCGGCCCGGCGCGCTTCGAGGCCGGTGCTCCCCGCGTCGGGGTCACGCGGCCCGGGCCTCGACCCGCCCCCTCCTGACGGCGTCGACGAGCGCCTGGTGGTCGCGCTCGTTCTGGTCGGCGTAGCTCTCGGCGAAGCGGACGAGTGCCTGGTCGAAGACGTCGCCGCGGCCCAGGTAGGCGGCGATGGCGATCCGGTCGCCGGAACGCGCATGGGCGCGGGCGAGCGTGGCGCCGCACAGTTCTCCGAAGACGCCCATGCCCCGCGGCACCATCATCGAGGGCTCCACGATGCCCTTCCAGTCACGCAACTGGCGTATGTAGAAGTCCCGTTCCAGACCGTCGGGGGCATGTACATGCTCCCAGCCGAGGAAGATGTCACTGGCCGCCTGCATCAGACGCTGGCCGGCGACGACCCGCTCGCCCTGCGTGGCGAACTCACTGGCACCGGCGTACGCCGCGAGGACCGACTCGCCGGCCTCCTTCGCCTGGAGGAACAACGGATCCCCGCTGTCCCTGCCCACCAGCAGGATGACCCAGCAGCGGGTCCCGACGCTCCCGACCCCGACCACCTTGCGCGCCATGTCGACCAGGGTGAACTGCTGGAGCAGACGCCGCCGGTCCGTCTGCAGGCTCCGTCCGTACCCTGCGACAAGGTCCCGGATCATCTCCTCCAGTTCGGCACGCTCCAGCTCCGGCAGCAGGTCGGCTATCGGCATGACGACGGGCGGTGCGGGGACGATCCGGCGACGGCCGTCGATCACCCGCGTGAGCTTCTCGAACGCCTGGAGACTGTCCCGGGTGCGCGCCTTGGCCAGCGTCCTGGACACCTCCTTGCGGCCGCGCTGCCGCAAGCGGCCGGACGCCAGGGCCTCCAGCCGCGCCGCGTCGGCCTTCGCGTACCAGACGGCCAGATGGGACATCGCGGCGAGGCCGCGCATCTGTTCACGGTACGAGCGGACGGTGGCCCGGACGATCGCGCCGCGCTCCGCGTCCGTGTAGCCGTTCTCGCGTCCCGCGATCACGAGGCTGGTCGCCAGCCGCTTCAGGTCCCACTCCCACGGGCCGGGCAGCGTCTCGTCGAAATCATTGATGTCGAAAAGGAGATTGCGCTCCGGCGACGCCAGCAGCCGGAAGTTCAGCATGTGCGCGTCGCCGCACAGTTGTGCCCTGAGACCGGACGCGGGCGTCGTGGACAGGTCGGCCGCCATGATCGAGGCGGCACCGCGGTAGAAGCGGAACGGGGACTCCGTCATCCGGCCGTAGCGGATCGGTACGAGTTCCGGCACGCGCGCGGCCGACTGCGCCTCGATGACGCTCACGGGGTCCGTCCGGTGCGGGGACGGTTCGAACTCGCCATGGGCGGACCGGGGCACCCGGGTCCGCGCCGCCTTGCCCAGAGCGGCACGCTGCCGGGGGGAGCGCCACGGCTCGCCGTGTGTCATGGTCGCCGGCTTTCCGGTCATCGGAGACCTCCTGGACAGGACGGCCGGCGGGCGGCGGGGCCGCCGGCGGCCGGGTCGGCCGCCGGACGTACTCGTCCGAGACGCCGGTCGTGATCGTCATCGCCCTCACCGCAAGCCTCGCAGCTCCGGGCCGACCCCGCATCACTGGTCCCGGACGGCAGAAGAGCCGCCCTCGCTGTGGGGTCGCTCCGTCACCGTACGTGTACGGTCGGCACGGGGAGAGGGCCCGCACGGTCAGGGTCGGGTCGGCCGGGGGCGCCATCCGCACCAGATCGAGGTCCTCGATCTGCTGACCGACCTGAACCAGGCTCGCGGCACGAGCATCGTGATCGTTCCGCACGCCCTCAGCCTCGCCGCCCGGTACGCGGACCATCTCATCGCCCTCGCGGAGGGACGGCTCCGGGGTCAGACCACGTACGAGGCGTTCTGCGCCGTCCGCACCACCGTCCGGCCGTCGTTCGGACCGAGCAGGCCCGCGGAGACCCACGCGTCCACGGTGCTCCGTACCCGTGCGACGAGCGCCCCCTTGTCGTGGAACGGGGCCCCGGCCCACACCTCGTCGAGGAATGTCGTGCCGTCGGGCCTCGACGGGTTGGCGACGCCCGACTCGGTGTTCCCGAACGCGATTCGGGGTTCCTCCCGCAGGAAGTAGGCGTGGGTCGGATCCTCGGTCCCTTCGAAGAAGGGGGCGAACTCGACACCGTCGAGGGTGTGGTGCAGCGGCTTGCCCGGCACCGGGGTGAGGGTGGGCAGCAGGTCCCCGGAGAGGGCGGCGTTGCGCAGGAGACCGAACCGCAGACGGCTCGTCGAGGCGTCGCGGGCGACCAGGTTGACCGGGCCGTGGAAAAGAGACTGGAGGGCCGGTTCGTCGGGCGTCGGCTCGGCCCTGAGCCGGAAGGGCACCCGGACCCGTACCGTGTCACCGGCGCGCCAGGTACGGGAGACGCCGAAGTAACTGCCGGGCCGCGCCGCGCCCTTGACCGGGCTGCCGTTGACCGTCACCTGGAAACCGGCGTCTGCCCAGGAGGGCACGCGCAGACGCAGCTCGAAGGTGGCGCTGCCGCCCCCGACGGTCAGGGTGGAGCCCTGTTCCCGGGGATAGTCGGTGGTCTGGGTGAGGGTGATCCCGCGCTCGGCCCAGGTCAGGGTGGAGGCGCTGTACAGATTGACGTACAGGGCGCTGTCGTCGGCCGTTCTGAAGTAGACCGAGTCCTGGTACTTGGTGGCGCTCTCCATCCCGGTGCCCTCGCAGCAGGTGGTGCCCGCCTTCGGCGTGTAGTCGCGTACATGGCCGGGTGTCAGCCCGATGAAGTACGTGACCAGTGGCTTCTCGGCGTCCGCGGTGTCCTGTTTGGAGCCGAGGACCTGGTTGTAGAGGGCCCGTTCGTAGTAGTCCATGTACTTCGGGTCCTGGTCGTGGAAGAAGAGCATGCGGCTCAGCTTGAGCATGTTGTACGCGCAGCAGCTCTCGGCGGTGGTGGCGCTGATCGTGCCGGCCACGGAGCCGCGGGCCCGCCAGAACTCTCCGGTGCTGGTGCCGCCGATGCCGTACATCCGGGTGGGGACGACCATGTCCCAGAAGTTCTTCGCGGCGGCGAGGTAGCGGGCCTCGCCCGTCGCGTCGTGGAGCCGGAGGAGTCCGGTGAAGATGGGGATGTGCTGGTTGGCGTGGAGGCCGTCCAGGACGTCCCGGTTGGCGGCGCAGGCGTCGATGAGGGAGTCGAGGTCGAACAGCTTCGCGAGGGCGAGGTGTTCGGGCTTCCCGGTCAGGGCGTGGAGGTCGCAGACGGCCTCGACCAGGCCGCCGAACTCGCCGCTGGAGAACAGGGACCACATACGTTGCAGGGTGCTGCCGGGCAGCCGGGACAGCCGGGAGTACATCCAGTCGCAGAGCCCCGAGGCGAGGTCGAGCGCCCGTGCGTCGTCGGTGTACAGGTGGGCGTCGAGCAGGCCCCTGAGGATCTTGTGCGCGGTGTAGTACGGCGCCCAGACGACGCTGTAGTCGCTGCTGGCCATGGACTCCAGCGTGATGAACTGGGTCTCCGGGTAGGCCGCGAGGAACCCGGGGTGGCTGGGCGCGCCCCAGGTGCGGCGCAGGGTGGCGTCCAGGCCCCGGCCCGAGCCGTCGGCGAAGGTGCCGCCGGTGGTCTCGTCGAAGGCGTACGCGACCAGATCGCCCCTGCCCGCCGGGGTGTCGGCGGCCCGGTTCTCGCGCAGCGCCGCGATCTCGCCGGCGGTGAGGGCGCGCCCCCAGACGTTGAACTCGTCGAACGCCCCGGCGAACACCGGGTCGGCCGGGTAGTTCGAGCGTCCGAGCCAGTGGTGGCGCAACGCGCCGAACGCCGCCGGATCGAGGGTCATCCCCTCGTGGCGTGCGACGGCGGTCCCGTCCACGTAGAGCACGCCGGTGCCGTCACCGATCGTGACGGCCAGATGGGTCCACCGGTTCAGGGGGAGCGGTTCCCTGCCGTCGAGGCCCTGTTCGCCGCCGGCGCCCGTGGTCGTGAGGGCGAAGCGCGGTACTCCGTTCGCGTTGCGGGCGGCGAGGTAGAGGTAGCGGGTGGTGTCGTCGCCGAAGTCGAGGACCCGGGCCCAGGCCGCGGGGTGGGTGGGCCTCACCCAGGCCGACAGGGTGACGGCCCGGGCCTCGCCGAGGACGGCGGCGGGCAGATCGACGTACTGGTACGAGCCGCGGCCGTTCTCGGCGGCGGTGCCGAATCTGCCGGGCACGGCGAGGACGGCCGGGGGGGTGCGCAGCGCCGACCTGACCTCGGTGAGGGCGCTGGTCAGATAGCTGATCCTGTCGGCGAACACCTGGTCACCGGTGCTGCCGTAGGACTGGGCGAGCATGGTGAGGAAGTGGCCGGTGTAGTGGCCGCGCAGGTTGCCGTTGGCCTCGCCGTCGAGCCCCTCCCATCCGCCGGGGGCGACCGCGCCGCGTGTCGGGAGCCCGGCGTTGGCACGGAAGACCTGGAGCAGCCGGTCCACGTCGTACCCCCGGCCGTGGTCGAGCATGAACTGGCGTTTCGTGGCGAAGACACCCCGGCCGAGGGTGACGTCCTTGAGGTCGAAGGGGCGCACGGTCCAGGAGGACGTGGGCGGGAGGGCCGCGGCGGCGGACGGGGACACGGAGGCGCAGGAGAGTCCCGAGGCCGCGGCGGTGGCCACCGCGGTCCGGAGAAGGCCTCGTCTGGAGAGGTGGGGTGCCATGGTTTCCTCGTCTCTGCGACGGTGAGATGCGGCCATGAGCGTTCGACACCGGTACGAAGCGGCTCCCGGAAGCCCGGTCACGGACCGATGGGGGGCAACCGTTCGTTCGACATGCCGAACATCGTTCCGAGTTCCGATCAGAAGATAGGTTCGGGACGTCGACGCGTCAACGATCCCGCCACGGCCGGCCGTACCGTACGCCCTGAAAGCGCGCCGGCCCGCCCCGCCCGGCGCCGAAGCGGCCCGGGCGGCGGATGGTCCGCCGACGGGCCGCTCCTCGCCGTTTCTCGCTCTCCCCTGCCCTTCTCCCCTACCAGCGCGGGATGGTGGACCGGTAGGTCGGGTGGATGGTGCGCATGTAGCCGGTGTCGTCCCGGTTGCGCAGACCGCAGGTCAGGTACTGCTCGTGCAGGACCCCCAGGGCGTCGCGGTCGAGCGTGACACCGAGGCCGGGGGTGGTGGGCACCTCCACCGAGCCGTCCTTGAACGCCAGGACACCGGGCTCGATGACGTCCTCCGTCTTCCACGGCCAGTGGGTGTCGCAGGCGTAGGTGAGGTTCGGGGTGGCCGCCGCGAGATGGGTCATCGCGGCGAGACTGATGCCCAGATGCGAGTTCGAGTGCATGGACAGCCCCATGCCGAAGGTGTCGCAGATCCCGGAGAGGAGCTTGGAACGGCGCAGTCCGCCCCAGTAGTGGTGGTCGGAGAGGATGACCTGTACGGCGTCCACCGCCACCGAGGGGTGGAGTTCGTCGAAGGCGACGACGCACATGTTGGTCGCCAGCGGCATCGACACCTCGCGGGCGACGGCGGCCATACCCTCGATGCCCGGCGTGGGGTCCTCCAGGTACTCCAGCACTCCGTCGAGCGCCTGGCCGACCTTGACGGACGTGGGCACCGTCCAGGCGGCGTTGGGGTCGAGCCGCAGGGGGTGGTCGGGGAACTCGGCGCGCAGCGCGTGTACGGCCTCGATCTCCTCCTCCGGCGGCAGGACCCCGCCCTTGAGCTTGATCGCGGTGAACCCGTACGCGTCGACCATGCGCCGGGCCTGGGCCACCACGCCCTCGGGGTCCAGCGCCGCGCCCCACTCGTCCGGCTCGGCGCCCGGGTGCCGCGCCCACTTGTAGAACAGGTAGGCACTGAAGGGCACGGCCGCGCGGACGGCGCCGCCGAGGAGGTCGGAGACGGGCCGGCCGCACGCCTGTCCCTGGATGTCGAGCAGCGCGACCTCGAACGGGGAGTACACCCGGTCGACGGTGCTGCTGGTGGTGACCATCCCGGTCAGCCCGGAGCCGCCGACGCCGCCGGTCCGGGCGATGACCTCGGCCACGCGCCGGTGCAGTTCCTCGGTGGCGTAGACGTCGAGTCCGGTGATCCGCTCCGCCACGGCTTCGAGCCGTTCCAGATGCCTGGCGTCGGCGTAGGTCTCACCGAGTCCGGTGAGCCCGCCGTCGGTGCGCACCTCGACGATCGCGCGCAGGGCGTACGGCTCGTGGACGCCGACCGAGTTGAGCAGCGGCGGGTCGCGGAAGGCGACGGGGGTGATGGTGACGGCGGAGATCCGCAGCTTCTCTGCGCTCATCAGGCGGCGTTCCTTACCAGTTCGAGTCCCCGCTCCAGGAGTGAGGAGAGTGCGTCGAGGTCTTCCCGCGTGGGGTCGGTCAGCGGTGCGCGGACCGATCCGACCTCCAGGCCGCGCAGGCGTACGCCGGCCTTGACCAAGGAGACCGCGTACCCCGGCACCTTGTCACGCAGGGCGACCAGGGGGTGGAAGAAACCGGAGAGGAGGGCGTCGGCCCGCTTCTGGTCGCCGGTGGTCACCGCGCGGTGGAAGGCGAGGGAGACCTCGGGGGCGAAGCAGAAGGCGGCGGACGAGTACAGCGGAACACCGATGGCCCGGTAGGCGGGGACGGTCGCCTCGGCGGTGGGGAGGCCGTTGAAGAACTGGAAGGGCTTGCCGCTGTCGCGCAGCGATTCACGGATGGCGACGACGGTGCGTGCCAGGGTCTCGATGTCGCCCGCGCCGTCCTTGAAGCCGACGACCTGGTCGAGCGCGGCGACCTCCACGGCGGCGCGCGGGCTGAACCGGGCGTTGGCCCGGTTGTAGACGATGAGGGGGAGCCCGGAGGCCTCCGCGACCGTTCTCACGTACCGCACCAGCCCGTCCTGATCACCGCTGACCAGGTACGGGGGCAGCAGGAGCAGCCCGTCGGCGCCGTTCTCGCGGGCCGCCTCGGCAAGGGCGATCGCGGTCGGGAGGGCGCCGCCGGTGCCCGCGTAGACGGGGACCGCGCCGTCCACCGCCTTGACCGCGGTGCGGACGACGTCGGTGTGCTCCTGCGGCGACAGGGCGTGGAACTCCCCGGTGCCGCAGGCGGGGAAGACCCCGCCCGCACCGGCGGCCACACCGGCCCGTACATGGGTCTCAAGGGCCTGCGGGTCGAGAGCGCCGTCGGGTGCGAAGGGCGTGACCGGAAAGAACAGCACTCCGTCAAGCATAAGACTCCGTTCAGATATATGACCGTGGTCCCGGTACATGTCTACGTAGGTGAACTTAGGACGGCCCGCGGTGGCCGTCAAGCGCTCACACCGCCGCCTTCCGCTTCCGACCTGGGCAACCGCCACCAACAGGGCACTCGACGCGGACTCGCGAGATTCCGCGGCGAAGTCATTGACCGGATGGGGGGGCGTACGTAACGTGTCCACACGCATGACAGAGATTCACATACATATACGGCTGAGCCGGATGCCACCCCCGATCGGGGCGCGGTGCGACCCCCCACATTCGTGAGCGGAGCCCGGCCCGCGCGGGCAACGGCCCTGATCCCGGAGACCTCTGTCGTGCCGTCACGCCTATCGAAGTGGGAGACAATGATGGTCCCGCAGCCCCTTGCGAAGAGTTCCGCGAGCGAGCCCGACGCCGAAAGCCGTGCGGTCGGCAAATTCCTGCGCCGCATGCTGCCCATTCTGGTTCTGATGCTCCTGGTCAACCAGATGGACCGGACGAACGTCGGCTTCGTCCAGGACGAACTGAGGGCCGACGTCGGGGTGAGCGCCACCGCCTACGGCCTCGGCGCGGGCCTGTTCTTCATCGGGTACGCCCTCTTCGAAGTACCGAGCAACATGTTGATGGAGCGCTTCGGCGCCCGTGTCTGGCTGACCCGCATCATGATCACCTGGGGTCTGGTGATCCTGGCGATGTGTCTCATCCACAATGTGACGACCTTCTACATCCTGCGGTTCGTCCTGGGTGTCGCGGAGGCGGGCTTCTTTCCCGGGGTGCTCCTGTACTTCACCCAGTGGCTGCCGGACTCCAGCCGGGGCCGGGCCAGCGCGATCTTCCTGGGCGGCTCCGCCACGGCCTACATCGTGACCGGTCCGATCACCGGCGCGCTGCTGGAGATGCACGGCGTGGGCGGTTTCGCCGGCTGGCGCTGGATGTTCGCGCTCGAAGGGACCTTCTCCATCCTGGTGGGCATCGTCGCCGGGTTCTTCCTCGTCTCCCGTATCTCCGAGGCGCGCTGGCTCACGCAGGAGGAGAAGGACGCGCTGAGCGCGGCGGTCGCGCGGGACCAGGAGACCCGCAGCCGGGCGCCCAAGGTCTCGCGGCTCCGGCTGCTGATCCACCCCCAGGTCGCCCTGCTGACCGCGGTCTTCTTCGCGATGGCCCTCACCGGCTACGCGATCACCTTCTGGCTGCCGAGCCTGGTGGCGGAGATCGGCGGGCTCTCGCCCTTCCAGATCGGACTGCTCTCCGCCATCCCGTGGATCTGCGCGGTGATCGCCATGTACACGATGAGCCACTTCACCGACCGCGCCCCGGACCGCCGGCCCTATCTCGCGATCGCGCTGATCCTCTCGGCGGCCGGCGCCTTCCTCGCCACCCTGGGCTCCCCGTGGTTCGGACTGGTCGCCATCACCCTGGCCGCGGTCGGCGGGAAGTGCGCGGCCACCCTGTTCTGGCCGATGGCGCAGTCCGGGCTCGATCTGAAGATCGCCGCGGCCGGTCTCGCGGTGGTCAACTCGCTGGGCAACCTGGGCGGTTTCGTCTCCCCCACGCTCTTCGGCTACCTGAAGGACACCACCGGCAGTACGCACGGCGGTCTGTACGCGCTCGCGGTGGCGTCCGTACTGGCGGCCCTGGGCGTCGGCTTCATGCGCCGGCCCGCACGCCCGGAGGCCCCGGCCGGCGAAACGGCGCCGGCCGAGCGGCCGGTGGCGACCGGCGAGGCGCGGTGAACGGGACGCCGGGGTGAGCGCAGCACCGCCGTAGCCGCACCGCCGTGACCGTTTCGCCGTACGACCGTACGTCGGTACGGAGCGGGGGCCGGTACGGAGTTGGGGCCGCCCGGTGGTCGCCGGCTGACCACGCCCCTCGATCATGACGGCCGCCCCGGAGCAGACGCTTCCGGGGCGGCCGTCGTACGGCACCTGGCCGGTCAGTGGCCCCCGGTCAGTTCGCCGCTGAGCCTGCGGTGGAGATGAGTGCCTGCCTGGTCGAGTCCGGTGATCTCGACGCTCTTGCCGCGCTGGGCGTACTTGCTCTCGACGACGTCGAGAGCGGCGACCGAGGAGGCGTCCCAGATACGGGCGGCGGAGAGGTCGATGACGATCCGGTCGGGGTCGCCGGCGTAGTCGAACCGGCCGGCCAGGTCGTCGGAGGAGGCGAAGAACAGCTCTCCGGTCACCCGGTAGACGGCTGCGCCGTCGGGACCGGTGATGGCGGTGACCGTGGTCCGGTGGGCGACGCGCCGGGCGAAGACGGCCAGGGCGGTGACGGATCCGACGACAACACCGACGGCGAGGTTGTGGGTGCTGACCACACAGGCGACGGTGACGGCCATGACGGCGATCTCACCGGCCGGCATCCGCCGCAGCGTCCGGGGGGCGATCGAGTGCCAGTCGAAGGTCGCGAACGACACCATGACCATGACGGCGACCAGGGCGGCCATGGGGATGTCGGAGACGACCGGGCCGAAGACGATGCACAGCACCATGAGGAACGCTCCGGCCAGGAAGGTCGACAGCCGGGTACGGGCACCGGAGACCTTCACGTTGATCATCGTCTGGCCGATCATGGCGCAGCCGCCCATGCCGCCGAAGAATCCCGTGACGATGTTGGCGATGCCCTGGCCGACGGACTCGCGGGTCTTGTTGGAGCGGGTGTCGGTGATGTCGTCGACCAGTTTCGCGGTCATCAGCGATTCCATCAGGCCGACGAGCGCCATGGCGAGGGCGTACGGGGCGATGGTGGCCAGGGCGTCGAGGGTGAACGGCACATCGGGGAGGCCCGGCACGGGCAGCGCGGAGGGCAGGGCCCCCTTGTCGCCGACGGTGGGTACGGCGATCCCGGCCGCCAGGGTGATCACGGTGAGGACCACGATGGAGACGAGCGGCGCCGGGACCACGGTGGTGACCTTCGGGAAGAACACCATGAGGGCGAGGCCGCCGATGATCAGCGGGTACACGGCCCACGGCACGTTCCGCATCTCGGGCACCTGCGCCATGAAGATCAGGACGGCGAGGGAGTTGACGAAGCCGACCATGACCGAGCGGGGGACGAACCGCATCAGCCTGGCCACCCCCAGCGCGCCCAGGATCACCTGGAAGACACCGGCGAGGATGACGGCGGCGATCAGGTGACCGAGGCCGTGCTCACGGTTGAGCGGTGCGATCACCAGGGCCACGGCCCCGGTCGCCGCGGAGATCATCGCTCGCCGGCCGCCGACGACCGAGATGACCACGGCCATCGTGAACGAGGCGGACAGACCGAGCACCGGATCGACCCCGGCGATGATCGAGAACGAGATCGCCTCGGGGATCAGCGCCAGCGCGACCACCAGGCCGGCCAGCACCTCCGTACGCCATACCTTCGGATCGGTCAGCCAGTCGGGCTTCGGACCGCGCGGGCGCGCGGCCGGGGAGAGAGCGGGAGCGGAGGACAAGGGAAAGGGAACCTGTCGTCTCGGGCACCCCCCGCGGCGGGCCGGGGGCGTACGGGAGGACGCGGAGCAGCCGGGTCGGCGCCCCGCGGGCGGCCCGGGGAACGGGCCGGAAGTCTCAGGGAGGAGGCGCTGCGCCGCGCCCGGGGTTCATGTACAAGGGCGGGGCCGTCACGGCGGGCAGGGGGCGGCGCCGGGCGTCATGGGCTCGCGCACGCGGTTCTCCTGCAAGAATCGGATCTTCGCCAGGGGCGTGGTGGCCCCGACACGGCAGCGGCGGGAGATCCGTGAAGGGCCTTCGCCGTCAGCAACTCTACCCTAACGTTAGGGTAGAGATCGGCGGGTGTCGCGCGAGCGCGGATCCACCGGGAAGACGAAGGGCCGGAGGATCACAGGCGTGGAAGGCAAGCACATGCAGATCGGCGAGGTCGCGGCGCGGACCGAGCTCTCCCTGCGCACGATCCGGCACTACGAGGAGACCGGCCTGGTCGTCCCCTCCGCCCGCTCCCAGGGCGGCTTCCGGCTCTACACCGAGACGGATGTCGCCCGTCTGATGGTGATCCGCCGGATGAAGCCGCTCGGATTCACCCTGGAGCAGATGCGCGATCTGCTGGACGCCACCGACCGCCTGGACGCCGACGGCGAGCTGCCCGGGGCCGAACACCGGGAACTGGTCGAGCGGGTCCGCGCCTTCGAGCAGGCCGCCGCCGAGCGCGTCGCCGACCTGCGCGGACAACTGGGCCGCGCCGAGGAGTTCGCCGCCACCTTGCGCACCCGCCTGGAACGCGCCGCGAACACCCGGTCCTGACCCGGCCCTTCGCCGGAACGCCGTGCCGGCCGCCGGAGCCGGTCCGGTGCGAAGACCTCCGGGGTGCGCCCGGAGGTCATTCCCAGACCGCGATGTTGCGCCGTACCGGGATCGCGCCCGAGTCCGTGGCGAAGAGTTCGGGCGAGCGGGCCCGGATGCGTTCGACGTCGTCGAAGACGGCTCGCAGGTGGGTGCGCATGGCCGTACGGGCCAGGGAGACGTCCCCGGCGAGCACCGCTTCGAAGATCTCGACGTGCTGGGTGGCGAAACCGGCCGGCGAGGCGGTGTCGTAGAGGCCCAGGCGGCGCGCGCGGTCGAGGTGGCCCTTGGCCGCGACCACCGTCGCCCAGGCGCTGCCGTGCCCGCTCAGGCGCAGGATGGCCTGGTGGAACGCCTCGTCCAGTTCGAAGAACTCCTCCAGGGCGAGGCCGGGGCGCTGCTGCTCGGCCAGGTTGCCGCGCAGGACGTCGACGAGTTCCGGGTCGAGTTCCGCGGGGAGGTCGTCCAGGGAGGCCAGCTCGACGGCCTCCCTGAGGAACTGGGCGTCGGCCACCTTGGCCGGGTCGACACGCGAGACGAAGGACCCCACCTGCGGGAAGACCTGGACCAGACCCTCGTGGGAGAGCAGGATCAGACTCTCCCTGACGGGCGTGCGGCTGACCCCGAGGGATGCCGCGAGCTCGTTCTCGGACAGGGCTGCGCCCGGGGGAAGCTCAAGGGTCAGAACCTTGCGTCGCAGCGTCTCGTAGACAGCGCGGCGACTGGTCCGCTGCCGGTTCGATCGGGCCATGCGCTCATCGTATCGGGCGCTGACACGGCCTGTGCCCGGTCGATGGCTCTGCGCCCCACGATGGTGTCATCCGATGTGGCACGAGTATTGCATCGCTGGCCGACCAGTGCTTGTATACCAGCCGTGTCGGCCAGTTGTCCGGGGTGTGAACCGGTTGGCCGGCCGCGTACGGACCTTCGAAGGAGCAGGACTGTGAGCACGACCCGATACGCCGGGGTGTACGACGCCTCCCCACGACGGATCCCGGCCACCCCGCGCGTCGCGGCGACAGGCCCAGGGCCTCTCGTTCGGATCTTGCCGGGCTCGCGCGCCTGACGCTGGTCCCACCTCCGCCCACCCTCTCCTGTAGCCGCCTGCGGGAGTCCCCGGACTCCCGCCGCCCCTCCCCCGACAGCACTTCCCCGAACAACGGAGTTCCCATGACGGACACCGCTCGGACGGAGCCCACGGGCCCCGCGACGAGAACGACGCGCGATCTCACCAAGGCCGCCGTATCAGGCTGGCTGGGTACGGCGATGGAGTTCATGGACTTCCAGCTCTACTCGCTGGCGGCGGCCATCGTCTTCAACAAGATCTTCTTCCCCGACGTCAGCCCGGCGATCGGCCTGATCGCCGCCATGGCGACCTACGGCGTCGGCTACGTCGCCCGGCTCGCCGGGGCCGTCTACTTCGGGCGGATGGGCGACCGGATCGGGCGCAAGAAGGTCCTGTTCCTGACCATCCTGCTGATGGGCGCCTCGACCACGCTGATCGGCGCCCTGCCGACCTACGCGCAGATCGGCATCCTCGCTCCGATCCTGCTGGTCGTGCTGCGGCTCGTCCAGGGCTTCGGGGCCGGCGCCGAGATCGCCGGGGCCACCGTCATGCTCGCCGAGTACGCCCCCGCCAAGCGCCGGGGCCTGGTGTCCTCCCTGGTGTCGCTCGGCACCAACTCCGGGACCCTGGCCGCTTCCGGGCTGTGGGCGATCCTGCTCGGCGTGCTCAGCGAGGAGCAGCTTCTCTCGTGGGGCTGGCGCCTCCCCTTCCTGCTGAGCTTCCTGCTGATGATCTTCGCGGTGTGGCTGCGCGGCAACCTCAAGGAAAGCCCGGTGTTCGAGGAGCGGCCCGACGTGGTGGACGGCGTCGCCATGACCCGTACCGAGGTCGAGTCCGCCCTGGTCGACTCCTCCCTGGACCAGAAGCAGGAAAGCGTCCTGGAGGCCGGGATCCGCCAGCGCAAGGGCAAGGCGTTCTTCCTCGCCCTCGGTCTGCGCTTCGGCCAGGCCGGCAACTCGGGGCTGATCCAGACCTTCCTCGTCGGCTACATCGCCACGACGCTGCACGCCGAACGCTCGGTACCCACCGACGCGATCGTGTACGGCTCGCTGCTGGGCTTCCTGACCGTGCCGCTGGTCGGGCTGCTCGGTGACCGCTTCGGGCGCCGCCCGATGTACCTCGCGCTCACCCTGCTGACCATGGCCTTCGCGTTCCCGATGATGCTGCTCATCACCTCGGGCACCACCTCGGCGCTGATGCTCGGCATGGTCGTCGGGCTCAACGTCGGTGTCCTCGGTCTGTTCTCGCTGGAGAGCGTCACGATGGCCGAGCTGTTCGGCTCCCGGACCCGCTTCACCCAGCTCGCCCTGTCCAAGGAGATCGGCGGCATCCTCGCCACCGCCATCGGTCCGGTCGTCGCGGCGACCCTCACCGCCGTCACCGGGAGCTGGTGGCCGATCGCCGCGATGCTCGTCGTCTACTCGCTGATCACCCTGGTGTCCGCCTACCTCGCCCCCGAGACCCGTGGGCGCGACCTGGTCCGGCTGGAGGACGCCGCATGAGGGCCGTTGTCGTCCACGGCGCGGGTGATCTGCGGATCGACGAGCGCCCCGATCCCGTACCGGGCGAAGGGGAGGTCCTGCTCGCCCTGGAGTGGGGCGGGATCTGCGGCTCCGACGTCGCCTACTGGAAGCACGGGGCGTCCGGGACCGCGGCGCTCGCACACCCTCTGGTGCTCGGCCACGAGGTCGCCGGCCGGATCGCCGCGACCGGCCCCGGGGTGGACGGGCCGCGGGTGGGCCAGGCGGTCACCGTGCACCCGGCCGAGCCGGTCGGCAACGGTCCGCTGCCCGACCGGATCGCCGGGCGCACCAACCTCCACCCGCGGATCCGGTACTTCGGCTCCGCGGCCTTCGACCCGCACACCGACGGCGGGTTCAGCGAGTACCGGGTGGTGCGCGCCACCCAGACAAGGCCGCTGCCCGACGGCGTGGACACCGAGCACGGCGCCCTTGCCGAACCGCTCGCCGTGGCGCTGCACGCCGTGCACCGCGCCGGGGACATCCGGGGCAGGACCGTGCTGGTCAACGGCTGCGGCCCGATCGGGGCGCTGGTCGTCGCCGCGGCGAAGCACCGGGGCGCCGCCGCGGTGATCGCCTCGGACCTCGCCGCGAGCTCGCTCGCCGTCGCCCGCGCCATGGGCGCCGACGAGACCCGCGACCTCGGCTCCGGCGCCACGCTCCCCGACGACGTCGAGATCGCCTTCGAGGCGTCCGGCGCCCCGGCGGCGCTCGGCCCCGTCCTGCGGGCCACGGCGCGCGGCGGCACGCTCGTCCAGGTCGGGAACCTGCCCGGCGCCGCCGTCTCCGCGGCCCTCGGCGACCTGGTGACCCGGGAGATCAACTGGGTCGGTTCGTACCGCTTCGTGGAGGAGATCGACGACGCGCTGCTGGCGATGCGGGACGGTCTGGACGTCTCCCCCGTGATCAGTCACCGCTTCGGCCTCGACCGGGCCGGGGAGGCGCTGGCCGTCGCCGCGGATCCCGCGAGCGGCAGCAGCAAGGTGATGCTCAGGCTCGGCGGGAACGGGTGACCGGAGGATGACCGAGGGGGCGCGCGCCGCGGTGCAACCCCGGCGCAACCTCCGCGCGCGTTGACTGGTTCTTCCTACGACCGGTTCCACCCTCTGCAGAAGCGGCGGCGCGTGATGACGGACGAAGCGGGTTCCACCGAAACGCCCCGGGTCGAGGTGACCCCCGCGGCGGCCGAGTTGATCCGGCGGCTGCGGGTGGACCACGGGCCGTTGATGTTCCATCAGTCGGGCGGCTGTTGTGACGGCAGCGCGCCCATGTGCTACCTGGACGGCGAGTTCCGTACGGGCGGCTCCGACGTGCTGCTCCAGTCGCTGGAGGTCGAGGGCGTCGCCGAACCCGTCCCGTTCTGGATGTCGGTGAGCCAGTACGAGGCGTGGCGCCACACCCGGCTCATCGTCGACGTGGTGGAGGGGCGCGGCAGCGGTTTCTCGCTGGAGGCCCCCGAGGGGGTGCGCTTCCTGATCCGCTCGCGGCTGGCCGGGGCGTGAGCGCGCGGCGCCGCCCGGTTACGGGTTGAGGCTGCTGACCACGCCGGCGGTGGTGGAGATCCCGTTGGCGATGGTCGGCGCCATGCTCGTACCCGCGAGGAAGAATCCGAGCAGGGCGCAGACCAGCGCATGCGAGAACTTCAGCCCGCCGCTGCGCAGGAAGACCACCGCGAGGATCGTCAGAAGCAGCACCACTGAAATCGAAATGGCCATCGCCAAACCTCCTCCGCCGCACGGGAATCGCGGCTTTCGGCCGCCAGTGTGGCGGAGGAGGGGGCCGGTTCGGCCGACTGGCGTGTCCGCCGTACGGGTGGTTGACGCGGGGTTACGGACGGGCGGCGCGCAGAAAGCGTTCGAGTCCGGCGAGGTCGTCCGTGTTGAGGTGGTCCACCCCGGCGGCGAGGAGTTCGGTCCAGACGGCGTCCCGCGCCGGTCCCGGGGTGTCCGGGGTGGCCCAGAAACGCAGCCGCTGCCCGTGTGCGTGCGTGGTGTCCGCGATCCGGCGCAGCTCGGCGCGTTCGGCCGCGGGGAACGGGCCCACGCCCTGCCAGGTGAAGCTCTGGGTCCAGTTGGCGCTGATGAGCGGTACGAAGGAGGCGGGCGCGGCGGTCCCGAGGTCGTCGAGCCGCCCGTCGTAGAAGGCGTACCGCACGCGCTGCGCCTCCATCGGTTCACGGGCCGCGCGGTCGCCGGAGATGACCGGGGTGATCGCGCCGGTGCGTACCGAGCCGTGGGCGCAGGTCGTCAGCATCGGGCGGTAGCGGGTGAGTTGGCGGTGGAGTTCGGCGTAGGTGGCGGCGCCGTCCGTCTTGATGTCGATGAGCAGTTGCACCGGGTGGTGGTGTCCGCGGTACACGGAGCCGTGGTGGGCGCGCACCCGGGCGAACAGCGGGTCGAGGTAGAGCGAGGCGAGGGTACGGGCCGGGTCCAGCTCCGTGGCCTCGTGGGCGACCAGCAGTTCGCCGTCGACCAGGAAGATGTCGGCCTCGACGCTGGTGAAGCCGTGCGCCAGCGCGTCGAACAGCGGGCGCGGGTGCAGGTAGTCGTTGTGCGCGTGGGCGTGGCGCAGCGGACGGGGTGCGTGGCCGCCCCCGGTCCGGGAAGCGGCCCCCGCGTACGCGGGGGCCGCGACGACCCCCGCGAGCGCGGCGGTGAGCGTGGCGACGGCTCTGCGGCGGGTGGTGAGGGCCATGATGTCTCCGGGACTGGACGCGACGGACACGGTCCTGGCGAGTATCGCCCCGTCAGGGGTGAATCAGGGCTGTGCCGCGCAGTGTTCGTCCACCCGCCATCCGCGATTCAGCCACTGCCGGGGCCTCCGCCGAAGTCACCTCGGCCCTGGCAGCTCGGCCAGTGCGGCCAGGCGCTCGCGGTGCCGGCCGGGTGAACCGAGCGCGCTCTCGTCGGACTTGGCGCGCTTGAGGTACAGGTGCGCGGGGTGCTCCCAGGTCATCCCGATCCCGCCGTGGAGCTGGACGCACTCCTCGGCCGCGTGGACGGCGACGCGCCCGCAGTACGCCTGGGCGACGGCCACGGCGAGCGGTGCCCCGGGGTCGCCGGTGGCCAGGGCGTCGGCGGCGTTACGGGCGGCGGCGCGGGCCGAGACGACCTCCAGCCAGAGCTGTGCCATACGGTGCTTGAGCGCCTGGAAGGAGCCGACGGGGCGGTTGAACTGGTGGCGTTCGCGGGTGTGCCGGACGGTCTCCTCCAGGCACCATGCGGCGAGGCCGAGCTGTTCGGAGGCGAGCAGCCCGGCCCCGGCCAGCAGTCCGCGCCGTACGGCGCTCTCCCCCGTGGCCGCGTCGGCGATGCGGACGCCGCTGCCGGCCGCGACCGTGACGGTGGCGAGCGGGCGGGTCAGGTCGAGCGGTGTCAGCGGCTCGACGGTGACGGCGGGCGACGCGGTCTCGACGGCGTACAGGCCCTCCGCGCGCGGGACGAGGAGCACATCGGCGCGTACGGCGTCGGCGACGGCGCTCACCGTGGCCGCCGCCTCCGCCGGGTGCCCGGCGAGGGCCGGGTCCCCCGCGAAGGGGAGCGGGGCGTCGGGGGCGGTGGTGAGGGGCAGTGCGAGGACGGCGGTACGGTGACCGCTCGCCAGCGCGGTGAGGAGTCCCGCGACATCCGTGGACTCGGTGCTCTCCCCGTCGCAGCCGAGCAGGGTCTCGGTCGCCACCACCGCACTGGTGAGGTAGGGCGCGGGCGTGACGGCGCGGCCCAGTTCCTCCAGGACGACGGCGGCCTCGCGGTGGCTCGCGCCCTGGCCGCCCAGCTTCTCCGGGACGAGCAGGCCCGCCGCGCCGATTCCGGCGGTGAGCGAGGTCCACAGGCCCGGGTCGTAGGGGTCGCCGGACTCGGCGCGGGCCAGGGTGGCCGGAAGGTCGGCCCGGTCGGTGAGCAACGACCGTACGGCGGCGCGCAGATCGTCCTCGGTGTCCGAGTAGAGCAGGTCGGGGGAGGTTTCGGGCGGTACGGGGCGCGGGGTCACCGGGTCAGGTCCTTCCAGGGGACGTCCTTGTCGTTGCGCGGCTCCGAGGGCAGGCCCAGGACGCGTTCGGCGACGATGTTCAGCAGGATCTCGCTCGTGCCGCCCTCGATGGAGTTGCCCTTCGAGCGCAGATAGCGGTATCCGGCGTCGCGCCCGGTGAAGTCGACCAGTTCGGGCCTGCGCAGGGTCCAGTCGGAGTACAACAGGCCGTCTTCACCGAGGAGTTCCACCTCCAGGCCGCTGATCTCCTGGTTGAGCCGGGCGAAGGCGAGCTTCATCCCGCTGCCCTCGGGCCCCGGTTGGCCCGCGACGAGCTGCTGGCGCAGCCGCTCCCCGGTGAGCCGGGCGACCTCGGCCTCGACCCAGAGGGTGAGCAGCCGCTGGTGCAGATCGTGGGTGCGCAGCTCCGGCCGCTCGCGCCAGGTGGCCGCGACCGGGCCGATCATGCCGCCCTCGCGGGGGAGGCGGGCGCCGCCGATGGAGACCCGTTCGTTCATCAGGGTGGTCTGCGCGACCTTCCAGCCCTCGCCGATCGCGCCGAGCCGGTGGGCGTCGGGGATACGGACGTCGGTGAGGAAGACCTCGTTGAACTCCGCCTCGCCGGTGATCTGGCGCAGCGGCCGCACCTCGACACCGGGGGCGGTCATGTCGCACAGGAAGTAGCTGATGCCCTGGTGTTTGGGCAGGTCGGGGTCGGTGCGGGCGAGGAGGATGGCCCAGCGGGCGAGATGGGCGCTGGACGTCCACACCTTCTGGCCGTTGACGATCCAGTCGCCGGATTCCGGTGTGGTGTCCGCGGCGGTGGCAGCCCCGTTCTCGCGCACCGCCCGGGTACCGAGCGCCGCCAGGTCGGAGCCCGCGCCGGGTTCGCTGAAGAGCTGGCACCACACCTCCTCGCCGACCCACAGGGGCCGCAGGAAGCGCTCCTGCTGTTCCCGCGTGCCGTATCGCAGGATGGTCGGCGCGGCCATGCCGAGGCCGATGCCGATGCGCCGCGGATCGTTGTCGGGCGCGTCGGCGGCGGCGAGTTCGGCGTCCACGACGGCCTGGAGGGAACGGGGCGCGTCGAGTCCGCCGAGCCCGGCCGGGTAGTGCACCCAGGCGAGTCCGGCGTCGAAGCGCGCGGTGAGGAAGTCGGTGCGTCCGGTGGTGGCCGGCGGGTGGTCGGCGAGCAGTTTCCGGGTACGGGCGCGGAGTTCGGCGGCTTCGGTCATCAGGACACGCCCTCGGGCAGGACGACGATCCGGCCGGTGGTGGTGCCGTCGGCCACGCGCTGCACGGCGTCGGCGCCGCCCTTCATCGCGACGCGCTCGCTGATGAGCGGCCTGATCGCGCCGCGGGCCGCGAGCGCCGTCAGCTCCTCGTGGCAGCGTGTCACCGACCCGGGGTCCTTGGAGTGGTAGAGCCCCCAATGCAGCCCCATGATCGTGTAGTTCTTCACCAGCGCGTGGTTGAGTGCGGGGCTCGGGATCGTGCCACTCGCGAAGCCCACCACGACGATCCGGCCCTCGAAGGCGACGCTCCTCGCGGACGCGGTGTACGCGTCGCCGCCCACCGGGTCGTAGACGACGTCCGCGCCCCGGCCGCCGGTGGCCTCCTTGACCGCCGCGACGATGTCGTCGGTACGGCGGTCGATCACCACGTCGCACCCCATCTCCCGGGCCACCGCGGTCTTGTTGCGTCCCCCGGCGACCCCGATGACGGTGGCCCCGGCGGCCTTGCCGAGCTGGACGGCGGCGCTGCCGACGCCGCCGGCCGCGGCGTGCACGAGCAGGGTCTCCCCCGGCCGGATCGCGGCCCGCCGGTGCAGGGCGAACCAGCCCGTCTGGTAGCCGATGTGCAGAGCGGCGGCCTCGGCGTCGTCGAGGGTTTCCGGGGCGGGCAGCAGCGCGTCCTCGGCGGCCACGACGTACTCGGCCAGACCGCCGTGGGGCAGCTCGGGCGTGGCGATGACGCGGCGGCCGTCCTCGGTCTCGCCGCAGATCTCCACGCCGGGGGTGAAGGGCAGCGGCGGCCGTACCTGGTACTGGCCCCGGCAGAGCAGGGCGTCCGGGAAGTTGATGTTCGCCGCCCTGACCCGCAGCCTGACCTGCCCGGCGCCGGGGACCGGCTGCTCCGTCTCCTCCAGCCGCATCACCTCCGCGGGCTCGCCGTTCCTGTGCACGCGCCATGCCAGCATTCGGGCCTCCACACACGGGGTCAGTACCACGTCCCTGGGCATACTAAGCGGTCGCTTGTGGCGCTGGGAACACCCGCTCAGGACGTCTTGGGCCGTGCCCGTACATGCATACGCTCACCCTGCGGACCGAAGAGGCTCAGGAACTCCACCGGCGCGTCCCCGGCCGGGCCGAACCAGTGCGGGACACGCGTGTCGAACTCGGCAGCCTCTCCCGGGCCCATCACCATGTCGTGCTCGCCGAGCCGCAGCCGCAGCCGCCCGGAGAGGACGTACAGCCACTCGTACCCCTCGTGGGTCCGCTGCTCGTCGTCGCAGTGGTCGGGCGAACTCTCCGCCACCATCTTGTACGCCTGGAGGCCACCGGGCCGGCGGGTGAGCGGCAGCATCGTACGGCCGCCGCGCACGATCGGCTTGGAGCGGATCCGGGGGTCCCCCACCTCCGGCGCGCCGACCAGTTCGTCCAGCGGTACGCGATGGGCGCGGGCGATGGGCAGCAGCAGTTCGAGACTGGGCCTGCGCCGACCCGACTCCAGCCGGGACAGCGTGCTCACGGAGATGCCGGTGGCGGCGGAGAGAGCGCCCAGGGTGGCCCCGCGCTCGCGCCTGATCCGGCGCAGCCGGGGTCCCACCTGGTCCAGTACGTCGTCGAGCGAGGAGTCTTCGTCCATCCGTACATTGCAGAAACAGCACAGCGGTTTGTCAATCCGGCACCGCGCGTCCGGGGCGGCTCGCCTCCTCGCGGAAGCCCGGCGCGCCGTCACGGAGGCCCGGCGCGGCGCTCTCCGTCCGCTCCGGGAAGAGGGGGACGGGCCGGATCCTGCGCAGATAGGCCTCCGCCTGCCAGATCGCCTCGCGGGCGGTGCGCTGCCCCATCAGGACGCAGAGCGTGTACGCCACGTCCTCGAACCGTCTGCGGGTGGTCTCGTCCAGCGGATCGGCGAGCACCAGCCGTTCCCAGGCCCGGTAGCGGGCCAGCAGATCGGCGACAAGATGTCTGTCCGGCAACAGCATGGCCACCACCTCCGCTTCCGCGGGACCGCGCTGCGCGGGCAGCCTCGCACGATCCCCTGTCGCCCATTCTCCCCCCGGTGCGGCGCGCCCGCGCGACGAGCCCCGCGCGCTCAGTCCTCGCCGCGCGCCAGGGCCAGCAGCCGGTCCAGGACCCGGGGCCCGCCCGCGCGCACCCCGTCGTGCTCGAACTCGTCGGTGACCCAGGTGCGCAGGCCGCGGATCGCGCGCGCCGTGCGCAGCGAGTGCTCCGTGTCGACGTACATGTCGTCGTGGTAGACGGCCGCCGCGACGGGCACCTCGTTGGCGGCGAGCCGGGCTGTGTCGTACAGGGCCGGCCAGCCGGTGCGGGCGGCGAACAGCTCCGCGGTCTCCCGCAGGGGGCGCAGCGCCGGGTCGTTGTCGAAGTGCCAGGGGTGGATGGACTCGCCGGTGAAGTAGAGCGGGCCCTCCCCGGCGAGGGTCTTGGCGGCGTCGAACCGGGCGAACTCGCCCCGTACCCGTTCGGCGGCCCAGTCGGTGGCCCGGCCGCCCTGCGCGTAGATCACCTCGTGGACCAGGGCGTACAGCGGGTGTCCCGCGAAGGAGAGGGAGGAGGCCACGTTCTCCTGGAAGGCGTCGGAGAGGGCGGGGCCCTTGGGCGTACGGACGAAGGCGTTCTCCAGCAGGTAGTGGAGCTGATGGCTGCCGTCGCCGGCGCCGAGCACGATGCCGAGGGACTGGAACGCCTCGGGCGTGAGGGTGTAGCCGCCGGGCAGGACGGGCCGGTGCTCGGCCACGTACCGCGCGACGGCGCGGGCCCGCTCGATGTCCTGGGGGTAACGCGCGTAGTGCGCCTCCACCTTGCGCGCGATCCGCGGATACGCGGCGCGGTAGACCTCGTCCGCGGTGGCGTCCAGGGACGGCAGTCCGCCGGTGATCAGTACGGTGTCCAGGCCCTCGGGCGCGGCGCTGAGGTAGTGCGTGGCGCAGAAGCCGCCGAAGCTCTGGCCGAGTACGGTCCAGGGCGCGCCGCCGGTGAGCAGGGGGCGGATGGTCTCGCAGTCGCGGACGATGGAGTCGGCGCGGAAGTGGGCGAGGTGGTCGGCCTGTTGCCGGGGGCCGCCGTGCAGCGGGAGGGTCTGCCGGTTGACGGGCGTGGAGAGGCCGGTGCCGCGCTGGTCGAGCAGGAGCACCCGGAACTCCTGGAGGGCGCGGCCGAGCCAGGCCTGTCTGCCGATGAACCGGCGGGCGCCGAAGCCGGGTCCGCCCTCCAGGTACAGCAGCCAGGGCAGGTCCGCACCGGCCCGTGCGCTCGACACGGCCTCGCGTGCGAACAGTTCGATCCGCTCGCCCCCGGGATCGCCGTGGTCCAGCGGGACCGTGAAGCGGTGGTCGGTGAGGACGACGCCGGGCTGACGGTAGCTGGTCAAGGGGGCTCCTGTTCTCGATCGCCCCCGTGCGGGTGGTCACACACCGCCGGGGGCAGGCACGCCGGACATTTCAGCACACGAGCGGCGGGCGTCCCGGCCCGCCCCGGTGGATACGGAGCGGACACGGGGCGTGTTCAGCCCGGGACGGCCCGGGGAGGCCAGGGAACGGCCAGCGGACGGCCCCGGACGGTCGCGGCCCGGTGTGCGCGTAGGACCGGCCGGTCCTACGTTGAGGAGATGATCCGGTTCGAGCAGGTCGGCAAGGTCTACCCGGACGGTACGGCCGCCGTGGACGGCCTGTCCTTCGAGGTGCGCGAGGGCGAGCTGGTGACGCTGGTGGGGCCCTCGGGGTGCGGCAAGACGACCACGATGATGATGGTGAACCGGCTGATCGAGCCGACCTCGGGGCGGATCTTCGTCGAGGGCCGGGACATCTCCGGGGTCGACCCGGTCGCGCTGCGCCGCCGGATCGGTTACGTCATCCAGCAGGTCGGGCTCTTCCCGCACCGTACGGTGCTCGACAACACCGCGACCGTCCCCGCGCTGATCGGCTGGAAGAAGGCGCGGGCCCGCGAGCGGGCCGCGGAACTGCTCGACCTGGTGGGGCTCGACCCGGCGACATACGGTCCCCGCTACCCCGCGCAGCTCTCCGGCGGGCAGCGCCAGCGGGTCGGGGTGGCGCGCGCCCTGGCCGCCGATCCGCCGGTGCTGCTGATGGACGAGCCGTTCGGCGCGGTGGACCCGGTGGTGCGCGAGCGGCTGCAGAACGAGTTCCTGAAGCTCCAGGCGACGGTGCGCAAGACGGTCCTGCTGGTGACCCATGACATCGAGGAGGCGGTACGGATGGGCGACCGTATCGCGGTGTACGGGGAGGGGCGCATCGAGCAGTTCGACAGCCCCGGCGCGGTCCTGGGCACCCCGGCGACGCCGTACGTGGCCCGGTTCGTCGGGGCCGACCGGGGGCTCAAGCGGCTCTCGGTGACCACGGTCGAGCCGGCCGACCTGGAGCAGCCGCCGGTCGCCAGGACCGGCGAGCCCGCGCGGGACGCGGCGGCGCGGATGCGCGCGGAGGGGGCCCGCTGGGCAGTGGTGCTGAACGACGACGGCGAACTGCACGGCTGGATCGCGGCCGACGCCCCGGCCCGCGCGGGGGCGGAAGGCTCGGAGCCCGGTTCGGTGGGGGACCATGCCCGGCGGATGGAGGCGTGGGTGCCGCTCGGCTCGCCGCTGAAGCAGGCGTTCAGCGAGATGCTCCAGCACGACGCGGGGTGGGTGGCGGTGCTGGACGGGGCGCGCTTCGTGGGGGTGCTGACCCCGGCGAAGCTCCATGAGGCGCTGCGCCGTTCGGTGGACGCGGACGCGCAGGGCATCGGGCGGGGCGAGGTCGACTTCGACTCGGTCTCGGACGCGTAGGAGCAGTGGAGGCGGGGGTGAGGGGTGAGGAGAGGGCGGGCGTGACCGGAGGTGCCGAGGTCCGGGGCCGGCGGCGGGCTCAGCGGTCTCGTGGTCACGCCGTCTCGTCGTCCGGCGGTCTCGCGGTCTTCTGCGACCCGGCCTCCGGTCGTACCGTGTGATCATCCGTTGTCCCTGAGCGATTCAGCCGACCGAGGTGGTCCCGCATGCCCCAGCCCGATCTCCCCCTCGACCAGCTCCGTACCTACCGGAGCACGTCCGAGGAGCCCGAGGACTTCGACCAGTTCTGGGCGAAGACCCTCGCCGAGACACGCGGCCACGCGCTCGACGTACGGTTCGAACCGGTGGCCACAGGGCTGGCGACGCTGGACGTCTTCGATGTGACGTTCGCCGGTTTCGGCGGCCATCCGGTCAAGGGCTGGCTCGTCCTGCCCGCGTCCGCCCCTGAGCCACTGCCCGTGGTGGTGGAGTACATCGGGTACGGCGGCGGGCGCGGTCTGCCGCACACCCATCTGCTCTGGGGTTCGGCCGGGTTCGCGCACTTCGTGATGGACACCCGGGGGCAGGGCGCCGGATGGAACGGCGGCGACACCCCCGACCCGGTGGGCAGCGCCTCCTCCTACCCCGGCTTCATGACCCGGGGCGTCGAGGACCCGCACGACTACTACTACCGGCGGCTGTTCACCGACGCGGTACGCGCCGTCGAGGCCGCGCGGGCCCACCCGCTGGTGGACGCCGCGCGCACGGCGGTGGTCGGCGCCAGCCAGGGCGGCGGGATCGCCCTCGCGGTGGCCGGTCTGATACCGGATCTGACGGCGGTGGCGCCGGACGTGCCGTTCCTCTGCGACTTCCCCCGGGCGACGACCATCAGCGCCCGTCATCCGTACCGCGAGGTGGGTCTCTATCTGAAGACCTACCGGGGCAGGACGGAGCAGGTGTGGCGGACGCTCGGCTACTTCGACGGGGTGCACTTCGCGGCGCGCGGCCGGGCCCCCGCGCTGTTCTCGGTGGCCCTGGAGGACGAGACCTGCCCGCCGTCGACGGTGTTCGGCGCCTTCAACGCGTACGCCCATGAGGACAAGGCGATCGAGGTGTACGACTTCAACGACCACGAGGGCGGCGGCGCGTACCAGCAGGCCGCCCAACTGGCCTGGCTGCCGGAGCGACTGACGGGCCCGCGGACGGGCTGACGGAGCGGCGGGGCGCCCTGGCCGGCCGGCAACAGTCCCCGTGACTCCAGATAGCCTCTGGCGACGTCCTCGGGCAGCCGCCGCCAGCCGTCCACCCGCTGGTTCAGTGCGGCCAGGTCCGCGGTCGTCAGTACGGTGTTCAGCCGGTCCAGGGCTTCGGTGACGCCTTTCGCACCGGCCCTGGCCCGGTTGACGACGGGCACGATGTTGTCGGCGTTCTGGAGGTGCTTGTCGTCCGCGAGCAGCACCAGTCCGAACCGGCCGAGGGTCGCGTCGGTGGTCGTGGTCAGCACCATCTGGTCCTGGCCCCGCTGGACGGCCTGTTTGGCCGGGGTGGTGCCGACGCCCTTGGGGTCGATGCCGGTGATGTCGATCCCGTACGTCTTCCTCAGCCCCGGTGCGCAGTACGGACGCCGTACGCACTCGTCCCCGGCGGCGAGCCGTACGGGCAGCCCGGAGCGGCCCAGGTCGCTCAGGGTGGTGAGGTGGTGCTTCCTGGCGTAGCCGGCGGCGACCGCGAAGGCGTTCTGGTCGACCGCGCGGCCGGGGTCGAGGACGGTGAGCCCGCGCGCCGAGGCGAGGGTGCGCAGCGCCTTCATGGTGGTGGCCAGGTCGGGTGAGCCGACCGGCCGGGCGCCGGGGCCGTGGGCCTTGGCGTTCAGCCAGTCGGCGAAGGTCGCCGCGTACTCCGGTACGACATCGATCCGGCCGCCCTCCAGGGCCGGTTCGTACAGCTCCCGGTTGGTGACCGAGAGGATCCGGGTGTGGTAGCCGGCCCGTTCCAGCAGGAGCGCGTACATCTGGGCCAGCAGATCGCTCTCGGTGAAGCCGGCGGTCCCGATGGTGAGGTGTTCGCTGTCGCCCGGCGGGGCGGTGACGGCGTCGCGGTTCTCCAGGGACGGCCCCGTGGTGCAGGTGGCGGTCGCCAGGAGCAGGGCGCCGCAGACGGCGGCGGTACGCAGCGGTCTCATCCGGCGCCGCCCCTCACCCACCGCGGTCCCAGCCGCAGCGCCGCCTCGAACGCCCCCTCCACCAGCAGCGCGAGCACCGCGACCAGGAAGGCGCCCGCCACCACCTGGGCCGTGTCGGCGAGGTTGAATCCGGCGGTGATGATCCGGCCGAGTCCGCCGCCGCCGATCAGGGCGGCCAGCGTCGCGGTCGCGACGAGCTGGACGGCGGCGATCCGTACGCCCGTGAGGATCAGCGGCAGCGCGAGCGGCACCTCGACCCGGCCCAGGCACTGGCGTGCGGTCATCCCCATGCCCCGGGCGGCCCGCACGACATCACGGTCGACGCCCCGCATCCCCACGTAGGCGTTGGTGAGCAGGGGCGGGATCGCGAAGAGGACCAGCGCGATGACCGTCGGCCACTGTCCGTACGCGCCGATGGGGGTGAGGAGCAGCAGGACCAGGACGGCGAAGGTCGGGACGGCGCGGCCCGCGTTGGAGATGTTGACGGCGAGGGCGCCGCCCTTGCCGAGGTGGCCGAGGACCAGGGCGACGGGCAGGGCGAGCGCGCAGCTCAGGGCGAGGCAGACGACGGTGAGGTAGAGGTGTTCGGCGAGCCGGTTGGCGATGCCGTCGGTGCCCGGCCAGTGGGCGGGGCTGGTGAGCCAGGACCAGGCGGCGGTGAGGGTGTTCACGCGGGGGCCCGCCGGGTCCAGGGGGTGAGCCGGCGCTGGAGGAGCAGGAGCGCCAGGTCGGCGGCGACGGCGATGAGGACGCACAGGACGGAGGCGGTGAGCACCTGCGCCTTGAAGAAGGTGTTCATCCCGGCGTAGATGAGGTTGCCGAGTCCGCCGTGTCCGACGATGGCGCCGATGGTGACGAGGGAGACGGCGGAGACGGTCGCGATGCGCAGCCCGGCCAGCGCGGCGGGCAGGGCGAGCGGCAGTTCGACGGTGAGCAGCAGCCGGAGCGGTCCGTATCCCATGCCGCGGGCGGCCTGCCGGGTCTCCTCGGGGACGCCGCGCAGCCCGGCGAGGATGTTCCGTACGAGCAGGGTCAGCGAGTAGAGCACGAGCCCGGCGACGACGAGCGAGGCGGACAGTCCGTAGAGCGGCAGCAGCAGCGAGAACATGGCGAGCGACGGGATGGTGTAGAGGACCGTCGTGACACCGAGCACGGGGGCCGCCGCCGCCTTCCAGCGCCGGGCGGCGAGTGCGAGGGGTACGGCGATGACCAGGCCGATCAGGACGGCGGCGAAGGTGAGCTGGAGGTGTTCGAGCACCGCGTCCCACAGGATCGTGCGCCGGCTGGAGAGGTAGGCGCCGCAGATCCACTCGTTGCGCGCGAGGCAGTCGTCCGGAGGCGCGGTCACCCGTCCATTGCAGCGCCGCCGGGCGCCGGGCGCGCGCCGTGCTGGACCGTACGGGTGGACGCGGTCGTCCGGGGCGGGGCGCGCGAAGCCACCCCGTGACGCCGCCCCGGGGTACCTCTGGTTCGGTACCGCATGGCCCCAATTTGCCTGAATGATAAGGGTGTTGCGTGAGATTACCTGGAAATAGCTCTTACGGGTGAACTGCGGGGAATTACTTGCGTACCACGCCGATCGTCATGGCATGCTCCGATCAATCAGGATCGCTCGCCATCTGTCCCCTTCCACGAGGAAGTACCGCGATGACTCCTTCGGACTCCGTGCGCACCTGCCCGGTCCGTCATGACAACGCGCTGGAACCCGACCCCTTCATGACCCGGATGCGGACCGAGGCGCCGGTCACCCGGGTCCGTATGCCCTACGGAGAGGGCGACTGCTGGCTGGTCACCCGGTACGCGGACGTCCAGACCGTCACCTCGGACCGGCGGTTCAGCCGGGCCGCGCTGATCGGCAGGGACTTCCCGCGGATCACCCCCGCGCCCATCGCCCAGTCCGAGGCGATCAATCTCATGGACCCGCCCACCCTCAACCGGGTGCGCCGGCTGATCATCAAGGCGTTCACCACCCGTCAGGTCGAGGAGCTGCGGCCCTGGACGCAGCGGACCGTGGACGAACTGCTCGACGAGATGGTGGCGCGGGGCGAGCCGGGCGACATCGTCGCCGATCTCGCCGATCGGCTGCCCCTGATGTCGATCTGCGAACTGCTCGACATACCGGTCGCGGACCGGCGCCAGTTGCGCGACTGGGCCATGGCGATGATGTCCATGAACGCCGCCGACCGCGACTCCGCGGTGGGTGCGAAGGCCGGGCTGCGGGCGTACTTCACCGAACTGACGGCGGCGCGCCGGCGCGCCCCGGGCAACGATCTCATCAGCGCCCTCGCCACCGCCCGGGTGGGCGACGAGATGCTGGACGAGGCCGAACTGGCCGTCCTGGCCATGCTCCTGGTCGTCACCGGCCACGACACCAGCACGTACGAGATCAGCAACATCGTCTTCACGCTGCTGACCCACCCCGCGCAACTGGCCCGTCTGCGGGCCCGCCCCGACCTGCTGCCCGAGGCCATCGAGGAGCTGCTGCGGTACATCCCGTTCCGCCAGGGTGTCGGCATCCCGCGGGTGGCCCTGGAGGATGTCGACTTCGACGGTGTGACCGTCAGGGCCGGCGACACCGTCCATGTCTCGTATCTGACGGCCAACCGCGACGACCTCGTCTACGAGCGCCCCGACGAGCTGGACTTCGAGCGGATGGACCCCGCCGTCCACATGGCGTTCGGGTACGGCAGCCACCACTGCCTCGGCTCCCATCTCGCCCGGATGACCCTCCAGGTCTCCGTCGGCACCCTGTTCAACCGGTTCCCCGCGCTGCGGCTGGCCGTTCCCGAGCCCGAGGTGCGGTGGAACACCGACTCCATCTGGCGCTATCCGCTGGCGCTTCCGGTCGCCTGGTGAGGAGCTGACATGGCAACACTGTGCAGACCGGCGATCGCCGTGCCCGAGCACGTCATCACCCGGGAACAGACCCTGGAGTTCGCGCGCACCCTGCACGCCGGGCACCCGCAACTCAGTCTGGCGCTACGGCTGATCGGCAACACCGGCGTGCGGACCCGGCATCTGGTGCAGCCGATCGAGGACACGCTGAAACATCCCGGATTCACCGCCCGCAACGCCCTCTACGAGAGCGAGGCCAAGTCCCGGCTGCCCGAGGTCATCCAGCGGGCGCTGGTCCACGCGGAACTGACGACCCGTGACATCGACCTGATCGTCTACGTGTCGTGCACCGGCTTCATGATGCCCTCGATGACCGCGTGGCTGATCAACACCATGGGGTTCAGATCCGCCACCCGCCAACTGCCCATCGCGCAGCTCGGCTGCGCCGCGGGCGGCACCGCCATCAACCGCGCGCACGACTTCTGCATGGCGTATCCACGGGCGAACGTGCTCATCGTCTCCTGCGAGTTCTGTTCGCTCTGCTACCAGCCGGAGGATCTGGGCGTCGGCAATCTGCTCTCCAACGGGCTCTTCGGGGATGCCGTCGCCGCCGTCGCCGTACGGGGTGAGGGCGGGGTGGGCGTGCAGCTCGAACAGAACGGCTCGCATCTCGTGCCCGGAACGGAGGAGTGGATCTCGTACGCCGTCCGGGACACCGGATTCCACTTCATGCTCGACAAGCGGGTCCCCGGCACGATGTCCATGCTCGCCCCCGCCATGCGGGACATGGCAGAACCGTTCGGCTGGGACATCTCCGACCTGGACTTCTACATCGTCCACGCGGGCGGGCCCAGGATCCTGGACGACCTGAGCAAGTATCTGATGCTGCCGTCCGAGACCTTCCGCTACAGCAGGGCCACCCTCACCGAGCGCGGGAACATCGCCAGTGCCGTCATCTTCGACGCGCTGGACCGGCTCTTCGAGGAGGGCGGCGCCGCGCACGGGGCCCGGGGGGTGATCGCCGGCTTCGGGCCCGGTATCACCGCGGAGATCTCCCTCGGCCGCTGGACCCGGCCGGACACGGCCCCGCTCTCCGCCCGCCACGACAGCATCCCGAGGAGCGCGGTGTGACCGCCCGGGAGATCCGGGCGGCCCGTCACGTACGGCCCCCGGCTCTCCCGGGCCCCCGCGGTGATCACAGCCTGGTCCCGGGCGGCCCGGTCGCCTAGGCTGTCCGCCCGTCCGTATCGCGGCGCGGCCACCCGGCCCGCGTCGGCGACCGCGGCGGACCCGGTCACCCACACAGGAGCGTTTCATGACGGCACACCCGCCGCCCCGTCCCCGGATCGACACCAGCAGGGCCCACCCGGCCCGGGTGTACGACTGGCTTCTCGGCGGCAAGGACAACTACGCGGTCGACCAGGTGGTCGGCGAGCGAATACCCCCGGAGGCCAAGGGCAACGCGTTACGGAACCGGGCATACATGCGGCGTGCCGTCGCCTGGGCCGCGCGGCAGGGCGTCGACCAGTACCTCGACATCGGTACGGGGATCCCCACCGAGCCGAATCTCCATCAGGTCGTCCAGGAGATCATCCCGGCGGCCCGGATCGTGTACGCCGACAACGACCCCATCGTGCTGCGCCACGCCGAGGCCCGGCTCACCAGCACACCGCAGGGCGCGACCGACTACATCCAGGCGGACGTCCGGCAGCCGGAGACCATCCTCGACCACGCGCGCACTCTGCTGGACTTCGACCGGCCCATCGCGCTCTGCCTCATCGCGCTGCTGCACTTCGTCCCCGACGAGGACGACCCGTACGGGATCACCCGTACCCTGGTGGACGCCCTGCCCTCCGGCAGCTATCTGATCTTCTCGCACACCACCTTCGACGAACACCCGCAGTACAAGGACGTCGTCACGACCGCCTACAAGGAGGGCGAGATCCCGCTGCGGATGCGGGACCGAGCCGAGGTCGGGCGCTTCTTCGACGGGCTCGACCTGGTGGAACCCGGGCTGGTGACCGCCGCCCACTGGTACAAGGACGGGCCGGCCCCGGAGCCCGAGCTGAGCGGGTTCTACGCGGGCGTCGCGCGCGTACCGTAACCGCCGCGCGCCCGCGCCGGCCTCCCCCGCCCCCGAACTCCCTTGAACTCCCTTGAACTCCCCCGAGCTCTCCGACGGACCGGGCGATCCCGGTCCGTCGGGGGAACACCCCTAGTGGGAGAACCGGGGCAGCCACTTCACCTGATAGTCCCGGTGATGGGCGTGTTCCGCGGCCATCTGACGGACGACGAAGCCCAGCCCCACCGCGCGGCCGGACGCGAAGCCGTCGTCGGGGCGGTCCACGTCCAGGGCCGCGACCTCCGCGTACTCGTCGAGCAGCACGCGGCTCGTCTCGACGCGCCGGAGGGTGTACGCCGGATCCTGACGGGCGATGTGACGGTCGTACCCGTGGGTGCGCAGGCTGAACGCGATGCTGCCGGTGCGGTCGTGGATCTCACCGGGCTGCTCGGGCGGGCACCGCCAGGAATCGCCGCCGGCTTCGCGCGCGATCCGCTCTTCCTCGTCGAGGCGTGCCCGCACGAACGCCATCAGTCCAGCGTTGTGGTCTGTCATCTGGTTCCGGTCCTTCTGGCCATGACGGATCCGCTCCGGGCCGTGCCCGTGCCGGGTCCGTTCCACTCGTCCCGCAGAGCATGCCGCACTTCACGGGCCGCCCGCCGCGCCGTCCACGCCGGGCGCGCGTCCGCACGGGTCCGGCGGCCCGCAAAACCCTTGGGCCGGCCCGACACGTCAGCGGGAAGGCCCGTCCATCACCCGTACGTGGTCGGCCGAAACCGGTGATCGGCCCCAGCCACGGGTAGTCACCTGGAGTACGCGCATCGTGTCTGGGGGTGGAGTCGGATGGACACACGGGAGAGCGGCGGCGGCACCCTGGCCGTACCGGGAGCCAGGCTCCACTACGAGGTACGCGGCAAGGGGCCGCTGCTGATACTCATGGCGGGCGGCAACTCGGACGCGGACGTGTTCGGGAGCCTGGCCGCCGTGCTCGCCACCGGCCACCGTGTCGTCTCGTACGATCCGCGCGGCAACTCGCGCAGCGTGCTCGACGGGCCGCCCGCGGACCAGCGGATCGAGGTGCACGCGGACGACGCGTACCGATTGCTGGACGCGGTGGCCGCGCCGGGCGAGAGAGCGTCGGCATTCGGAAGCTGCTCGGGCGGGCTCACCGCGCTCGAACTGATGCTCAGGCACCCGGACAGGGTCGGATCCGTGGTCGTCCACGAGCCGCCGTCGCTGAGCCTGCTGCCGGACGCCGAGGACCAACTGGCGTTCATCGAGGAGGTCCACACGGTGTTCCGCCGGGAGGGGGTCGGGGCCGCGATGGCGCGGTTCAGCTCCCTCTTCGGCGGACGGTCGGCGCCCGTGCTGCCCGAGGCGCAGGACAACAGCGCGTTCTTCCTGGCGCACACCATGCGGCCGTTCACCCGCTTCGTACCCGATGTGGCGGGGCTGGTGCCGATGGCGGCGCGTATCGCGGTGGCGGGCGGCCGGGAGTCGCGGACGCATGTGGCACGCCGGCCCGTGGTGGTGCTCGCCGAGCGGCTGGGCCGGGAGCTGGTGGAGTTCCCCGGCGGTCACTCCGGTTACGCGAAGTGGCCCGCGGAGTTCGCCCGTCTGCTCCTCGCGCTGTTCGCCACGCTGCCCACCGGCCAGGGGCGGGCACCGTGCGGATCCTGATGGGTGCGCAGAACTGCGGCTTCGGCCCGGCGGCCGGACTCGTCGCGGTCTCCCGACTGCTCCCCGGCCATCACCGGGTCTTCGTGGGGGACGGCGTGGCGGCCTCGTTCGCGTGCCGCAACGCGGACGCCTTCGACGTCATCCACGAGATGTCCCGGTCGGAACCGGTACCGGCCGCCGCTCTCGACGCCCTGCTGGCCTCCTGCGACCAGGTCGTCTCGGTCATGGACGCCGAGCTGGCCCTGCGGGCGGTCGTGGTGGGCCGGCCCGTCGTCATGGTGGACAGCCTCTTCGGCTTCTGGCGCGCGGAGCGCCCGATGGCCGCGATCGGCGAGCTGTGCGCGGGGCTGCCGCGCTCCTCCTTCGCCGCCGCCGACCGGCATCTCGCCGCGCTCTCCCCGCACGAGCGCGTGCTCGCGGCACATCTGCTCGCGCGGCACAGCGTCGTCCAGAACTTCCCGGGCGTCACCGACCGCGCGGCCGCGTTCGCGGCCCTCGGCGCCGGCCCGGTGACGCATCTGTCCGGGCCGCTCATCGATCTGGCCGGGGTGCGCGACGTACCGCTCGGCGGCGCACCGGAGTACGACCTGCTGATCAACATCGGCGGGTTCAGGAACTTCCTGCTGGACTTCGACGTCAACAACGACTACCTGCGCCTCCTCGACCGGTGGATTCCCGACCTGCTGCGCGACTGGCCCCGGTTCCCGCGCGTCCTGGTCTGCGGCGGCCCGTTCGCCGGGCGCCGCGAGCGGAGCTACCAGACCGCGGGGAGGCGGGCCGACTGCCGTCTCCTGCCACAGCGCGCACTGCTGCGACAGGTCGCGCACGTCCCCCACTATCTGCTGGCACCGGGGCTCACGGCCCTCCACGAGGCCCTGGCGCTCGGCCGGCTGCCGCTCGGGCTGCACGAACAGCACTACGCGCACCTCTTCACCGTACGGAGCCTCGGCTCCACGCTCTTCGGGCGCGCTGCCGGGCGGTTCGCGGACGTGCTGCCGCGCCGGCGTATACCCGAGGACGACATCGCGGGAACCGCGGCCCTCGTGCGGACCGCCGCCCGGGTCCGTACCGACGACACGCTCTACGCCCTGTTCCGGCGCACGCTCAACGAGCGGATCGAACAGTACGTCGCACTCACCCCGGCGCAGCGGCACCACGGCGTCGAGGAGTTGCGGGACGTCCTCGGCGGCCCGCCGGTCTCCTCGGTGCTCGCCGCGGTCTTCGGAGAGGCGGCGGACCATCCGGGAAAGTGAGTTGGCCGGGGGTAATTCCTTTGCGTCCGGGCCGCGCGCGGTTGCAGACTGTGCCGGTGCTGATCCGACGTGAGACCCCCGCAGACCAGGCCGCCGTACGGGCCGTCACCACGGCCGCCTTCGCGACGCCGGAGCGGCCGGAGCCCGTGGAGGCTCCGCTGCTCGACGCGTTGCGGGTCTGTGACGACTGGCTGCCCGCGCTGTCGCTCGTCGCCGTCGGCGACCGGGACGCAGACGGGGACCGGGACGGCGGCGGGCAGCCGGGGCGGGTCGTCGGGCATGTGGTGTGTACGCGGGGGCGGGCCGGCGGTGACCCGGTCCTGCTGCTCGGTCCGCTCAGCGTGCACCCGGACCATCAGCGGCGCGGTGTCGGGCTGGCGCTCGTGCATTCCGTGCTCGGTGCGGCGGACGCGCTCGGCGAACCGCTCGTCGCGCTGCTGGGCAGCCCGGCGTACTACGGCCGGTACGGCTTCCGGAACAGCACGGAGTACGGGATCGTGCCGCCCGATCCGTCGTGGAGCGAGTACTTCCAGGTCCGTACGCTGAGCGCGTACCGGGGCGGGCTCACGGGCACCTTCGGGCTCGCCGAACCGTTCGACCACCTCTGAGTCCGGGCGGCCCCTCAGACCTGACCGGTGAGCGTGACGGGAAGTTCCTCCATGCTGCGCATGATGGCGATCTCCCGCCAGCGGATCCCGTCGTCCGGTACCGCGAGGGAGAGCCCCGGGTAGCGGCGCAGCAGTGAGCTGATGGCGATCTCGGTCTCCATCCGGGCGAGGAAGGCTCCCAGGCAGTTGTGGATGCCGTGACCGAACTGGAGATGGCCCTCGTTCTTGCGCGTGATGTCGAGGGTGTCGGGCGCGGCGAACCGCTCCGGGTCACGGTTGGCGGCCGCGAGGACCACCTTGACCAGTCCGCCGGCCGGGATGACCTGGCCGTCGAGCGGGATCGGCTCGGTCGCGACCCGCAGTACGGCGGTCTCCAGCGGGCCTTCGAAGCGCAGCAGTTCGTCGACGGCCCGGGGCAGCAGTGCGGGATCCGCCCGGAGCGCCGCGAGCTGGTCCGGATGGCGCAGCAGATTGAGCACGGCGTTGCCGATGCCGTTCACCGTGGTCTCGTGGCCGGCGATGAGCAGTTGGACGGCCATGCTCACCAACTCGTGCTCGGAGAGCCGGTCTTCGTCGGTGTCCCGGACGGCGATCAGCGCGGAGAGCAGATCCCCGGACTCCTCGGTGCCCGCCGCGCCCCGGGCGGTCTCCGGCCGCTCGGCGCGCTTGGCGGCGATGAGTTCGCCGAGGTAGCCGCGCAGGTTGCGCATGGCGTCGGTGGGTGACATGCCGTCCCCGACATCGGCGGGGAGCACGAACATCGTCGTCGTCCACAGTTTGAAGCTGTCGTAGTCCTCCGGCGGCACCCCGAGCAGTTCGCAGATCACCGCGATGGGCAGCGGCGCGGCGACCGCCTCGATCAGGTCGGCGTGTGCGGCGTCCGGGCCGAGCGCGTCGAGCAGCCCGTCCATCAGCTCCTGCACCCGGGGGCGCAGGGCCTGGATCCGGCGGGCGGTGAAGGTCCGGTTGACGAGCCTGCGCAGCCGGGTGTGGTCGGGCGGGTCGCTCGACAGCAGGGTGTGCGGCGCCTCGTTCTCCGGGTCGAGGTAGCCGTACGCGAAGGCCCCGAGCGCCTTCTGGACGACGTCGCCGTCCATGGAGAGCCGGGGGTCGCCGAGTGCGGCCTGTGCCTCGGCGTAGCGGGTGATCAGCCAGACGGTGAGTCCGTCGGGGCGCTCGACGCGGTGAACGGGCCCCGCGTCCCTGAGCCGGGTGAGCGCGGGGTAGGGGTCCTTGAAGTACGCGGGGGTGTAGAGGTCGTGCACGGGGCAGGTCTCGGTCATGGGGTCCTCCGGGAGGCGTTCGTCGACCGGGAGCGGTCAGCGGTTCGGGCGGTGCGCGCTGATGAGGAGGTAGCCGAACTCGGGGATCTCCGCGAGGCGCTGCCAGCCGCGCAGTTCCTCCGCCACGGCCGCGGGCGGTGACCCCAGGTCGTTGAGGATCGTGTCGAGGCGGTCGTTCGCCTGGCGCCAGAGGGTGCGGAAGGTGGGGCGGACGGTCCGGTCGGTGATGTCCGTGATCGCCTCGGGCGTCAGACCGGCGCCGGCCAGCAGGTCCGGGTACTCCTCCGGCCTGGCCAGCGACCTGATCATGTTGGCGCGCAGATAGCCGGCGACGGTCTCGTCGTCCTCGGCGCGCTCGGCGGGGAAGGGCGCGCGCAGCACCTCGTCGGTCAGGACGAGCCGGCCGCCGGGGCGCAGTACCCGCGCGATCTGCCGGAGCACGCCGGGCCGGTCCATGTGCATGATCGACTCAAGGCCGAAGACCGCGTCGAAGGACCCCTCGTCGAACGGCAGGTCCATGGCGTCGGCGTACTGGAACACCACCTGTCCCGCCAGCCCTTCGGCCCGGGCGAGTCCGGTGGCCTTGGTGATCTGTTCCCGGCTGACGGTGACGCCGACGACCTCGGCGCCGGTGGCGGCGGCGAGTTTGACGGCGGGGCCGCCGACCCCGCACCCGAGGTCGAGCACCCGGCTGCCCGGGCCGGCGTCCAGCCGGGCGATGACCAGGTCGGTGAGGCGTCCCATCGCGTCGGAGAGACCGCCCTCGTCGTCGGGGTCCTCCCAGTACCCGAAGTGCAGGCTCTCACCGAAAGCCAGCAATTCGGGCACGCGCGACAGCCGGTCGTAGCGGTGACCGACCTCCTCCGTCGTCCACGGGGTCTCCTCGGCGCTTCGGCTCATCTCGCGGTCCTTCCTGGTCGTCCGGGTGTCAGGGGGCATCGGTCACGCGGCACGGGGCACCGGTCACGGCACGGTGGTGATCACCGGGCCGGGTCGCGGGAGAAGAGCGCGCGTTCGCGCTCCGTGAAGGGCGGGGCCGTCAGCGGCGGTGCGCCGGGCCCCCGCAGCGCGTCGAGCACGGACCTCGGTGCCAGCAGGCGGGACACCGGGGCCGACAGGGTGAAGATGTCGGCGATGGCGGCGGCGACGGCGGGACGGGTGGCGGACGCCCGTGCCGCGCGCGCGGAGTAGCGCCGCATCAGCTTCGCCCCGACGCCGAAGCGGGGGCCGATGACGTCCGGGTACTGGACGTCCTGGCCGACGGCGAGGGCCCAGGCGTCGTTCACGGTGGCCGCGAGGGCGCGCTGGACGCGCTGTGCGCGCTCCGGTACGTATCCGTACCGCTCCAGGTCGGTACGGAGCGCGGTCGCCGCCTTCGCCGCCACGGACATGCCGTGGCCGTACACCGGGTTGAACGCGGCCAGCGCGTCGCCGAGGGCCACGAACCCGGCGGGCCAGACGGGCAGTTTCTCGTAGTGGCGGCGGCGGTTGGCGGTGCTGCGGGAGCCGCACACCGGGCCGAGCGGCCGGGCCGCCTCGATGAGGTCGGCGATGACCGGGGTGCGCAGGGTGCGCGCGAACGGCAGGAAGCCCGCGTCGTCCGTCGGCGGCTGCGCGGGCCGGACGCCCGTCAGGGTGACCAGCCACCGGCCGTTCTCGATCGGCAGCAGGGTGCCCGAGCGGCCCGGGGCCGGGTCGGCGGGGCTCGGCATCACGGTGACGGCCGGGAAGTCACGCTCCGCGCCGGGCGGTACGCGGAACAGCCGGGTGGAGTAGGCGAGTCCGGTGTCGACGGTCTCTTCCCGTACCCGGGGTATCCCCAGCTCCTCCAGCCAGGTGCGCGCGGCCGAGCCGCGCCCGGTCGCGTCGACGACGAAGTCCGCCCCGATCAGCGACGCCTCGCCGGTGGCCCGGTCGCGAATCCGGACGGCCGTGACGCGGCGGCTGTCGCCGTCGAGCCCGGTGACGTCCGTGCCCTGGAGCAGGGTCACCCGCGGATCCGCGAGGACCTGTTCCCGTACGGTCCAGTCCAGCAGGGCCCGTCCGCAGGTGATGACGTACTGGAGGTCCGCGGAGCGCGGCACCCAGCCCTGCGCGGTGGAGGAGACAAGGCCCTTCCGTACGCTGATGCGGTGCGCCCCGGCGGCGTAGAGGCTCTTGGTGATGCCGGGGACGAGCGCCTCGATCGCCTCGGCGCCGCTGGACATGAGCATGTGCGCGTGGCGGGCCTGCGGCACGCCTTTGCGTTCCTCGGGGCCGGCGGGCATCCGGTCGCGTTCGACCAGGGTGATGTGGTCCGCGTGGCCCGCCAGTGCGGCGGCGGCCAGGGTGCCGGCCAGACCACCGCCCAGGACCACCGCGTGGGTCGCTCGTGCTGCCATCGCCGTGACGTTCCTTCCTCGTATGGATCAGGGGGCTGTGCGTGGGTGCGTACGTCGGTACGTGGGTCAGGAGAGGCCGGACAGCCATTCCTGGACCAGGCGGGCGGTCTCCCCCGCGTGGGTCTCCAGCATCGTGAAGTGGTCCCCGGGCGCGTCCACGGCCGTGTGCGGGTGCGGCCAGGCGGAGGACCACTGGTTCTCCTCCGCCCGTACCAGCAGGGTGGGGACGGAGATCTCGGCGGGCTCCCAGGTCGAGAAGGCCCGGACGTAGCCGCCCATCGCGGTGAGCCGTTCGTCGTCCGGCGCCGCGGCGTCCCCGTCCCGGGCCCGCAGACCGGCCGCGAGGTCGGACTGGAAGCCGGGGAGCGCGTGCACGTCCCCCGGGACGATGTCCAGGAGCACCACGGCCCGGGGCGGGGCGCCGAGTTCTTCGAGGCGGGCGGCGACGGCGTACGCGACCATCGCGCCCGAGGAGTGGCCGAGCAGCGCGTACGGGGCGGGGCCCGCGTGGCGCCGTACGGTCTCCGTGTGGAGCGCGACGAGCGCGTCGACGCCGGCCGGGAGGGGGCCGCCGTCGCCGAAGCCCGGTTCGGGGAGCACGGTCACCTCCCGTACGCCGCGGAAGGCCGCGGCGAACCGCGCGTACTGATGGGGTCCGGCGATCGCCAGGAACGAGGGGAAGCAGAGGAGCCCGGGGGCCCGCTCCCCCGTCGCGAGCCGCAGCGGCCTCGGCGCCGGGCCCGTGCCGTCGGTGAAGACGGGCCGGAACGCGGCGGCGTCGCCCAGCAAACGGACGAACGCCTCGAACCGGCCGTCGTCGCACGCGGTGCGGAACAGGGCGCTGAGCCCGGAGCCCGGTCCGGCCGGTGCGGCCTGCGGGGCGGCGGCCGGTTCGGAGACCGTCACCATGGAGCGCAGCCGCGTGGTGAGGGCGCGGGGCGTCGTGCACTCGAAGAGCAGGGTGGCCGGGAGCGATGCGCCGACGGCCTCGGCGAGCCGGTTGCGCAGTTCCACGGTGGTCAGCGAGTCGAACCCCATCTCGATGAAGTCCTGTTCTGCGTCGACCGCGTCCGGGGACCCGTGGCCGAGCACCTCGGCCGCGAGGCCCCGGACCAGGTCGAGCACCGCGCCGTCCCGCGCGTCCTCGGTGAGGCCGGCCAGCCGCCGGGCGAACGACGGCGCGTCGGCGGGGGCGCCGGACCGGCGGGGCGGTGCGGGCACCAGGGCGCGCAGCGGCGCGGGGACGCGTCCGCCGGCGCGGGCGCGGGCCCGCAGGCCCGCGAGGTCGAACGCCGCGGGGACGACGACCGCCTCGTCCTGCGCCCGGCCGAGGTCGAACAGGGCGAGTCCGTCCTCGGCGGACAGGGCCCGCATCCCGGAGCGCGCGATCCTGGTCCGGTCGGCGTCGTCCAGGGTGCCGGTCATGCCGCCGCCCTGCGCCCAGAGCCCCCAGGCCAGCGAGGTGGCGGGCAGCCCGGCCGCGCGCCGGTGAGCGGCCAGGGCGTCCAGGAAGGCGTTGGCGGCGGCGTAGTTGGCCTGTCCGGGGGCGCCGACGGTGGCGGCGACCGAGGAGAAGAGCACGAAGGCGGTGAGGTCGGCGTCCGCGGTCAGTTCGTGGAGGTGGAGCGCGCCGTCCACCTTGGGGCGCAGCACCCGGTCGAGCCGGCCGGGGGTGAGCGCGGTGACGACGGAGTCGTCGAGGACGCCCGCCGTGTGCACCACGGCGGTCAGCGGATGTGCGGCGGGCACGCGGGCCAGCACGTCGGCGAGGGCGGCGCGGTCGGCCGTGTCGCAGGCGGCCAGTTCGGCGTCGGCGCCCGACGCGCGCAGTTCGGCGAGGAGTTGGTCCGCGCCGTCGGCGGCGGCTCCGGCGCGGCTGAGCAGCAGCAGCCTGCGGACGCCGTGCTCGCGTACGAGGTGCCGGGCGACCAGCCCGCCGAGCGCCCCGGTGGCGCCCGTGACGAGAACGGTGCCGGCCGGATCCGTGGTGACGGTACGGCCGGACGCGGCGAGCCGCGCGAGGCGGGGCGTGTACGGGGTCCCGGCCCGTACGATCACCTCGGTCTCGCCCTGCGCGAGGGCATGGGCGAGGGCCACGGGCAGGGTACGGTCCCGGTCCGCGGGCTCGTCCAGGTCCACCAGGGCGAAGCGGTCCGGGTGTTCGCTCGCCGCCGACCTGACCAGGCCCCACAGGGGCGCGTGCACCAGGTCCCGGACGCCCTCCCCCACCGCGCCGCTGGTGAGGAACACCAGCCGGGACACCGCGAACCGGTCGTCGGCGAGCCATTCCCGTACGAGGCCGAGTGCCCGGTGGGTGGCCCCGTGGGCGTCCCGGCCCGACAGGCAGGGCACGACGACCGCGTCGGGGAGCGGCAGGCCGTCGTCGACCGCCTTGGTGAGGGCTTCGAGACCGGAGTACGAGGCGGTGCCGGGCGCGCCGTACGCGGTGCCGTCCTCGTCCTCCAGCACCGCCGGCCGCGGGGCCGGGAACTCCGGTGCCACCGAGGGGAGTTCGGCCAGGGTGATCCGGAACAGGGCGTCGCTCGGGGCGCCCGTCGCGGCCCTGAGCCGGTCGGCGGCGACGGTGCGCAGGGCGAGCGAGGCGACGGAGACCACGGGGCGCCCGGTGGCGTCCGCCGCGTCCAGGGCGACGGCGTCGGGGCCGGTGGACGTCATGCGTACGCGCAGCTCGGCGGGGCCCGTGCCGTACGACCGTACGCCGTTCCAGGAGAAGACCAGCCGGTGCGAGGCGCCGCCGCGGTCCTCGTCCCCGGCCGACAGGCCCAGCACATGCAGGGAGGCGTCCAGCAGCGCGGGGTGCACGCCGAACCCGCTTGCCGTCGCGCGCTGTTCGTCGGGGAGGCGGACCTCGGCGAACGTCTCGGCGCCGCGCCGCCAGGCCCGCCGTACGCCCTGGAACGCCGAGCCGTAGTCGTAGCCGAGGTCCGCGATGGAGGCGTAGAGCCCGTCGACCTCCAGCGGGGCGGCCCCGTCCGGCGGCCACGCCGTGAGGTCGAAGCCGGCCGGTTCGGTGTCCGGCGCGAGCACACCGCTCGCGTGGAGCGTCCACGGCAGGTCGGAGCCGTCGGGCCGGGCGTGGACGGAGACGGTACGGGTGCCCCGGTCGCCGCTCCGGCCGGCCGGGCCGAGAGTGACCTGGATCCGGGCGGCGCCGTCCTCGGCGAGGACGAGGGGCGCCTCGACGAGCAGTTCGTCGACGCGTCCGCAGCCGACGTACGACCCGGCGTGGAGGGCGAGTTCGAGGAAGCCGGTGCCCGGGAAGAGGACCGTACCGCCGACGGCGTGGTAGGCGAGCCAGGGGTGGGAGCGCAGCGAGAGCCGGCCGGTGAAGACGGGGCCTCCCCCGGCGGCGGGTTCCAGCGTGGCGCCGAGCAGCGGGTGTCCCGCCGGGGTGAGCCCGGCGGCGCCCACATCGGCCGAGGGGGCGGCGCTCGCCCAGAACCGGCGGCGGCGGAACGCGTACGTGGGCAGCTCCACGCGCTCCGCGCCGGGGAACACGGCGGGCCAGTCCACGGGCACGCCGTCCGCGAACAGTTCGGCCAGCGCGGTGAGCGTGGAGCGCGGTCCGCCGCTGTTCCGGCGGACGGCCGCGACCAGGGCCGCCGGTCCGGTCAGGCAGGCCTCGGCCATCGTGGTGAGGACGGCGTCGGGGCCGATCTCCAGATACGCGTGGGCGCCGAGCCGTTCCAGGGCGCGGACGCCGTCGCGGAACCGTACGGGCTCCCTGGCCTGCCGTACCCAGTACTCCGGGTCGTCCAGCCCGGCCGCCGGTTCGCCGGTGAGCGTGGAGACGACCGGGACGCGCGGCGCGGAGAGGGTGAGGCCCGCGACGACGGTCCGCAGCTCGGCGAGCATCGGTTCCATGAGCGGTGAGTGGAAGGCGTGGCTCACGCGCAGCCGGCGGGTCCTGCGCCCCTGTTCCTCCCAGTACCCGGCGACCTCCATGACGGCCTCCTCGTCCCCGGCGATCACCGTGGAGGCGGGCCCGTTGACGGCGGCGACGCCCAGGCGGCCGGTGCGTCCGGCGAGCGAGGCGACGACCTCGTCCTCCTCGGCCCTCACCGATACGACGGCGCCGCCCTCGGGCAGTGCCTGCATCAGCCGGCCCCGGGCGGCGACCAGCGCGCACGCGTCCGGGAGGGAGAGCACGCCGGCGGCGTGCGCGGCGGCGATCTCGCCGATGGAGTGGCCGAGCAGCAGGTCGGGGGTGAGTCCCCAGGACATGAACAGCCGCAGGAGGGCCACCTCGAAGGCGAACAGCGCGGGCTGGGTGAACTCCGTACGGTCCAGGAGCGCGGCCTTGGGGGTCCCCTCGGCGGCGAACATGACCTCGCGCAGCGGCAGCTCCAGCTCCGGGTCGAGACAGCCACAGATCTCCTCCAGCGCGTCGGCGAAGACGGGGAACGCGTCGGCCAGGTCCCGTCCCATGCCGGGCCGTTGGGCGCCCTGACCCGAGAAGAGCCAGGCCGTCCTGGGGCCGGGGCGCGCGGTACCCCTGACCGGTCCTGGCGCCCCGGTGGCGAGCGCGTCCAGGCCGCGCAGGAACTCCTCCCGGTCGGCCGCGACCACGGCCGCCCGGTGCGGGAACGCGGAGCGGGTGGTGGCGAGGGAGAAGCCGATGTCGGCGAGGCCGTCACCGGGCCTTTCGGCGAGCTGGGCGGCCAGCCGCGCCGCCTGGGCGCGCAGCGCCTCCTCGCTCCGGGCCGACAGGACCCAGGGCAGGACGACGCCGGGGCGCGGCGCCACGGGCGACGGTACGGCGGGGCGCGGTACGACGGCTTCCGGTACGGCGGCTTCCGGCGCGGCCGGTGCTTCCTCCAGGACGATGTGCGCGTTGGTTCCGCTGACGCCGAACGAGGACACCCCGGCCCGCCGGGGGCGCCCGCCCCGTACCCAGGGCCGTTCCTCCGTCAGCAGCGACACGGCGCCCGACTCCCAGTCCACGCGCGGGGTGGGAGCGTCCACGTGCAGGGTCCTCGGCAGGACACCGTGGCGCAGCGCCAGCACCATCTTGATCACGCCCGCCAGCCCGGAGGCGGCCTGGGTGTGGCCGATGTTGGACTTGACCGAGCCGAGCCACAGCGGGTGGTCCCGGTCCTGTCCGTACGTGGCGAGCAGCGCCTGCGCCTCGATCGGGTCGCCGAGCGCGGTGCCGGTGCCGTGCGCCTCGACGGCGTCCACGTCGGCCGGTGTGAGCCGGGCGGCGCCCAGCGCCTCGCGGATGACGCGTTGCTGCGCGGGGCCGCTGGGCGCGGTCAGGCCGCTGCTGGCACCGTCCTGGTTGACGGCGGAGCCCCGGACGACGGCCAGCACGGGGTGGCCGTGGCGTTCGGCGTCCGACAGCCGTTCCAGCAGCAGCATGACGGCGCCCTCGCCCCAGCCGGTGCCGTCGGCGGCCGCCGCGAAGGACTTGCACCGGCCATCCTTGGCGAGCCCGCGCTGCCGGCTGAACTCGACGAAGGTGCCGGGGGTCACCATGACGGAGACCCCGCCCGCCAGGGCGAGCGAGCACTCGCCGCGGCGCAGCGCCTGTCCGGCGAGGTGCAGGGCGACCAGCGACGAGGAGCACGCCGTGTCGACGGTGAGCGCAGGCCCCTCCAGGCCGAGCGTGTAGGCGATCCGCCCCGAGATGACGGAGGCGGCGCTGCCGGTCAGCAGATATCCCTCCAGTTCCTCGGGCGGGGGCCGCAGCCGGGTGCCGTACCCCTGGTCGGCGGCGCCGACGAAGACACCGGTCCGGCTGGAGCGGAGCGTCGCCGGGTCGATTCCGGCGTGCTCGAACACCTCCCAGGCGGTCTCCAGGGAGAGGCGCTGCTGCGGGTCCATCGCGGCGGCCTCGCGCGGCGAGATGCCGAAGAAGGCGCCGTCGAAGTCGGCCGCGTCGTGGAGGAAGCCGCCGACACGGACGTACGAGGTGCCGGGCCGGGCCGGGTCGGGGTCATGGAGGGCCGCCAGGTCCCAGTCCCGGTCCGAGGGGAACGGGGTGAGCGCGTCCCGCCCGTCGGAGATCAGCTCCCACAGCGCGTCGGGGGTGGCGACCCCGCCGGGGAAGCGGCAGCTCATGCCCACGACGGCCAGCGGTTCGGCGGAGGCGGCGGTGAGTTCGTCGTTCTGCCGCCGCAGCCTCTCGTTGGCCTTGAGGGACGCCCGGAGCGCGTCGACGATCTTCCGCTCGGTTCCGGTGGTGGCGCCGGTGCCGGTCATGACATCTCCAAGTCCGAGTCGGCGTTCTCGTACGCCAGCTCAAGCAGGCCGTCGAGCTCCATGGAGTCGATGGGGTTCTCCGACGGGGGTTGCGCGGTGCCGGTGCCGGCGCCGGCGGCGGGACCTGCCGGATCCGTCCCGGGGTCCGGGGCCAGTGCGTCGCGCAGGTGCCGGGCGAGGGCGAGTGGGGTCGGGTGGTCGAAGATGAGGGTGGCGGGCAGGCGGAGCGCGGTGGCGGCGTTCATCCGGTTGCGCAGTTCGAGCGCCGTCAGCGAGTCGAAGCCCAGGTCGAGGAAGCCCCGGTCGGGGTCGATGGCGTCGGCGGAGGCGTGGCCGAGGACGGCGGCGGCCTCGGTCCTGACGAGTTCGCCGAGGAGCTGGTCGCGTTCGGCCGTGGTCAGCGCGGCGAGCCGCCGGGGCCACGGAGGGGCGGCCGCGGGCGCCGCCGTACCGGCCGTGCCCGCCGCCCGCCGGGCCGGGAGGGTGACGAGGCCGCGGAGCAGCGCCGCGGGCCCCTCGGTGCCCGCCGCCGTGCGCAGCGCGGCGAGGTCCAGGAGTACGGGGACGACGACGGCCCGGTCGGCGGCGCCGGCCGCGTCGTACAGGGCCAGGCCCTCGGCGGGTGTCAGGGAGGCCATGCCGCCGCGGGCGACCCGGGTGAGGTCGGTGGCGCTGAGCTGTTCGGTCATGCCGCCGTCGGGCGCCCAGGGGCCCCAGGCGAGCGACTGGGCGGGCAGTCCGGCGGCGTGGCGCCGCCGGGCCAGGGCGTCGAGGAAGGTGTTCCCGGCTGCGTAGGCGGCCTGTCCCGGGCTGCCGAAGACGGCGGCGGCCGAGGAGAACAGGACGAACGCGGCGAGGTCGTGGTGGGCGGTCAGTTCGTGCAGATGGAGCGCGGCGTCCACCTTGGGGCGCAGGACGGTGTCGATCCGGTCGGGGGTGAGCGCGGTGACCACGCCGTCGTCGAGGACACCGGCGCAGTGGACGACGGCGGTCAGACCGACTCCGGAGAGCAGCCGGGCGAGGGCGTCGCGGTCGGTGACGTCGCAGGCCGCGGAGGTCGCGTCGGCGCCGAGCGCGATCAGTTCGTCGCGCAGGCCGTCGGCGCCCCGGCGGCCGACGAGGAGCAGTTTGCGCACGCCGTGTCCGGTGACGAGGTGGCGGGCGATGTGCGAGCCGAGGGCGCCGTTCGCGCCGGTGATCAGGACGGTGCCCGCCGGGTCGAGGGGGCGGGGCACGGTGAGGACGACCTTGCCGATGTGCTTGGCCTGGGCGAGATGGCGGAACGCCTCCCGGGCGCGCCGGACGTCCCAGGTCCTGACGGGCAGCGGGGTCAGCGCGCCGGACGCGAACAGGCCGAGGACATCGGTGAGCATCTCCCGGATGCGGGCGGGTCCCGCCTCCATGAGGTCGAACGCCCGGTAGGCGACGCCGGGGTGGCCGGTGGTCACCGTGCCGGCGGTCCTGATCTCGGCCTTGCCCATCTCCAGGAAGCGGCCGCCCCGGGGCAGCAGGCGCAGTGAGGCGTCGATGAACTCGCCGGTGAGCGCGTTGAGGACGACGTCGACGCCGCGGCCTTGTGTGGCGGTCAGGAACTGGCCGGCGAAGTCGGTCGTACGGGAGGACGCGACGTGGTCGGCGGGCAGGCCCGCACCGGTGAGGGTGTCCCATTTGCCGGGGCTCGCCGTGCCGTACACCTCGGCGCCGAGGTGGCGGGCGAGTTGGACGGCGGCCATGCCGACCCCGCCGGCCGCGGCGTGGACGAGGACGGACTCGCCCTCCTTGAGGCCGGCGAGATCGGTGAGGGCGTAGTACGCGGTCAGGAACGCGACGGGGACCGAGGCCGCCTGTTCGAAGGACCAGTCCTCGGGCAGCCGCGCGACCATCCGGTGGTCGGTGACGGCGGTCGGTCCGAACGCGCCGGAGAAGATGCCCGCGACCCGGTCGCCGGGGGCCAGGTCGGCCACCCCGGCGCCGGTCGCGGTGACGACTCCGGCGCCCTCGATGCCGATGACCGCGGGGCCTGGATAGGCGCCCAGGGTGGTGAGGACGTCGCGGAAGTTGACGCCCGCCGCGCGGATCGCGACCCGGATCTCTTGGTCCTCCAGCGGTGCGGTGGCGGCCGGTTCCGCGACCAGACGCAGGTTGTCCGGGGTGCCCTGGACGGGGATGTCGAGCCGCCAGGCGGCGGTTGCGGCGGGGGGTAGGAGCGCGTCGTCCGAGGAGAGCCGGGTGAGCCGGGGCACGGTGACCGCCCCGGCCCGTACTGCCAGTTCGGGTTCGTCCAGTGCGGCGAGGGCCGGCAGCAGGCCGAGGCAGCCGGCCGGGTCGTCGGCGTCCACGAGGAGGAACCGGCCCGGGTGTTCGGCGCGCGCCGAACGCACCGCGCCCCAGACCGGCGCCTGGCCGAGGCCGTCACGCGTGTCGGTGCCGTCACGCGTGTCGGGACCGTCGAGCGCGTCGGGACCGTCGGGCCCGGCGGCGCCGCTGGTCAGGAAGGCGAGGCGGGATCCGGCGCACCGGGGGTCGGCGAGCCAGGCCTGAAGCAGTTCCACCGTACGGTGCACGGCGGTACGGGCCCGGTCGGCCGCCGTGCCGTCCGCCGGGGGCAGTTCCACGGCGACGAGGCCGGGGATGTGGTCCAGCGCGGCGAGGTCTGCGGGGCCGGCGATCCGTACGACAGGTGCGGTGTGCTCTTCGGCGGCCGACGCGGGCACGGGCACGGTCCCCAGCGGGGTCCACTCCACGGTGTGCAGCCCGTCGGTCCTGGCGGGAGCCGCGCCGAGCCCGGCGGGGACCGGGCGGAGTTTCAGCGACCGTACGGTGGCGACGCTCGCCCCTGCCGGGTCGGCGACGGCCAGGGAGACCGTGTCCGTCCCGGTGGCGGTGAGCCGGACGCGCAGCGCGGCGGCGCCGGAGGCGTGCAGGGTCACCCCGGACCAGGAGAACGGCATCCGTCCGACGCCGTCCTGACCGGCCCGGGAGAGCGCGACGGTGTGCAGCGCCGCGTCGAGCAGGGCGGGGTGCAGGCCGAACCGCGGGGCCTCGCCGGCCGCCCGGTGCTCCTCGGGGAGCGCGACCTCGGCGTAGACCTCGTCGCCCCGGCGCCACGCGGCGCGCAGTCCGCGGAAGACCGGTCCGTAGCCGAACCCGGCGTCGGCGACCGTACGGTAGAGGCCGTCGACCGGCACCGGTTCGGCGCCGGACGGCGGCCAGACCGTGAGGGTGTCCCCCGGTGCGGCGGGCCCCTGTGCGAGGACTCCGCCGGCGTGCCGGGTCCACTCGCCGACCGGGTCCGGGTCGTCGCCCACGGCCCGTCCGTACAGGGTCAGTTCGCGGCGCCCCGAGGCGTCCGGGCCGTCGACCCAGAGCTGGACCTGGACGGCGCCGCGCTCGGGCAGCACCAGCGGTGCCTCGATGGTGAGTTCTTCGACGGTGGCGGCGCCGACCTGGTCCCCGGCGTGCACCGCGAGTTCCACGAAGGCCGTGCCGGGCAGGACGATCGCACCGGCGACCCGGTGGTCGGCCAGCCAGGGGTGGCTGCGTACCGAGAGGGAGCCGGTGAAGAGCGCGCCCGGGCCGTGCGCGAGCGGCACCCCGGCGCCGAGCAGCGGATGTCCGGAGACGGTGAGCCCGGCGGAGCCGAGGCCCGCGGTGGGCGCGGGGCGCTCCATCCAGTACCGGGCGCGCTGGAAGGCGTACGACGGGAGGGCGACGCGGGCGGCGCCGGAACCGGCGTGGAAGGCGGCCCAGTCGGGGCTGACCCCGGCGACGTGCAGCCGGGCCAGCGCGTCGAGCGCTCCGTCCGTCTCCGGCCGGTCCCTGCGCAGAACGGGGAGGGCGCTCGCCTCGTCGCCGAGGGATTCCAGCACCATCGGGGTGAGCGCGCTGTCCGGGCCGATCTCGACGAAGACGGTGACGCCCAGGTCCCGCAGGGCTCCCACGGCGTCGTGGAAGCGGACGGCGTCGCGGGCGTGCCGGGTCCAGTACTCGGCCGTGCCCATCTCGTCGGTGACGCTCCGCCCGGTCAGGGCCGACACGACGGGGATACGGGGTGTGCCGTACGTCAGCCCGTCGGCGACCCGGCGGAACTCCGTCAGCATCCCGTCCATGTGCGGCGAGTGGAACGCGTGGCTGACCCGCAGCCGCCTGGTCCGTACCCCGGAGGCGGCGAGGAGTTCACCGATCCGGGTGACCGGGTCCTCGTCACCGGCGACGACCACGGAGGACGGCCCGTTGACAGCGGCGACCGTCACACGGCCCCCGTGCTCCGCCAGCAGGGGGAGGACGGCGGCTTCGGGGGCGTTCACGGCGAGCATCGCGCCGCCGCCGGGCAGCGCCTGCATGAGCCGTCCGCGCGCCGCCACCAGGGCGGCGGCGTCGGGCAGCGCCAGGACGCCCGCGATGTGCGCGGCGGCGATCTCACCGATGGAGTGGCCCGCCACGTACTCGGGGAGGATGCCCCAGTGCTCCATCAGCCGGTGGAGGGCCACCTCCAGGGCGAAGAGGGCGGGCTGGGTCAGCTCCGTGCGGTCGAGCGGGCCGCCGCCGTCCCCGGCGGGGGCGCGGAACAGGGCCGTACGCAGGGAGCCGCCGGGCCCGGGGGCGAGGAGCGGGTCGAGTTCCGCGCAGATCTCGTCGAGGGCGCGGGCGAAGACGGGGTACGCGTCGTACAGTTCGCGGCCCATGCCCGGGCGTTGCGAGCCCTGCCCGGAGAAGAGGAACGCGACGCTCTGTCCCGGCCTGGCGGCGCCGGTGACGACTCCGGCGGCGCTCCGGCCCTCGGCGAGCGCGTCGAGGCCGCCGCGCAGCGCGTCGGGCGAGCCGGCGAGCACCACGGCGCGCCGGTCGAGCGCGGAGCGGGTGGTGGCCAGCGAGAACGCGGTGTCCAGGAGCGAGTCGTCCGGGTGCGCGTCCAGATGGGCGCGCAGCCGCGCCGCCTGGGCGCGCAGGGCCGGTTCGGTCCTCCCGGACAGGACGACCGGCAGCGGCGGGGAGTCGGGCGCGGCGGGGCGTACGGGGCGGGGCGGGGCCGCCGGTCCCTGTTCGAGGATGACGTGGGCGTTCGTACCGCTGACGCCGAAGGACGACACCCCGGCGCGGCGCGGTCCGCCGTCCGCCGGCCACGGCCGTTCCTCGGTCAGCAGCGACACCGCGCCCGCCGACCAGTCGACCTGGGAGGTCGGCCGGTCCACATGGAGGGTCCTGGGCAGTGTCGCGTGCCGCATGGCCTGCACCATCTTCAGCACCCCGGCCATGCCCGCCGCGGCCTGGGTGTGGCCGAGGTTGGACTTGACGGAGCCGAGCCACAGCGGGCGGTCCCGGTCCTGTCCGTACGTGGCGAGCAGCGCCTGCGCCTCGATCGGGTCGCCGAGGGTGGTGCCGGTGCCGTGTGCCTCGACGGCGTCGATGTCGGACGGCGCGAGCCGGGCGCTCGCGAGGGCCTGGCGGATGACCCGCTGCTGGGCGGGGCCGTTGGGCGCGGTCAGTCCGTTGGAGGCGCCGTCCTGGTTGACGGCGGAGCCCCGGATCACCGCCAAGGCCGGATGGCCGTGGCGTTCGGCGTCGGAGAGCCGTTCCAGCACGACCAGCCCGGCCCCCTCGCCCCAGCCCGTACCGTCGGCGGAGTCGGCGAAGGCCTTGCACCGGCCGTCGGGGGCGAGGCCGCGCTGGCGGGAGAACTCCACGAACGCCGCCGGGGTCGACATCACCGACACCCCGCCGGCCAGCGCGAGCGAGCACTCGCCCAGGCGCAGCGCCTGGGCCGCCAAGTGCAGGGCGACCAGCGCGGAGGAGCAGGCCGTGTCCACGGTGACGGCCGGGCCCTCCAGACCGAAGGTGTAGGCGATACGGCCGGACACGACGCTGGCGGCGTTGCCCGCGAGCAGATAGCCCTCGGTGCCCTCGGGCGTGTCGCCGAGCCCGCCCGCGTAGTCCTGTCCGTTGGTGCCGACGAAGACCCCGGCCCGGCTGCCCCGCAGGGTGGCGGGGTCGATGCCCGCACCCTCGAACGCCTCCCAGGCCGTCTCCAGGAGCACCCGCTGCTGCGGGTCCATGGCCAGGGCCTCGCGCGGCGATATCCCGAAGAGGTCGGCGTCGAACTCGGGCGCGTCGTGGAGGAAGGCGCCGTGCCGGGTGTACGTCGTGCCGCGGTGGTCCGGGTCGGGGTGGTGGAGCGTGTCGAGGTCCCAGCCGCGGTCGTCCGGGAACTCGCCGACGGCGTCGCGCCCGGCGGCCAGCAGCTCCCACAGCTCGTCCGGGTTCTGTACGCCACCGGGGAAGCGGCAGCTCATGGCGACGATCACGATGGGGTCGGTGTCGGTCGCGGCGCCGGGCGCGGCCGCGTCGTCCGGGGCCGGCGCCGCGTCGGCGGCGCCGAAAAGCTCGCTCTCCAGGCGGTCCGCGAGCAGGGCCGCCGTCGGATGGTCGAAGACCAGGGTGGTCGGGAGTTTCAGTCCGGTGGCCGTGGCGAGCCGGTTGCGGAGCTCGACGGCGGTGAGGGAGTCGAAGCCGAGTTCGCGGAACGCCCGGTCCGCGTCGACGGATTCGGGGCCGCGGTGGCCGAGGACGACGGCGGCCTGGCTCCGTACGAGTGTCCGCAGGGTCCGGGCGCGCTGGGCGGCGCCCTGGTCCCGGAGCCGCCGGACGAGGTCGGGCGCCGCGTCCGGTGCCGTCCCCTCGGTGGCGGTCGCGGTGTCGGCGAGCCGGCCGAGCCAGGGGCGGGTACGGCCGGCGCCCGCGCCGGTGAAGCGGCGCCAGTCGATGTCGGCGATCATCACCGTCGTGTCGCCCCGGCTCAGGGCCCGTCCGAGGGCGTCGAGGGCGAGATCGGGTGCCATCGGCAGGACACCGCCCTGCTGGAGGCGCCGCTCCACCACGCCCGCGTCCATGGCGAGTCCGCTGTGTGCCCAGGCGCCCCAGGCCACGGAGGTGGCGGGGAGGCCGTCGGCGCGGCGCTGCTCGGCGAGGGCGTCGAGATGGGCGTTGGCGGCGGCGTAGTTGGCCTGTCCCGCGCTGCCCAGCACGCCGGCGGCCGAGGAGAAGAGGACGAACGCCGAGAGGTCGAGGCCGAGGTCGCGGGTCAGCTCGTCGAGGACGGTCGCGGCGGCCGTCTTGGGGCCGAACACCGTCTCCAGCCTGCCGGTGTCGAGACGGTCCAGTACGCCGTCGTCGAGTACTCCGGCGGTGTGGACGACGGCGGTCGGCGGATGTTCGGCCAGCAGGTGCCGCATCGCGTCCCGGTCGGCGGCGTCGCAGGCGGCGACGGTCACCTCGGCGCCCGACGCGCGGAGTTCGGCGGCGAGTTCGGCGGCGCCGGGGGCGTCGGCGCCGCGCCTGCTGGTGAGGACGAGGTGGTCCGCCCCGGACGCGGCCAGCCAGCGGGCGGCGCGGGCGCCGAGGGCGCCGGTGCCGCCGGTGACCAGGACGGTCCCGGACGGGCGCCAGGCCGCGTCGGGCTCCGTCGTGGGTGAAGCGGTCGCGGGCGGGGCGGGTGCGCGTGAGGTGATCGCGTCCGGCTCCGTCGCGGATGAGTCGGGCGCCGGGGAGGCGGGTGCGCGTGAGGTGGTCGCGGAGGGCGTCTCGGGTGCGCGGGTGAGGCGCCTGGCGTACACGCCGGAGGCGCGGATCGCGAGCTGGTCCTCGTCGTCGGTCCGGGTCAGCGCCCCGGCCAGCCGCTGGGCCGCGGGCCCTTCGGGCGTCTCCGGCAGGTCGACCAGGCCGCCCCAGCGTTCCGGGTGTTCCAGCGCGACGACCCGGCCGAGCCCCCAGATCTGCGCCTGCGGCACCCGCGCCGGCCGCTCGGGGCCGACCGCGACGGCGCCCCGGGTGAGCAGCCACAGCGGGGCGTCCACACCGGCGTCGCCGAGGGCCTGGACCAGGGTGAGGGTCGCGGCGGTCCCGGCGGGTACGGCGGATCCGGCCGGCCCGGCGCGTCCGTCCAGCGCCAGCAGGGAGACCACGCCCGTGATCCGGCCGCCGTGGGGCAGCCCGTCCCGTACCGCGCGCAGCCGGTCCGCGAGGGCGGCCCGGTCGTCGGCGTCCACCACGATCCGTACCGTGGGCCCGTCCAGCGCGTCGGCCCACCCGTCCCCCTCGCCGGTGGCGGGCAGCAGGACCAGCCGGGTGCCGGCGGCCGGGTGGCGGGTGGCGGCGACGGGCTGCCAGGTGATCCGGTAGCGCCAGCCGTCCGTACGGGAGCGCCGCTGGTGCCCGCGCCGCCAGGAGGAGAGCGCGGGCAGTACGGCGCTGAGAGGTTCGTCCCCGGTGAGTGCGAGGACGCCGGTCAGTTCGGCCAGGTCCTCGCGCTCGACGGCGGCCCAGAACGCCTGGTCCGCCGCGTCCCGTGGGGCGGTGGCGGGCCGTCCACCGGACTCCAGCCAGTAGCGCTCGCGCTGGAAGGCGTAGGTCGGCAGGGCGACACGGCGCGCGCCGGGGAACGCGGGCGTCCAGTCGACGGCCAGCCCGCGGACATGCCCTTCCGCGAGCGACCTCAGGAAGCGGTCGGGGCCGCCGTCGTCGCGGCGCAGCGAACCCAGGGCGACGGCGGTCGAGTCGAGGGCGTCGAGCGTCTCGCGGACGCCGACGGTCAGGACCGGATGGCCGCTCGTCTCGACGAAGAAGTCGAAGCCCAGTGTGGCGAGTTCCCGTACGGCGTCCTCGAAGCGGACCGGTTCGCGCAGATTGCGGTACCAGTAGGCGGCGTCGAGGCGGGTGCCGTCGAGCCATCCTGCGGTGACCGTCGAGAAGAACGGCACCGTCGCCTCCGTCGGGGCGACATCGGCCAGTGCGGTGAGGAGTTCGGTCTGGACCGCCTCGACGTGTGCGGTGTGCGAGGCGTAGTCGACGGGGATCCGCCGGGCCCGCCGGCCGCTGTTCTCGACGGCGGTCCGCAGTTCCTCCAGGGCGGCCGGCTCCCCCGCCACGACGACGGAGCGGGGGCCGTTGACCGCGGCGAGGGTGATCCTGCCTTCCCAGCGGGCGAGTTGGTCCTCGGCCTCGGCGACGGAGAGGGCCAGCGACACCATTGCGCCGTGGCCGGCCAGCGTCGCGGCGATGGCCCGGCTGCGCAGTGTGACGATCCGCGCGGCGTCGGCCAGGGAGAGGGCTCCGGCGACGCAGGCGGCGGCGATCTCCCCCTGGCTGTGCCCGAGCACGGCGGCCGGCTCCACACCGTACGAACGCCACAGCTCCGCCAGCGACACCATCACCGCGAACAACGCCGGCTGCACCACATCCACCCGCTCCAACGCCCCCGCGTCACCCAGCACTTCGGCGAGCGACCAGTCCGTATACGGCGCCAACACCTCGGCGCACCGCGCCATCCACGACGCGAACACCGGCGAGGAGTCCATCAACTCGGCTGCCATGCCGACCCATTGGGAGCCCTGGCCGGGGAAGACGAAGACGGTACGGCCGCGCAGGTCCGCGACGCCCTCGACGATGTCGGTCCCGGGCTCGCCGTGTGCGAGGGCGTCCGTTCCCGTGAGCAGCGCGGGGCCGTCCGCGCCGATGACCACGGCCCGGTGCGCGAACCGGGTACGGGTGGCCGCGAGCGACAGGCCGACATCGGCCGGCGCCTGGTCCGTCACCCGCGCGGTCAGCCGTCCGGCCTGGGCGCGCAGCGCCTCGGCGGTCCTGGCCGACAGCACCCACGGGACCGCGCCGGGGGCCGGGCCGTCCTGACGGTCGGGTACGGGCGCCGCGGGGGCCTGTTCGAGGATGGCGTGCGCGTTGGTGCCGCTCACCCCGAACGAGGAGACCCCCGCCCGGCGGGGCCGTCCTGTCGCGGGCCACGGCTGGGCCTCGGTCAGCAGCCGTACCGCGCCCGCCGTCCAGTCGATGTGCGGGCTCGGTGCGTCCACGTGCAGGGTGCGGGGCAGCAGGCCGTGCCGCAGCGCCTGCACCATCTTGATGACGCCCGCGACCCCGGCGGCGGCCTGGGTGTGCCCGATGTTCGACTTCAACGAGCCGAGCCAGAGCGGGTGTTCACGGCTCTGCCCGTACGTCGCCAGCACGGCCTCCGCCTCGATCGGGTCGCCCAGCGTGGTCCCCGTACCGTGCCCCTCGACCACGTCCACATCGGCGGAGGAGAGCCCGGCGCCCGCCAGTGCCTGGCGGATCACCCGCTGCTGAGCGGGGCCGTTGGGCGCGGAGAGGCCGTTGGAGGCGCCGTCCTGGTTGATCGCGGTGGACCGGACTACCGCGAGGACGTCGTGGCCGTTGCGCCGGGCGTCGGAGAGCCGTTCCAGAAGGAGCATCCCGGCGCCCTCGCCCCAGCCGGTGCCGTCCGCGCCCGCCGCGAAGGACTTGCAGCGTCCGTCTGCGGCCAGCCCGCGCTGCCGCGAGAACTCGACGAAGGTGCCGGGTGTCGACATCACCGTGGCGCCGCCCGCGAGGGCCATGGTGCAGTCGCCACCGCGCAGCGCCTGTGCGGCGAGGTGCAGGGTGACCAGGGAGGAGGAGCAGGCGGTGTCGACGGTGACCGCCGGACCTTCGAGGCCGAGGGTGTAGGAGACGCGGCCGGAGGCCACACTGCCCGCCGTGCCGCCGCCGAGATATCCCTCGACGTCCTCGGGTACGGCGTCCGCCCCGGCGCCGTAGTCGTGGTACATGACGCCGACGAACACACCGGTCCTGGTGGAGCGCGCGGTCGCCGGATCGATCCCGGCCCGCTCGAACGCCTGCCAGGAGGTCTCCAGCAGCAGCCGCTGCTGCGGGTCCATGGCCAGGGCCTCGCGCGGGGAGATCCCGAAGAACGCCGGGTCGAACTCGGCGGCGTCGTAGAGGAATCCGCCCTGGCGGGTGGAGAAGGTACCGGGACGGGAGAGGTCGGGGTCGTAGAGCCCGTCGACGTCCCAGCCCCGGTCGCCGGGCATCGCGGCGATCGCGTCGCCCCCGGACGCCACCAGCTCCCACAGGTCCTCGGGCGAGCGCACCCCGCCGGGGTAGCGGCAGGCCATCCCGACGATCGCGATCGGGTCGTCGGACGGTACGGCGCTCCCGGTGGCCGGTGCGGCCGGGGCCGGGGACGTGCCGGTGAGCCGGGTGCGCAGGGTGGCGGCGAGCGCGGCCGGGGTGGGGTGGTCGAAGACGAGCGTGGCGGGCAGCCGCAACCCGGTGGCCTCGGCGAGCTGGTTGCGCAGTGCCACGGCGGTGAGCGAGTCGAAGCCGAGGTCACGGGTGGCGGTGTCCGGGTCGATCGCCTCCGGCCCCGGGTGGCCGAGTACGGCCGCGGCGTGGCCCCTTACCAGGGCGAGGAGTTCGTGGCCCTGCTGCTCGACGGGGAGTGCGGCGAGCCGGCGGGCGAGGTCGGAGCCGTCGGTGGGGGCCGTGTCCGCGGTGGGGCGTGTGGTGGTCCTGAGGAGTCCGCGCAGCAGCGCGGGGACGGGTGCGGCGGAGGCGCGCAGCCGGGCGGGATCGAGCCGCAGCGGCAGGAGCAGGGCATCGCCGGCGCCGGTGGGCGAACCCGTACCGGACGCCGGCGGCTCCGTACGGGCCGTCGCCGCGTCGAAGAGACGCAGCCCCTCCGCCGACGAGAGGGGGAGGGCTCCGGTGGCCCGCTGCCGGGCGAGGTCGTCGGCGCCGAGATGGCCGGTCATCGCGCTGGACTGCTCCCACAGACCCCAGGCGAGCGACACGGCGGGCTGTCCGTCCGCCCTGCGGTGCTGGGCGAGCGCGTCGAGGAAGGCGTTGCCCGCCGCGTAGTTGCCCTGTCCCGGGGCGCCGAACGCGGCGGCGGCCGAGGAGAACAGGACGAACGCGTCGAGATCCCGGGTGAGTTCATGGAGGTTGAGCGCGGCGTCGGCCTTGGGCCGCAGGACGGTGTCGACGCGTTCGGGGGTGAGCGCGCCGATGACCCCGTCGTCCAGCACTCCGGCGGTGTGTACGACGGAGGTGATCCGGTGGTCTGCCAGCAGGGCCGCCAGCGCGTCCCGGTCGGCGGCGTCGCAGGCCGCGACGGTCACCTCGGCACCCAACCCCCTCATTTCCACCAGGAGTTCGGCGGCGCCCGGGGAGTCGGGACCGCGCCTGCTGGTCAGCAGGAGACGGCGGACCCCGTGCACCGAGGCGAGATGGCGGGCGACCAGTCCGCCCAGCACACCGGTACCACCGGTGATCAGCACCGTTCCGTCCGGATCCCACGGCCCGGCGGGCGCGGGCGCGGCCAGGGGTGCGCGGTCCAGCCGTGGTACGCGCAACTCCTCCCCGCGTACGGCGACTTGGGGCTCACCGGTGGCCACCGCGGCGTACAGCGGGGCCGCCGGGCCCGCCACGGTGTCCAGGTCGACCAGGACGATCCGTCCGGGGTGCTCCGACTGCGCCGAGCGCAGCAGCCCGCGCGCGGCCGCCGCGGCCAGGTCCGGCACGTCCTCGTCGCCGGTCGTCGCGACCGCGCCCCGGGTCACCACGACCAGAGGCGATCCGTCGAAGCGTTCGTCGCCGGTCCACGCCCGGGCCAGGGCCAGCGCCTCGTGTGTGGCGGTGTGGACGGCGTCCGCCCCCGGCCCGCCCGACAGGGTGGCGAAGACCGGTCCGTTCCCGGGGCGGGCGGCGGCGAGGGCGTCCAGGTCGGGGTACGCGGGCAGCCCGAGGCCGAGGACGTCCTCGCCCAGGACCGCCCCGCCCGTACCGGATACGGCACCGGCCGGTTCCGGGGCGAGGGGCTGCCAGAGGATCCGGTAGAGCGGGCCGTGCGCCGCGAGTCCGGCGACGGAGACCGGCCGGGAGGCCAGACCGGCCACGGTCACCACCGGCGCGCCCGTCCCGTCGGCGGCCTCGACCCGGCCTCCCGGGGCGAGCCTGACCCGTAGCGCGCTCGCGCCCGTCGAGTGGAGCGCCACCCCGGTCCACGCGAAGGGCAGCACCACCTGTCCGTCGGGCGTGCCGCCGTCCAGGACGTCGGTCAGGAACGGGTGGAGCGCCGCGTCCAGCAGGGCGGGATGCATCCCGAACAGCCCTGCCTCGTCGCGCTGTTCGGGGGCGAGTCGTACCTCGGCGAACAGGTCGTCGCCGCGCCGCCAGAGCGCGTGGACGCCCTGGAAGGCGGGGCCGTACCGCAGTCCGATGCCGGGCAGCCGGTCGTAGAGGCCGTCGACGGCGACGGGGGTGGCGCCGGGCGGCGGCCAGGCGGTGAAGTCCGTGGCGCCGGGGCCTGTTTCCGGTGCGGCGGCCGTCGGTTCGAGTACGCCGGTGGCATGCCGGGTCCAGGGCTCGTCGTCGTCCTGCCGGGAGCCTGCGGTGACCGGCCGCCTGCCGTGCTCGTCCGGCTCCCCCACGGTGAGCTGAAGGCGTACGGTGCCCCGTGCGGGCAGGATCAGCGGTGCCTGGAGGGTGAGTTCGGCGAGTCCGGCGCAGCCGACCTGGTCCCCGGCGCGCAGGGCCAGCTCCACGAAGGCCGTACCGGGCAGGAGGACGGTGTCCCCCACGGCGTGGTCGGCCAGCCAGGGGTGGGTCGCCAGTGACAGCGCGCCGACGAGGAGGACGCCGTCGCCCTCGGACATCGGGACCCCGGCGCCGAACAGCGGATGGCCGCTCGCGTTCAGCCCCAGCGTGGTGAGGTCGCCGCGCCGTCCGGTGTGCGGGGCGGGCCAGTACCGCTCGGTCTGGAACGGGTACGTCGGCAGCGGGACGCGGCGCGCGCCCAGCCCGGCGAAGAGGCTCTCCGCGTCCAGCCGCTGGCCCCCGGCGTACGCTTCGGCGAGCGAGAGCAGCATACGGTCGGGGCCGCCGTCGTCGCGCCGCAGCGAGCCGAGGACCTGCCCGTCGGCGCCGAGGTCCTCCAGGGTCTCGCGGATCCCCACGGCGAGGACGGGGTGCGGCCCCATCTCGATGAAGCGGTGGTGGCCGCCGCCGGCGAGGGCGCGGGTGGCCTCGTCGAACCGTACGGTCTCGCGGAGGTTGCGGTACCAGTAGGCGGGGCCGAGTTCGGTGGTGTCGAGAAGGCCGCCGGTGACGGCCGAGTAGAAGGCGACCCGGCCGGGGCGCGGCGCGATGCCGTCGAGGACGGTGCGCAGTTCCTCCCGTACGGCTTCGACGTGTGCGGAGTGGGAGGCGTAGTCGACGGGGACGCGGCGGGCGCGGATACCGTCGGCCTCGCAGGAGGCCAGCAGCGCTTCGAGGGCCTGGTCGTCGCCCGCCACCACGAGCGAGCGCGGTCCGTTGACCGCGGCGACCGACAGGCCGTCCCAGCGGGCGAGGCGCCCGGCCGCCTCGGCGGCGGACAGGGACAGCGACACCATGCCGCCGTGTCCGGAGAGTTCCAGGATCGCCCGGCTGCGCAGGGCGACGACCTTGGCGGCGTCGGGCAGGGTGAGTCCGCCCGCGACGCAGGCGGCGGCGATCTCGCCCTGGGAGTGCCCGACGACGGCGGCGGGCTCCACACCGTAACCGCGCCACAGTGCGGCGAGCGAGACCATCACGGCGAACAGTGCCGGCTGGACGACGTCCACGCGCCGCAGCGCCTCCGCATCGCCCAGGACGTCCCACAGCGACCACTCCACATGGGGTGCGAGGGCGGCGGCGCACTCCTCCATCCGGGCCCGGAACACCGGGTGTTCGAGGAGGCCGGTGGCCATGCCTGGCCACTGGGAGCCCTGGCCGGGAAAGACGAAGACCGTCCTGGCGGTGGGGCGGGTGGTGCCCCGTACGATCCGGGCCGAGACGGTGTCGGCCGCCAACTCGTCGAGCAGGGTGCGGAATTCGGCGTGGTCATGGCCGACGAGGACGGCCCGGTGGTCGAGGGCGGCCCGGGTGGTCGCCAGGGAGAGTCCGACATCGGCGACGGAGGGAAGAAAGGCGCCGGAGGTCTCCGGGTGGTCGTCCAGGTGCCGGGCGAGCCGGGCGGCCTGTTCCCGCAGGGCCCGCGGGGTCTTCGCGGAGAGGATCCACGGCACCGGCGCCGTCAGCGCGGGCAGCGCTTCGCGGGCCCTGGGCGGGGCGGCCGGGCGCGGGGCCTCTTCGAGGAGGGTGTGCGCGTTGGTGCCGCTCACCCCGAACGAGGAGACACCGGCGCGGCGCGGCCGTCCCGTCCCGGGCCACGGCCGGTTCTCATGGAGCAGCGAGACGGCGCCCGCCGACCAGTCCACGTGCGGTGACGGCTCGTCCGCGTGCAGGGTTCGGGGCAGGACGCCGTGCCGGATGGCCTGCACCATCTTGATGATGCCGCCGACGCCCGCGGCGGCCTGGGTGTGCCCGATGTTGGACTTCAGCGAGCCCAGCCACAGCGGGCGGTCCCGGTCCTGTCCGTATGTGGCGAGGAGGGCCTGCGCCTCGATCGGGTCGCCCAGCGTCGTCCCCGTACCGTGTCCTTCGACGGCTTCGATGTCGGCCGGGTCGAGCCCGGCGTTGGCGAGGGCCTGGCGGATGACGCGCTGCTGGGCGGGGCCGTTGGGGGCGGTCAGTCCGTTGGACGCGCCGTCCTGGTTGACGGCGGAGCCCCGGACCACGGCCAGGACCTCATGGCCGTTGCGTTCGGCGTCCGAGAGCCGTTCCAGCAGAAGCAGACCGACCCCCTCCGACCAGCCGGTACCGTCCGCACCCGCACCGTACGCCTTGCACCGGCCGTCCGGCGCGAGACCCCGCTGCCGGGAGAACTCGACGAAGGTGGTGGGCGTGGACATGACGGTGACACCGCCCGCGAGCGCCAGTGTGCACTCGCCCTGCCGCAGCGACTGGGCGGCGAGGTGGACGGCGACCAGCGAGGAGGAGCACGCCGTGTCGACGGTGACGGCGGGGCCTTCGAGGCCGAAGGTGTACGAGAGGCGCCCGGAGGCCACACTGGCGGCGCTGCCGCTGGCGATGTGCCCTTCCAGGCTCTCCGCCAGGCACTCCGCGTAGTCGTTGTACATGACGCCGACGAAGACACCGGCCGGGGTCCCCTTCACCGTCGCCGGGTCGATTCCGGCGCGCTCGAACACCTCCCAGGCTGTCTCCAGCAGCAGCCGCTGCTGCGGGTCGGTGGCCAGCGCCTCGCGGGGGCTCATCCCGAAGAATGCCGGGTCGAACAGGCTCGCGTCCCGCAGGAATCCGCCGTGCCGGGTGTACGAGGTGCCCGGCCGGTCGGGGTCGGTGTCGTAGAGCGCGTCCACGTCCCAGCCCCGGTCGTCGGGGAAGGCGGAGATGGCGTCGACGCCGCCGGTGACGAGGGACCACAGCTCCTCGGGCGAGCGCACCCCGCCGGGGAGGCGGCAGCCCATCGCGACGATGGCGATCGGCTCCTGGTCGGTACGGGCGCGTACCTGGGCGGCCGGTGCGGCGGCGCCCGGTTCGCCGGTCCCGGCGAGTTCCGCGGTGAGCCGTTCGGCGAGCACCAGCGGGGTGGGCGAGTCGAACAGGAGGGTGGCGGGCAGCCGGAGCCCGGTCCGCGTGTGCAGCGCGTTGCGCAGCTCGACGGCGGTCAGCGAGTCGAAGCCGAGGTCCTTGAACGCCTTGTCGGCCTCGATGGTCCCCGGATCGGCGTACCCGAGCACGAGGGCGACCTGGGTACGGACGAGGGTGAGCAGTTCGGCCGCGCGGTCGGCCGGGTCGAGCGCGGCCAGTCGCCGCGCCAGTGCCGTGCCGCCGACATCCCCGGTCCCGCCCGCGGCGCCGCGCCGGCGGGCCGGGCGGACCAGGCCGCGCAGGAGTTCGGGCACGGGCTCGCCGGAGTTCCGTACGGCGGCGGTGTCCAGCAGCATCGGGACGAGCAGCGGCCGGCCGGACGCCGTCGCCAGGTCGAACAGGCCGAGTCCGCGCTCCGCGCCGAGCGGCAGCACCCCGCCGCGCGCCATCCGCCGGGTGTCGGTCGCGTCCAGGGCGCCGGTCATGCCGTGGTCGGCGGCCCAGGCACCCCACGCGAGGGAGAGCGCGGGCAGGCCCTGTGCGGTACGGGACTGGGCGAGGGCGTCGAGAAAGGCGTTGGCGGCGGCGTAGTTGGCCTGTCCCGCGCCGCCGAGCAGACCGGAGGCCGAGGAGAAGAGGACGAACGCGTCGAGGTCCTGGGTGAGTTCGTGCAGATGGATGGCGGCGTCCACCTTGGGCCGCAGGACGGCGTCGACGCGCTCGGGGGTCAGTGAGCCGATGACCCCGTCGTCCAGGACGCCCGCCGCGTGCACGACGGCGTTCGGCGGATGCGCGGCCAGCAGTGCGGCCAGGGCGTCCCGGTCGGCGGCGTCGCAGGCCGCGACGGTCACCTCGGCGCCCAACGCCTCTAGTTCGGCGGTGAGTTCGGCCGCGCCGGGGGCGTCGGGGCCACGCCTGCCGGCGAGGACGAGGCGACGCACCCCGTGCTCGGTGACGAGATGGCGGGCGACCAGGCCCCCGAGTCCGCCCGTACCGCCGGTGATCAGTACGGTTCCGGACGGTGACCAGGGCGCGGAAGGCGCCGTGCCACCGGGGGCGGCGCCCGCCCGTACGAGCCGGGGCACCCTGATCCGCCCCTCGGCCACGCCGAGTTGGGGATGCCCGGTGGCCAGTGCCGCGCCGACGCCTTCGGGGGTGATCTCGTCCAGGTCGAGCAGGACGAACCGGCCGGGGTGCTCCGACTGGGCGGCGCGGACGAGGCCCGGGACCGGCGCGTTGGCCAGATCGCCGGTGAGCGCGCCACGGGTGAGGAAGACCAGCCGGGACGCGGTGAACCGGTCGTCGGCCAGCCACTCCTGTACGAGGGCGAGCGCCCGGTGGGTGGTGGCGTGGGCGGCGCCCGATAGATCCGTGCCGGGCCCGGCCGGGGTGAGGAACGGCGCGAGGACGGTGTCCGGCACGGTGTCCAGCTCCGCGAGCGAGGCGCGGACGCCCACGGCGGAACCAGGGCGGGTGCCAAGGCCGGACCCGAGGCCCAGGTCGTTGTCGCCGAGCACCACCAGGCTTCCGGGTTCCGTCGTACCGGCGGCCGGTGCCCCGGCCATGGCGGCTTCGGCGGGCGGGAGTTCGGTGGGCGGCAGTTCGGTCCAGTCGAGCCGGAACAGCGCGTCGTCGCCCGCGCCCGCCGCCGTGAGCGCGTCGGTATCGGCGGCCCGTACGGTCAGCGCGTCGACCGACGCGACGGCGCGCCCCTCGTCGTCCGTCACCAGCACGGCGAGCGCGTCGCCGTCCGCCGGGGCGACCCGGACACGCAGCGCGGTCGCGCCCGACGCGTACAGCGACACGCCGCTCCAGGAGAACGGCAGCAGCCGCTCTCCCCCGTCACCGAGGGTCCGTACGGCGGTGGCGTGCAGGGCGGCGTCGAGCAGCGCCGGGTGGAGGCCGAACTCCGCCGCGTCCCGCTGCCCCACCGGATCCAGCGCGACCTCGGCGAAGACCTCGTCGCCACGGGTCCAGGCCGCGCGCAGCCCCTGGAAGGCGGGCCCATATCCGTAACCCTGTTCGGCCAGGCGCTCGTAGACCCCGTCGACGGGCAGCACGGTCGCGCCCTCGGGCGGCCAGACCGTGAGCCCTCCCGGCGGCGGCGTGGCGGTGGACGGGGCGAGGAATCCGCTCGCGTGCAGCGTCCACGGCTCGTCCTCGCCGTGCCCCTCGGGGCGGGAGTGCAGGGTCACGGTGCGCCGGCCCGCCGGGTCGGGCGCGCCCACCGCGATCTGGAGGCGTACGCCGTCACGCGCGGGCAGGACGAGCGGGGCGAGCAGGGTGAGTTCGTCGACGCGGTCGCATCCCGCCTCGTCCCCGGCGCGTACGGCCAGTTCCACGAAGGCGGTGCCGGGCAGGAGGACGGTGCCGTCGACGGCGTGGTCGGCGAGCCAGCGGTGGGTCGCGGTGGCGAGCCGCCCGGTGAACAGCAGCCCGTCGTCCGCGCCGAGGGTGGTGACGGCGCCGAGCAGCGGGTGCCGCGCCGAGCCGAGCCCGAGGGCGCTCGCCCGGCCGGGCGCGGACGTGACGGGGTCGAGCCAGTACCGCTCGCGCTGGAAGGCGTAGGTGGGCAGCCCGGCCGGGCGCGGTTCGGTGCCGGTGAAGTACGCGGGCCACGCCACCGGTACGCCGTGCGCCCACAGCCCGGTCAGCGCGGCGGTGGCGGAAAGCTCCTCGGCGCGGTCCTTGCGCAGTACGGGCAGGACCACGGGGGCGGCGCCCGCCGCCAGGCCGGAGAGGGTCGCGTCCGGGCCCAGTTCGACGAGCGCGGTGGCGCCGAGGGAGGCCAGTTCGGTGACGGCGTCCGCGAACCGTACGGCGTCCCGCGCGTGGCGGACCCAGTAGGCGGGGGTGGCCAGCTCCTCGGTCACGACCCGGCCGGTGACCGTGGAGACGAAGGTGAGCGCGGGCGGGGCGAACGACAGGCCGTCGACGACGGCCGCGAACTCGGCGAGCATCGGCTCCATCAGCGGGGAGTGGAAGGCGTGGCTCACCCGCAGCCTCTTGGTCCGGACGCCTCGCTCCTCGAAGTGCGCCGCGATCTCCCGTACGGCGCTCCCGTCGCCGGAGACAACCGTGGACGCCGGGGTGTTGACGGCGGCGACGGAGGCGCGTGCACGGGTGGGCGGGCCGGTGGGCGGGCCGGTCGGCGGGCCGGTGAACGCGTCGATGGCGGGGAGGACTTCGGCCTCCGGGGCCTCGATCGCCACCATCGCGCCGCCCTCGGGCAGGCCACGCATCAGCCGGCCCCGGGCGGTCACCAGCAGCGCGGCGTCGTCGAGGGTCAGCACTCCGGCGATATGCGCGGCGGCGATCTCCCCGACCGAGTGCCCGGCGACCGCGTCGGGCCGGATGCCCCAGGACTCCAGCAGCCGGAAGAGCGCCACCTCCAGGGCGAACAGGGCGGGCTGTGCGTGGTCGGTGGAGTCCAGGGCCGGCGCGTCACCGTCGATGATCTCGCGCAGCGGCCGGTCGAGATACGGATCGAGGGCGGCGTGGACCGTGTCGAGCGCGGCGGCGAACACCGGGAAACGCGCGGTGAGTTCACGGCCCATGCCGACGCGTTGGGAGCCCTGGCCCGCGAAGAGGAACGCGACCTTGGGGCCGGTGTCGGCCACGGTGGTGGCCGCCGATCCGTCGGCGATGGACCGCAGCGCGGCGAGCAGCCCGGCGCGGTCCCCGGCGACGGCCGTGGCACGGTGCTCCAGCGCGGACCGGGTCGCGGCCAGGGAGAAGGCGATGTCGGTGTCGGCGGTGTCGGTGTCGGTGTCGGTGTCGGTGTCGGTGTCGGTGTCGGCAGCGTCGGTGTCCGTGTCGGTGGTGTCGTGGCCGGGGCGCGCGTCCAGGAAGGCCAGCAGGTTCCCGGCCTGGGCCCGCAGCGCCGGCGCGCTCCTCGCCGAGAGCACCCAGGGCGTCGCGCCCGGCGCCCGCCCCGGCGCCCGGGGGGCCTCCTGGCGCGCGGGCGGCTCCTCCAGGATGACATGCGCGTTCGTACCGCTGATCCCGAAGGAGGAGACACCGGCCCTGCGGACGCCTCCGGCGGCGGGGTCCCACGGCCGGGGTTCGGTGAGCAGTTCCACCGCGCCGGCCGACCAGTCCACCCGGAGCGAGGGCTTGTCCGCGTGCAGGGTTTTGGGCAGGGTGCCGTGGCGCATCGCCTGGACCATCTTGATGACGCCGCCGACCCCTGCCGCGGCCTGGGTGTGCCCGATGTTGGACTTCAGCGAGCCCAGCCACAGCGGGCGGTCCCGGTGCTGCCCGTACGTCGCGAGGAGGGCCTGCGCCTCGATTGGGTCGCCCAGCGTCGTCCCCGTACCGTGTGCCTCGACGGCGTCGACCTCGGACGGGGCGAGCCCGGCGGCGGACAGCGCCTCCCGGATGACCCGCTGCTGGGCGGGGCCGTTGGGGGCGGTCAGTCCGTTCGACGCGCCGTCCTGGTTGACGGCGGAGCCCCGGACGACCGCCAACACCCGGTGGCCATTGCGTTCGGCGTCCGAGAGCCGTTCCAGCAGCAGGACGCCGATGCCGTCGCTGAACCCGGTCCCGTCGGCGCCCGCGCCGAACGCCTTGCACCGGCCGTCGGGGGCCAGTCCGCGCTCCCGGCTGAACCGGGTGAAGGCGTTGGGGGTGGCCATCACGGTGGCCCCGCCCGCGAGGGCGAGGGAGCACTCCCCCGTACGCAGTGAGTGCGCGGCGAGGTGCAGGGCGACCAGCGACGACGAGCACGCCGTGTCGACGGTGACCGCGGGCCCCTCGAAGCCGAAGGTGTACGCGACGCGGCCGGACATCACACTGACGGCGTTGCCGGTCATGAGGTGTCCCTCGGAGACCTCGGTGGAGATGTTCAGGCCCAGCGCGTAGTCCTGGTGGCTGATCCCGGTGAAGACACCGGTCCTGCTGGCGCGCAGCGCGGCCGGGTCGATGCCCGCCCGTTCCAGGACCTCCCACGAGGTCTCCAGCAGCAGCCGCTGCTGGGGGTCCATGGCCAGCGCCTCGCGCGGCGAGATACCGAAGAACGGTGCGTCGAAGTCGGCGGCGCCGGTGACGAAGCCGCCCTCCCTGCCGTATGAGGTGCCGGGCGTGTCGGGGTCCGGGTCGTACAGTCCGTCGAGGTCCCAGCCGCGGTCGTCGGGGAACGGCGAGACGGCGTCGGTGCCCGCCGCCACCAGCTCCCACAGTTCCTCGGGGGAGCGCACTCCGCCGGGGTAGCGGCAGGCCATCGAGACGATGGCGACGGGCTCCGGCGACTCCAGTTCACGGACCCGGCGACGGGCTTGCTGAAGATCGCTGGTGGCCTTCTTGAGATACGCGAAGAGTTCTTGTTCGGTCGCCACGGTGTCTCCTAGCGAGTGGGGGAGCCTCAGACGTCGTCGTGCTGCCCGTCGATGAGTGCGAAGATCTCGTCGTGCGTGGCCGAGGAGAGGTCGAGTCCGCCGTCGGACCCGTCCTGCCCGTTCGGTTCGGTCCGCTCGGCCCGCTCGACGCGCTTGAGGAGCGCGCGCAGCCGGGTGGTGACCTGGGTCCGGTCGAAGGTGTCGGGGGCGGCCAGGGCGAGGGCCGCTTCGAGTCGTTCCAGTTCGGCGTCGGGCGAGCCGCCCGCCGGCTCCTCGTCCGCGAACAGTTCGGCCCGCAGATGCTCGGCGAGTGCGAGGGGTGTCGGGTGGTCGAAGACAAGTGTGGCGGAGAGCCGCAGCCCGGTGGCGCCGCCCAGCCGGTTACGGAGTTCCACGGCGGTCAGCGAGTCGAACCCGAGTTCCTTGAACGGCCGTCCCGGGGTGACGGAAGCGCTGTCGCCGTGTCCGAGGACGATCGCCGCGTGGTCGCAGACCAGTTCACGCAGCGCGCGCTCCCGGTCGGCGCCGCGCAGGGCGGCGAACCGTTCGCGTACCCCCTCGGAGGCCGGCCGTGCCTCCGCCGCCCGGCGCGCCGGGGCCCTGACCAGACCGCGCAACGGCGGCGGGAACGCCGGGTCGGCGGCGCCCGACCGGAGCGCCGCGAGGTCGAGGCGCAGCGGGACCACTGCGGCCTCGGCGGCAAAACGTCCCGCGTCGAAGAGGGCGAGGCCGTCCTCGGTGGTGAGCGGCGCGATGCCCGAACGGCCCATGCGGGCCAGGTCGGTGTCGTCCAGATGCCCGGTCATCGCGCTGCGCTCGGCCCACAGGCCCCAGGCCAGTGAGGTGGCGGGCAGACCCGTGGCGCGGCGGTGCTGGGCAAGGGCGTCGAGATACGCGTTGGCCGCCGCGTACGCGGCCTGTCCCGCGCTGCCGAGTGTCGCGGCGGCGGAGGAGAAGAGGATGAACGCCGACAGGTCCAGGTGGCGGGTCAGTTCGTGGAGATGGGCCGCGCCGTCGGTCTTGGGCCGCAGGACGGTGTCGATACGTTCGGGGGTCAGCGAGTCGACCACCGCGTCGTCGAGGACCCCGGCGGCATGGACCACCGCGGTGAGCGGATGAGGAGCGGGGATCGCGTCGAGGAGGCGCGCCAGCGCCGTACGGTCCGCGATGTCGCACGCGGCGGCCGTCACCGTGGCGCCGTGCGCGGTGAGTTCGGCGCACAGGTCGGCGCTGGGACCGGACCGGGAGGCCAGCACCAGGTGACGTACACGGTGGCGGGTCACGAGGTGGCGGGCGACGGCGCCGCCCAGGGTCCCGGACGCGCCGGTGACCAGGACCGTGCCGTCCGGGTCGAGCGGGGCGGGCAGGGTGAGGACGAGCTTGCCGAGATGTTTGGCCTGGCTGAGGAAGCGTACGGCCTCCGGCGCCCTGCGGATGTCCCAGGTGGTGACGGGCGCCGGTGACAGGACGCCGCGCTCGAAGAGCGTCAGCAGTTCGGCGAGGATCGCGCCGACCCGGTCGGGGCCCGCGTCCATCAGCTCGAACGCCCGGTAGGTCACGCCCGGGTACCGCGCGGCGACCTGGCCGGGGTCGCGCGGATCGGTCTTGCCCATCTCGGTGAACCGGCCGCCCTCGGACAGCAGGCGCAGGGAGGCGTCCGTGAACTCGCGGGCCAGGGAGTTGAGGACGACATCGACACCGCGTCCGCCGGTGGCCGTCCGGAAACGCTCCTCGAAGTCGAGGTCCCGGGAGGAGGCGATGTGTTTCTCGTCCAGGCCGAGGGCGCGCAGGGCGTGCCACTTGCCGGGGCCGGCGGTCGCGAAGACCTCCGCGCCCAGATGCCGGGCGAGTTGGACGGCGGCCGTACCGACACCACCGGTCGCGGTGTGCACGAGCACCGACTCGCCGGGGCGCAGCCCCGCCAGGTCGACCAGTGCGTGGTAGGCGGTGAGGAAGGTGACGGGAACGGAGGCCGCGTCGGTGAAGGACCAGCCGGCCGGGATCTTCGCGACCAGCCGTCGGTCGGCCACCACGCGGGGGCCGAAGGAACCGGCGAGGAACAGGCCGAACACGGCGTCGCCGACGGCGAGTCCGGTGACGCCCGGCCCGGTTTCGAGTACGGTTCCGGCGCCTTCGCTGCCCATGATGCCCGCGCCCGGATACATGCCCAGGGCGATGAGGACATCGCGGAAGTTGAGTCCGGCGGCCCGTACGGCGATCCGTATCTCGCCCTCGCCGAGGGGGGCTTCGGCCTCCGGAGCGGGCAGGAGCGCCAGGTTCTCCAGGGTGCCGGGGCTGGTGACATCGAGCCGCCATGCCCCGTCCTGGGGCGGCAGCAGGGTGCCGCCGCGGTCGAGCCGGTCCAGCCGTGGTACGAGGAAGCCGCCGGAGCGCAGGGCGAGTTGGGGTTCGCCGGAGGCCAGCGCGGCGGGCAGCCCGGCGAGGGGCGGCTCCCCGGCGCCGAGGTCGAGCAGTGTGAACCGGCCGGGGTGCTCCGCCTGGGCCGTACGGACGAAGCCCCACACGGCGGCCTGCGCGAGGGAGGTGATGTCCTCGTCGTGGCGGGTGGAGACGGCTCCGCGGGTCACGACGACCAGGCGCGAGGCGGCGAACCGGTCGTCGGCGAGCCAGCTCCGTACGAGGGCGAGGGCTTGGTGGACGGCTTCACGCGGGGTACGTCCCGGCAGTTCGCCGGTGAGCACCGGCCCGGGTGCGGGCGTGTCCTCGGCGGGGTTCCAGTGGGCCAGGTCCCGGGACGCCGTCACCGGCACCCCGGCCGTCTCCAGCGCGGCGCGTATCCCGAGGCCGTCCGCGCCGAGCACGAGGACCGGCCCCTCGGTGGTGTCGTGGGCGGCGGGCCGCGGTTGCTCGCGCCAGGCGACGTGGAACAGCGCGTCGCGTACGGCGGGTGCGGCGGCGGGCAGGTCCGGGGAGAGGGGCCGTACGGTGAGGGAGGCGACCGTGGCGACGGGCGCCCCGTCGGGTCCCGCCAGGGTGAGGGAGACGGTGTCGGGGCCGGTGAAGCGGGTGCGCACACGCAGCGCCGCGGCGCCGACCGCGTGCAGGCTCACTCCCTGCCAGGAGAACGGCAGCACCGGCCGGTCGTGCCCGTCCAGGGCTTGACCGAGTCCGACGGTGTGCAGGGCCGCGTCGAAGAGGGCGGGGTGCAGCCCGAACCGCGCGGCCTGCGCGTGGTGTTCCTCGGGCAGGGCGATCTCGGCGAAGATGTCGTCGCCGTCGCGCCAGGCGGCGCGCAGCCCCTGGAAGGCGGGTCCGTAGCCGTAGCCCCGGTCGGCGAGCCCCGGGTAGAAGGCGCCGAGGTCGAGCGGGGTGGCGCCGGCGGGTGGCCAGGCGGTGAGCGCCTCGCCGGTCCGTTCCGGGGCGGGGGCGAGGACGCCGGTGGCGTGACGGGTCCAGGCGTCCGGGCTGTCGGCGTCGTAGGCGTGCACGCTCAGCGTGCGCCGGCCTGTCGGGTCGGGCGCGCCGAGTTCGAGCTGTACCTGTACGCCGCCGTGCGCGGGCAGTGCGAGCGGGGCGTGCAGGACGAGTTCTTCCAGATGGGGGCAGTCGGCCTGGTCCCCTGCCCGGACGGCGAGTTCGGCCAGGGCCGCGCCCGGCAACAGGACCGTGCCGAGTACGCCGTGGTCCGCGAGCCAGGGGTGGTCCTCCCGGGAGATCCGTCCCGTGCTGAGGTGGCCGCCGGAGGCCGGCAGGGCCACCGTGGCGCCCAGCAGCGGGTGTTCGGCGGGGGCGAGTCCTGCCGAGGTGACATCGGCGGGGCCGCCGGGGGTCCGCTCCAGCCAGAACCGTTCGCGCTGGAAGGCGTAGGTGGGCAGGCCCACCCGGCGGGGCGTGCCGGGGAACGCGGGCGTCCAGGTGACGTCGACGCCCCGGACATGGGCCTCGGCGAGGGAGGTGAGGAAGCGGCGCGGCCCGTCCTCGTCGCGGCGCAGTGAGCCGACGACAACGGCGTCCTCGGCGCTCTCCTGGATCGCGACGGTGAGGACGGGGTGGGGACTGGCCTCGACGAAGACGCCGTACCCTTCCGCGACGAGCGCGCGGGTGGCGGCCTCGAACTCGACGGTCCCGCGCAGGTTCCGGTACCAGTAGTCCGCGTCGACGGGCTCGGTGAGCCAGCTCGCCGAGACGGTCGAGAAGAAGGGGATGCGCGGGGTACGGGGGGTGATCGGGGCGAGGTCTTCTAGCAACCGGGCCTGTACGGCCTCCACTTGGCCGCAGTGTGAGGCGTAGTCCACGGCGATGCGGCGGGTGCGTACCCCTTCGGCGGTGAGGGTGTCGAGCAGTTCACCGAGGGCGCGGGGGTCCCCGGAGATCACCGTGGACGCGGGGCCGTTGACGGCGGCGACGGAGAGCCCCGCGGGGAGCCGGGGCCCGAGCACGTCCCTGCCGAGCGCCACCGAGGCCATGGCGCCGCGCCCGGACAGTTCGGTCAGCGCCTGGCCGCGGAGCACGACCACCCGGGCGGCGTCGGCCAGCGAGAGGGCTCCGGCCACGCAGGCGGCGGCGATCTCCCCCTGGCTGTGCCCGAGCACGGCGGCCGGCTCCACACCGTACGAACGCCACAGCTCCGCGAGCGACACCATCACCGCGAACAACGCCGGCTGCACCACATCCACCCGCTCCAACGCCCCCGCGTCACCCAGCACTTCGGCGAGCGACCAGTCCGTGTACGGCGCCAACGCCGCCGCACACTCCGCCATCCGCGACGCGAACACCGGCGAGGAGTCCATCAGTCCGAGAGCCATCCCGGCCCATTGGGAGCCCTGGCCGGGGAAGACGAAGACGGTACGGCCGTGGCCTCCGGCGCTCCCGAGGACGGCGGGTCCGCCGTCCTCGGCGAGCGCGGTGAGCTGTGCCAGGAACTCGGGACGGTCGGCGGCGACGAGGACCGCGCGGTGGTCCAGGCGGGCGCGGGTGGTGACCAGGGAGTGGCCGATCTCGGCGGTGCCGAGGTCGCCGTGGACCGCGAGGAAGGAGGCGAGCCGGGCGGCCTGGGCCCGCAGCGCAGGACCGGTCCTGGCGGAGAGCACCCAGGGCAGCGGGGCGGCGGCCGTCGGGGCGGTTTCCCCGGTGGTGGCCCCGGCGGCGGTCCCGGCGGAGGGGAGCGCGGGCGCTCCGCCGGGGGTTTCGGCGGGCGGCTGTCCGGAGGTTTCGACGGGCGCGTGTCCGGGGGTTTCGGCAGGTGGTTGTCCGGGCGTTTCGGTGGTCGGGCCCTGTTCGATGATGACATGGGCGTTGGTGCCGCCCGCGCCGAAGGAGGACACCCCGGCGCGCCGGGGTGTCCCCCCGGGCCACGGCCTGGCCTCGGTCAGCAGCTCCACGGCGCCGCGCTCCCAGTCGACCTCGGGCGACGGCTCGTCGGCGTGCAGGGTCCTCGGGAGGATGCCGTGGCGCATGGCCTCGACCATCTTGATGACACCGCCGACCCCGGCGGCGGCCTGGGTGTGCCCGATGTTCGACTTCAACGAGCCGAGCCACACCGGGTGTTCACGGCCTTGCCCGTATGTCGCCAGCACGGCCTGTGCCTCGATGGGGTCACCGAGCGTCGTCCCCGTACCGTGTCCCTCGACCACGTCGATGTCCTGGGTGGTGAGTCCCGCATCGGCCAAGGCTCCGCGGATCACACGCTGTTGCGCGGGACCGTTGGGCGCGGTCAGACCGTTGGACGCGCCGTCCTGGTTGACGGCGGTGCCGCGCAGCAGGGCGAGGACCTCGTGGCCGTTGCGCTTCGCGTCCGAGAGCCGTTCCAGCAGCAGGACTCCGACGCCCTCGCCCCAGCCGGTGCCGTCGGCCCCCGCGCCGAACGCCTTGCAGCGTCCGTCGGCGGAGAGCCCGCGCTGCCGGGAGAACTCCACGAACAGGGTCGGTCCTGCCATCAGTGTCACCCCGCCCGCCACGGCCAGCGAACTCTCGCCCTGGCGCAGCGACCTGGCGGCCAGATGCAGGGCGACGAGCGAGGAGGAGCACGCGGTGTCGACGGTGATCGCCGGGCCTTCGAGTCCGAAGACATAGGCCAGCCGCCCGGAGGCGACGCTGCCCGCGCTGCCGGTCAGCAGTTGTCCTTCGACGGTGGCGGGGGCCTGCTGGATGCGGGAGGCGTAGTCGTTGTACATCGCGCCGACGAACACACCGGTGCTGCTGCCCTTCACCGACAGCGGGTCGATGCCCGCCCGTTCGAAGACCTCCCAGGTGGTCTCCAGGAGCAGCCGCTGCTGCGGATCGGTGGCCAGGGACTCGCGGGGGCTCATCCCGAACAGTTCGTGGTCGAAGTCCGCGGCGTCGTACAGGAACGCGCCACTGCGGGTGTACGACGTACCGGTCCTGGCGGGGTCCGCGTCGTACAGGGACTCGACGTCCCAGCCCCGGTCGGTGGGGAAGCCGGACACCGCGTCCGTACCGGCCGCGACCAGGTCCCACAGCTCCTCGGGCGAGCTGACGCCGCCGGGGTAGCGGCAGGCCATCGCGACGATCGCGATGGGCTCGTCGCCGGAGGCCGGAGCGGCGGCCAGGGCGGCGGAGCCGGGGGCGGTACCGGTCAGCCGCTGCGCCAGGTCGGTGGCGAGCGCGAGGGGGGTGGGGTGGTCGAAGACGAGGGTGGCGGGCAGCCGCAGCCCGGTCAGGGTGTGGAGCCGGTTGCGCAGTTCGACGGCGGTCAGCGAGTCGAACCCGTTGTCCCGGAAGGGCCGGCCCGGCAGCAGTCCGGCGGAGCCGGTACGGCCGAGGACGGCCGCGGCGTGGCGCAGCACCTCGTCGAGGAGGAGCCGTTCGCGTTCCGGTACGGAGAGCCCGGCGAGCCGGTCCGCCAAGGCGGTCGCGGCGGTCGTCGCGGCGGGCGCCCCGGCGGTGCGCCGGGCCGGTGTCCTGACGAGATCGCGCAGCAGGGCGGGGGCGTGGGCCCGGGGTGTGGTGTCGAGCCGTGCCGTGACCGCGAAGGGTTCGGCGAGGCGCTGTGCGGCGTCGAAGAGCGCGAGCCCGCGTGCGGTGGTGAGCGGAAGCACGCCCGAACGCTCCAGGCGGGCGACGTCACCGGCGCCGAGACCGCGGGTCAGCTCGCTGGTCTGCGCCCAGTAGCCCCAGGCGAGGGAGACGGCGGGGAGTCCGGCCGTACGGCGGTGGTGGGCGAGCGCGTCGAGGAACGCGTTGGCGGCGCAGTAGGTGGCCTGTCCGGCGGTGCCGAAGGTGGCCGACGCCGAGGAGAAGAGGACGAACGCGTCGAGACTGTCGGTGAGTTCGTGCAGGTGGAGTGCGGCATCGACCTTGGGCCGCAGGACGGGGGCGAGCCGGTCGGGGGTGAGTGAGGCGAGGACGCCGTCGTCCACGGCGCCCGCCGCGTGCACGACCGCCGTCAGCCGGACCGGGAGGTCCGCCAGCAGCGCGGCGAGGGCGTCCCGGTCGGCGGCGTCGCACGCGGCGACGGTCACCTCGGCGCCGAGTGCGGTGAGTTCGGCTCTCAGCGCGGCGGCGCCGGGCGCGTCCGGACCGCGGCGGCTGATCAGTACGAGGTGGCGGACCGCCCGGGTGGTGACGAGGTGCCGGGCGACGAGGCCGCCGAGGGTGCCGGTGCCTCCGGTGATCAGGACGGCGCCGTCCGGGTCGAGCGCGGGGACGGGGAGGCGGGTGGATGCCGGGCGGGCGAGCCGTGGCACCAGTACGGCGCCGTCGCGCAGCGCGGCCTGCGGTTCGCCGGCCGCGAGCGCGACGGCGACGGCCGCGTCGACAGCCGGGTCCGTATCCGCGTCCGTATCCGTATCCGCGTCCGTATCCGTGTCCGCGTCCGTATCCGTGTCCGCGTCCGTGTCCGTGTCCAGCAGCAGGAACCGGTCCGGATTCTCCGTCTGTGCCGCGCGGACGAGCCCCCAGAGCGGCGCCTGCGCGAGATCGAGGATGTCCTCGTCCGCCCGGACGGCGACGGCGCCCCGGGTGAGGATCACCAGCCTGGTGGCGGCACGCCGCTCGTCGGCGAGCCAGGTGCGTATCAGCTCCAGCAGCCGGGCCGTCGCCCCGTGGACCCGGGCGGCCAGGTCGTCCCCGGCCGGCGCGTCGGGCCGTACGGCGACGACGGCGGGCAGCGGCGCGCCCTCGGCGAGGGCCGTGCCGAGCGCCTCCGTACCCATGAGGGGGATCCCCGTGACGGGCCCGGCCGGAGCCGGGGCGGCGACCGGGTTCCAGACCAGCCGGAACAGCGCGTCGTGGTCGTCATGGCGTACGGCGGCGAGCTGTCCTGCGGTCGTCGGGCGGAGCACCAGGCCCTCCACCGTGGCGACCGGCGCGCCCGCCGGGTCGCTGACGGTCACCGAGACGGCGTCCGTGCCGGACGGGGAGATCCGTACGCGTACGGACGTGGCGCCCACGGCGTGCAGCCGGACCCCGGTCCAGGCGAACGGGAGCCGGGTCCCGCCCCCGTCGGCCGGGTCGTCGGGGCCCTTCCCGAGCCCCAGCGGGTGGAGGCAGGCGTCCAGCAGGGCGGGGTGGAGCGCGAATCCGTCGGCGGACCCGGTGTCCGGGAGGGCCGCTTCGGCGAGGAGGTCGTCGCCGTGCCGCCATACGGCGCGCAGCCCCTGGAAGACGGGACCGTAGTCGTAGCCGGCCGCGGCGAGCGCCGGGTAGAAACCGGTCCGCTCCACGGGGTGTGCTCCGGGGGGCGGCCAGGCCCCGTCGTCCCCGGCCGGGTCGGGTCCTCCGGTGCCCAGGGTGCCGTCGGCGTGTTGGGTCCACGGCGCGTCCGGGGCGGTCCTGGCGTACACGGTCAGGGTCCGCCGTCCGTCGGCGCCGGCGGCCCCGACCAGGACCTGGAGAGTCACCTCGCCGTCGATCAGCAGCGGTGCGCTCAGGGTCAGTTCCTCGATCCGGTCGCAGCGCGCCTCGTCCCCGGCGCGCAGCGCGAGTTCGACGAACGCCGTGCCGGGGAGCAGTACGGTGCCGGACACGGCGTGGTCGGCGAGCCAGGGGTGGGTGGCGAGGGACAGCCGGCCGGTGAGGACATACGTGTCCGTGCCGGCCATCTCCACGGCGGCGCCGAGCAGCGGATGGGCCGCCGGCCGGAGCCCGAGGCCCGCCGCGCCGTCCGCGGACGGCGCGGCGACCGGGTCCAGCCAGTACCGCTCGTGCTGGAAGGCGTAGGTGGGCAGCGCGGTCCTGCGGCCCCCGGCGAGCGGGCCGGACCAGTCGACGGGGGCGCCGTGGACATGGGCCTCGGCGAGGGCGGCCAGCCAGCGGTCGGCCGCTCCGTCGTCCCTGCGCAGGGTGCCGAACGCGGCGACGGGATGTCCGGCGCGCTCGGCGGTGTCCTGGACTGCGGTGGTGAGGACGGGGTGGGCGCTCGGCTCGATGAAGATGCCGTGGCCGGTGTCGATCAGGGCCCGTACGGTCGGTTCGAAGAGGACCGGGCCGCGCAGGTTGGTGTACCAGTACGCGGCGTCCAGCCCGGTGGTGTCGATCGGTGCGCCGGTGACGGTGGAGTGGAACGGTACGGCGGCCCGGCGCGGGGTGATCGGGGCCAGGTCGGCGAGCAGCCGCTCGCGGATCTCCTCGACCTGCGGCGAGTGGGAGGCGTAGTCGACGGCGACGCGGCGGGACTGGATCCGTTCGTGTGCGCAGTGGGCGTGCAGCGCTTCGACGGCCTCGGGGTCCCCGGCGACGGTGGTGGAGTGGGGGCCGTTGTAGGCGGCGATGGTGAGCCGCCCGTTCCAGGGTGCGATCAGCCGGGCGACCTCGTCCGGCGCGAGCAGCAGCGCCGCCATGGCGCCGCCGCCGGAGAGCGCCTGAAGGGCCTGGCTGCGCAGGGCGACGACACGCGCGGCGTCCTCCAGCGACAGCGCTCCGGCCACACACGCCGCCGCGATCTCCCCCTGACTGTGCCCCACCACCGCCGCCGGCTCCACACCGTACGAACGCCACAACTCGGCCAGTGACACCATCACCGCCCACAACACCGGCTGCACCACATCCACCCGCTCCAACGCCTCACCGTCGTCCAGCACCTCCCGCAACGACCACCCGGTGAACGGCGCCAACGCCTCACCACACTCCGCCATCCGCGCCGCGAACACCGGCGACGACACCAGCAACTCCCCCGCCATCCCCACCCACTGCGAACCCTGACCGGGAAAGACGAAGACGGTGGCGGCGTCCTCGTCGGCGATGCCCCGGGGGCAGCCGTCGTCCCCTGCGGCCAGGGCGTCGAGCGCGGCACGGAACTCGCTGTGGTCGGCGGCGACCACGACGGCCCGGTGGTCGAGCGCGGTGCGGCCGGTGGCCAGGGTGTACGCGATGTCGAGCGGGGCGGCGTCCGGGTGGGCGGCGAGGTGGTCGGAGAGCTTGCGTGCCTGGTCGCGCAGGGCCTGTTCGGTACGGCCCGACAGCAGCCAGGGCAGCGCACCGGGGACGGGCGCGGGCGGGGTGGCGGGGGCGGGCGGTGGAGCCTGTTCGACGATGACATGGGCGTTGGTGCCGCCCACGCCGAATCCGGAGACGGCCGCGCGGCGCGGGCGGCCGTCGTCGGGCCAGGCCCGCTCTTCCGTGAGCAGCGACACCGCGCCGGCCGACCAGTCGATCCGGGGCGAGGGTGCGTCGGCGTGCAGGGTCTTCGGCAGGACGCCATGGCGCATGGCCTGCACCATCTTGATGATGCCGCCGACGCCCGCGGCGGCCTGGGTGTGCCCGATGTTGGACTTCAACGAGCCGAGCCACAGCGGGCGTTCGCGGTTGCGGCCGTAGGTGGCGAGCAGCGCCTCGGCCTCGATCGGGTCGCCGAGCGTCGTGCCCGTACCGTGTCCCTCGACGGCGTCGACCTCGGCCGGGGAGAGTCCGGCGTCGGCCAGCGCGCGCCGGATGACGCGTTCCTGAGAGGGGCCGTTGGGGGCGGTCAGTCCGTTGGACGCGCCGTCCTGGTTGACGGCGGAGCCCCGGACCACGGCCAGGATCTCATGGCCGTTGCGTTCGGCGTCCGAGAGCCGTTCCAGCAGAAGCAGACCGACCCCCTCCGACCAGCCGGTACCGTCCGCACCCGCACCGTACGCCTTGCACCTGCCGTCCGGCGCGAGACCCCGCTGCCGGGAGAACTCGATGAACACCCCGGGGGTGGACATCACCGTCACCCCGCCCGCGAGGGCCATCGAGCTCTCTCCGCGCCGCAGCGACTGCGCGGCGAGGTGCAGGGCGACGAGGGACGCGGAGCATCCGGTGTCGACGGTCATCGCCGGGCCTTCGAGGCCGAAGGTGTACGAGAGGCGCCCGGAGGCCACACTGCCGATGTTGCCGGTGAGCAGATACCCCTCCAGGTCCTGCGGCGCCTCGTGCATCCGGGGCCCGTAGTCCTGGGACATCGCGCCGACGAACACACCGGTCTGGGAGCCCGCCTGCGACCGGGGGTCGATGCCGGCGCGCTCGAAGGTCTCCCAGGCCGTCTCCAGCAGCAGCCGCTGCTGCGGGTCGGTGGCGCGTGCCTCGCGCGGGCTCATCCCGAAGAGTTCGGCGTCGAACTCGGCGGCGTCGTACAGGAATCCGCCGTGCCGTACATAGGACGCGCCGGGCCGGTCGGGGTCGGCGTCGTACAGGGACTCCACGTTCCAGCCCCGGTCGGCGGGGAACTCCGACACCGCGTCCGCGCCGGCCGCGACCAGGTCCCACAGGTCCTCGGGCGAGCCGACGCCGCCCGGGTAGCGGCAGGCCATCGCGATGATCGCGACGGGTTCGTCGGAGGCCACGGCGGTCCCGGCGCCGGTGGTGGCGGTGCCGAAGAGCAGGGTGTCGAGGTGGCGGGCGAGCGCCGTCGGTGTCGGCCGGTCGAAGACGAGGCTGGTGGGGAGCCGGTGGCCGACGGCGGTGACCAGCCTGTCGCGGAGTTCGACGGAGGTCAGCGAGTCGAACCCGCTCTCCTTGAAGGGCCGTCGCGGCCGTACGGAGCGGGGGTCGGTGTGGCCGAGTACGGCGGCGGCCTCGGCGCGGACGAGGTCGAGCAGGGCCTCGGTGCGCCGCGCCTCGGGCAGGCCCGCCAGATGCCGGATCCGTTCGGGGCGCTCGGTGTCCGTGGCGGCCGGGTCCGTGGTGGTGACACCGGTGGGACCGTTCAGGGCGCGCTGTGCCTCGGGCAGGTCGGCGAGGAGCGGCCGGGGCCCGGCGGACGCGAAGGCCGGGGCGAACCGCGTCCAGTCGATGTCCGCGACGGTGAGGGTGTTCTCCCCGGCGTCCAGGGCCCGTTGGAGCGCGGTGACGGCCGAGCCCGGGTCCATCGGAAGGACGCCCAGGCGCCGCCAGACGTCCTCGGCGCCGTCGACGGCGCCCAGCCCGCCGCCGCCCCACGCGCCCCAGGCGACGGCCGTGGCGGGCAGCCCGTGGTCGCGGCGGTACCGGGCGAGCCCGTCGAGATAGGCGTTGGCCGCGCCGTACGCGCCCTGTCCGCCGCTGCCCCAGACACCGGCGCCGGAGGAGAACAGGACGAACGCGTCGAGCCCTTCGGTGAGTTCGTGGAGATGGCGAGCGGTCTCGGTCTTGGCGCGCAGTGTGTGTGCGAGTTGGTCCGTGGTCAGGGTGGCCACGGCGGACTCGACAAGGACTCCGGCGGTGTGCACGACCGTCCGCAGGGGACGGTCCTCGGGTACGGAGTCCAGCAGCGCGGCCAGTTCCTCGCGGCGGGCGGTGTCACAGGCGACGATCTCCACCGAGGCGCCGAGCGCGGTGAGTTCGGCCCGCAGCTTCTCGGCTCCCGGTGCCTCGGGGCCGCCGCGGCTCGCCAGGACGAGGTGCGCGGCCCCGGCGGCGGCGAGCCAGCGGGCCACCCGGGCGCCGAGCGCGCCGGTACCGCCGGTGACGAGAGCGGTGTCCCGGGGCCGCCAGACGGCGGGGGTCACCGGCGGGGCCGTGGCCCGCACCAGTCGCCGTACGAGGAGACCCGCGGGGCGCACGGCGATCTGGTCCTCGTCGCCGTCGCCGGTGAGCGCGGCGGCGAACAGGGCCGCCGAGGCCTCGTCGAGGTCGGCGGGCAGGTCCACCAGGCCGCCCCAGTCGCGGGGCGATTCGAGGCCGAGGGCGCGGCCCAGGCCCCAGACCGCCGCCTGTTCGGGGTGGTCGAGCCGGTCGTCGGGGTCGACGGCGACGGCGCCCCGGGTGGCGAGCCACAGCGGAATCTCCCGCCCGGCCAGCGCCTGGGCCAGGGCGACCGTGTCGAGCAGTCCGCGCGGGGCCGAACCGTCCGGTGCGCGGCGCTCGTCCAGGGCGAGCAGGGAGAGGACCCCGGCGGGTGTCCCCGCGGCGAGCCGTTCGGTGAGCGCCGCCGGGTCGCCGGCGGTCAGCCGGGCGACCTCGGCTCCCGCCTCCGTCAGCGCCCGTTCGCACCGGGCGGTGAGGGGTCCGCCGATGTCCTCTGCGGGCGCGATCAGCAGCCACCGCCCGGCCGTCCTGGGGACGGCCCCGGGGGTGGCGGGGCGCCAGGTGACCCGGTAGCGCCAGTCGTCCGGGCCGTGCGCGGCCCGGCCGCCCCGCTCGGGCAGCAGCCAGTACCGCTCGCGCTGGAAGGCGTACGTGGGCAGCTCGGCCCGGGGTCCGGCGCCGAGCAGGCCGCTCCAGTCCGGGGCGGCGCCCTGGGTGTGGGCGGTCGCGACCGAGGTGAGGAATCGTTCCTGCCCGCCCTCGTCACGGCGCAGCGACCCGAGGGCGACCGCGCGCGCCTCGGTGGCCTCGATGGTCTCCTGGACGCTGGGCACGGTCACCGGATGCGGGCTGACCTCGATGAACAGGTCGTACCCCTGGTCGAGGGCGGCCCGGGTGGCCTGCTCGAAGAGGACGGTGGCACGCAGATTGGTGTACCAGTACCCGGCGTCCAGCGCGGTGGTGTCGAACGGTGCGCCGGTGACGGTGGAGAAGAACGGGACGGAAGCGGTGCGCGGCCGTACGGCGTCGACGGCGGCCAGGAGCCCGTCGCGGACCTCCTCGACCTGCGGGGAGTGCGAGGCGTAGTCCACCGGGATCCTGCGGACCCTGACCTGCTCGGCGCTGAGCGCGGCCAGCAGTTCGTCCAGCGCCCCGGGTGCGCCGGAGACGACGGAGGCCGTGGGCCCGTTGGACGCGGCCAACGAGAGCTGTCCGTCCCAGGCGTCGAGGCGCGGCAGCAGTTCCTCGGGGGCCAGTGCGACCGAGGCCATGCCTCCGCGGCCGGCGAGTTCGGCGAGGATCAGCTTGGCGCGCAGGGCGCTCACCCGCGCGGCGTCCTCCAGCGAGAGGGCTCCGGCGACACAGGCCGCGGCGATCTCCCCCTGGCTGTGCCCGAGCACGGCGGCCGGCTCCACACCGTACGAACGCCACAGCTCCGCGAGCGACACCATCACCGCGAACAGCGCCGGCTGGACCGCGTCGACCCGCTCCAACGCCTCGGCGTCGGAGAGCACTTCGGCGAGCGACCAGGTCACATGCGGGGCGAGGGCACGCGCGCAGTCGGCCATCCGCGCGGCGAACACCGGTTCGGAGGAGAGGAGTTCGACCGCCATCCCGGCCCACTGGGAGCCCTGGCCGGGGAAGACGAAGACGGCGCGGCCGGCGGTCCCGGCGCTGCCCAGGACCAGCCGGGGGTCGCTCCGCCCGTCGGCCAAGGTGTCGAGCAGGCCCCGGAGTTCGGCGCGGTCCCGGCCGAGCAGTACGGCGCGGTGCTCGAAGGCGGACCGGGTGGCCGCGAGGGAGCGGCCGATGTCGGCGGCGCCGGGACCGGTCCTGGCGTCGAGGTGGTCGGCGAGGCGCCGCGCCTGGTCCTGGAGCGCCCGGGGCGTCCGGCCGGAGAGCTGCCACGGGAGGGGCGCTCCCCCGGCGGCGGCTTGGGCCGGGGCGGCGGGGGGCGGTACGGCAGCGGGCGGTACGGCGGGCTCCGGCGGGGCCTGTTCGATGATGGTGTGCGCGTTGGTGCCGCTGACACCGAAGGAGGACACGGCGGCCCGGCGCGGGCGCCCGGTCTCCGGCCAGGCCACCTGGGCGGCGACGGGCACGACCTGGCCTGCCGACCAGTCCACCCGGGGCGAGACCTCGTCCGCGTGGAGGGTCCTGGGGATGATCCCGTGGCGCAGGGCCAGGACCGTCTTGATCACACCGCCGACCCCGGCGGCGGCCTGGGTGTGGCCGATGTTGGACTTCAACGAGCCGAGCCACAGCGGGTGTTCCCGGTCCTGCCCGTAGGTGGCGAGCAGCGCCTCGGCCTCGATCGGGTCGCCCAAGGTGGTGCCCGTACCGTGTGCCTCCACCGCGTCCACGTCGGACGGCGCGAGTCCGGCGTCGGCGAGGGCGCGCCGGATCACCTCCTGCTGGGAGGGGCCGTTGGGCGCGGTCAGGCCGTTGGACGCGCCGTCCTGGTTGACGGCGGAGCCGCGCACGAGCGCCAGCACCGGGTGTCCGTTGCGCCGGGCGTCGGAGAGCCGTTCCAGGACGAGCATCCCGGCGCCCTCGGCCCACCCCGTGCCGTCGGCGTCCGCACCGAACGCCTTGCACCGGCCGTCCGGTGACAGCCCGCCCTGCCGCGAGAACTCCACGAACATGCCGGGGTTGGCCATCACCGTCACGCCGCCCGCCAGTGCCAGGGAGCACTCGCCGCGCCGCAGGGCCTGGGCGGCGAGATGCTGGGCGACCAGCGAGGAGGAGCACGCGGTGTCCACGGTCAGCGCGGGGCCGCGCAGGCCCAGGACGTACGAGATACGGCCGGAGGCGACGCTGCCGGTGGAGCCGGTGAGCCCGTATCCGGCGAACCCCTCCGGCGCCTCGTGGAGGCGGGGCACATAGTCCTGGGCCATCGCCCCGACGAAGACACCCGTGTCGCTGCCGCGCAGGGCGGCGGGGTCGAGTCCGGCGCGTTCCAGCGCCTCCCAGGAGATCTCCAGCAGCAGCCGCTGCTGGGGGTCGGTCGCGAGCGCCTCACGCGGGCTGATGCCGAAGAACGCGGCGTCGAACTCGGCCGCGTCGTGCAGGAATCCGCCGTGCCGGGTGTGGCTGGTCGTGGCGAGCGCGTCGAGGTCCCAGCCCCGGTCGGCGGGGAAGGCCGAGATCGCGTCCGTGCCGGAGACCACCAGGTCCCACAGCTCCTCCGGGGTCCGTACCCCGCCGGGGAAGCGGCAGCTCATCGCGACGATCGCGATCGGGTCGGCGTCGGCGTCGCCGGTGGCGGTGGCGGTGGCGAGGGCGGGTGCGCCGGGGCGAGGCGCGGGGGCGCCGGTCAGATGGGTGATGAGCGCGTCCGGCGTCGGGTGGTCGAAGAGCAGGGCGGACGGCAGCCGCCGGCCGAGTGCGCCGCTGAGCCGGTTCCGCAGGTCGACGGTCATCTGGGAGTCGAAGCCGAGGTCCTTGAAGGGTAGGTCCGTCTCGACCGAGGCCGGGGAGGTGTGGCCGAGGACGGCCGCGGCGTGGGCCCGGACGAGCTGCCGCAACCGGCCGGCGTCGAGCACACCGTCGGCCGGGGCCTCGGGGGTGGGTTCGGCCCCGGCCGCGTACGCCGGCTCGTCCCCGTCCCCGTCCCCGTCCATCGCCGTCTCGGATACGGAGGAAAGCCAGTGACGCTGCCGCTGGAAGGGGTACGTGGGCAGTTCGACGCGGCGGCCGCCGGGGAAGACCGCGGTCCAGTCGATGTCGGCCCCGCGCACGGACAGTTCGGCGAGCGACGCCAGCACGCGTCCCGTCGTGCCGTCGTCCCGGCGGCACGAGGGGACGACGACCACGGGCGCGCCCACCGCCTCGGCGGTCTCCTGGACGCCCATCACCAGCACGGGGTGCGGGCTCACCTCGACGAACGCCCGATGGCCCGATTCGAGCAGCCCGCGGACCGCCTCCTCGAAGCGGACGGTGCTCCGGAGGTTGCGGTACCAGTAGTCGGCGTCGGTCGCGCCCGCGTCGAGCCACTGTCCGGTCAGCGTCGAGAAGAACGGGACCTCGGCGGCCCGTGGGGCGATCGGGGCCAGCGCGGTGTGCAGCCGGTCGCGGATCGCCTCGACATGGGCCGAGTGGGAGGCGTAGTCGACGGCGATACGACGGGCCCGGACCCCCCGTTCGGTCAACTCGGCGACCAGGGTGTCGATCGCCGCCCCGTCACCGGCGACCACGGTCGAGCGGGGTCCGTTGACGGCGGCCACCGACAGGGTGCCGTCGAGGGCGAGTTCACCGGCGGGCAGGGCGACGGAGGCCATCGCGCCGTGTCCGGAGAGGGAGACGAGGGCCTGGCTGCGCAGGGCGACGACACGCGCGGCGTCCTCCAGCGACAGCGCTCCGGCCACACACGCCGCCGCGATCTCCCCCTGACTGTGCCCCACCACCGCCGCCGGCTCCACACCGTACGAACGCCACAACTCCGCGAGCGACACCATCACCGCCCACAACACCGGCTGCACCACATCCACCCGCTCCAACGCCTCACCGTCGTCCAGCACCTCCCACAACGACCACCCGGTGAACGGCGCCAACGCCTCACCACACTCCGCCATCCGCGCCGCGAACACCGGCGACGACACCAGCAACTCCCCCGCCATCCCCACCCACTGCGACCCCTGACCGGGAAAGACGAAGACGGTGCCGCCCGAGGTGTCGGCCGTTCCCTCGACCACTCCCGGGGCCGGGTCACCGGCGGCCAGGGCGTCGAGTCCGGCCAGATATCCGGCCAGGTCGGTGGCGGTCACGGCGGCCCGGTGGCGGAACGCGGTCCTGGTCGTGGCGAGGGAGCGGCCCACATCGGCCGGATCCGTCCCCGGGCGGTCCGCGACATGTGCGCGCAGCCGCGCCGCCTGTTCCCGTACAGCCGCCGCCGACCGGCCGGAGACGATCCAGGGCGCCCCGCCGCCCCCGGGCCCGGGCGCCGCCCCGGCGCCGGGCCCGGCCGTGGCCGGGGCGGTCCCGGCTCGCGACACGGCTGCGGGCTCGGCCTCGGCCTCGGCTTCGGCTTCGGCTTCGGCTTCGGCTTCGGCTTCGGCTTCGGAGAGGACGACGTGGCAGTTGGTCCCGCCGACCCCGAACGAGCTGACCCCGGCGACCAGCGGCCGGTCCGGCGCCGCCCACTCCCCGTGCGCGACGCGGACTTCGAGGTTCAGCTCCGCCAGCGGGATCCGCGGATGGGGCGCGGTGAAGCCGAGGCTCGGCGGCAGCAGCCGGTGCCGTAGCGCCAGCGCGGTCTTGATGAGCCCGGTGATGCCGGCGGCGGATTCCAGATGACCGACGTTGGTCTTGACCGAGCCCACCTGGAGAGGGCCCGCCGCGCCGCGCGCCGCGCCCAGCACGGCGCCGAGGGCCGCGGCCTCGACCGGGTCGCCGAGCCGGGTGCCGGTGCCGTGCAGTTCTACGTACTGGACCGAGGCGGGGTCCACCCCGGCCCGCTCGTACGCGAGGCGCAGCACCTCTTCCTGGGCGGGGCCGCTGGGCACCGTCAGCCCCGCGCCGCCGCCGTCGTTGTTGACGGCGCTGCCGTCGATGACGCAGTACACGCGGTCCCCGTCGGCGACCGCGGCGGCCAGGGGTTTCAGCACCACGACGCCGCCGCCCTCGCCGCGCACGAAGCCGTTGGCCCGGGCGTCGAAGGTGTAGCAGCGGCCGTCGGGGGAGAGCGCGCCGAGCTTGGCCGCGCCGACCGCGCCCTCGGGGGTGAGGGTGAGGTTCACGCCGCCGGCCAGGGCGATGTCCGCTTCTCCGGTCCGCAGGCTCTGTACGGCCATGTGCACGGCGACCAGCGAGGACGACTGTCCGGTGTCCATGGTCACACTGGGGCCGCGCAGGCCGAGGAAGTAGGAGACACGGTTGGCGATCAGGCTGCGTTGCAGTCCGGTGAAGGTGTGCTGGTCGACCCGGCGCAGCCCGGCGCGGCGGGTGAGCGTGGCGTATTCGTCGTTCATCGCGCCCATGAACACGCCGGTCCTGGTGGACGCGAGGGTGGCGGGGACGATCCCCGCGTCCTCGATCGCCTCCCAGCTCAGTTCGAGGGCGAGGCGCTGCTGGGGGTCCATTGCGGCGGCCTCACGCGGTGAGATCCCGAAGAAGGCCGGGTCGAACCGGTCGACCTGATCGAGGAAGGCGCCCCGCCGGGTGTTGACCTTGCCCGGCGCTCCGGGGTCCTCGTCGAAGTAGTCGGCGTGGTTCCACCGGTCTTCGGGGACGTCCGTCACCCCGTGGGCTCCATCGGCCAGCATCGTCCAGAAAGCGTGCCTGTCGGCGGCCTTCGGAAGACGGCAGGACAGTCCGACAAGGGCGACAGGGCCTTTATACCCCTGGTCCTCAATTATTGAATCCGTCACGTCCCCACCTGTCCTCACGTGCCCACCACCGTTTCTCGCCCGTTTTCATCAGGGATTTCAAGCAGCACGCATCGTCTATGAGGCGAATCAGGCTCCCGCTTCGCCTGGTGCGATCCGTAAACCCTTCCGCATTTATGAAGTTCCGGAAAACTTTCGATGACGCGTCGTCGAATCCATATTTCGCCTCCGGGGCTTCGTCGCCGGGAATGCCGGAAGGTTCCCGCACATGTTCCGCACATGTCCCGCACAGCTTCCCGCACAGCTCAGACCTCAGGACCGGAGGGAGCATTGGTCCAGTCCAGAAGCGCGGGAGTGCCCTACGAGATCGCGCTCGCGCCGGTCCGTCCTCAGTCGCCGATGACGGAGAACGGCCCGGTCCGTGAATGCCTCTCAGGAGCCGGCGGGTCGACGGCTGAAGAAACGTAGCGGATCTCCCCGATCAGGGGAAGAACACCTTTTCCCCTCGGCCCCGAAGAACGTCGCACGCGTCTACATGCCAGGAGTTCACTTCGCACGTGTGTCCTCCCCACCGTCCGTCTTCCGATTTCTCACTGCAGACCATACGAGTCCACGGCGAGAAATCTGAAGGGGCGAAAACTGGACAGCCGGAGCATCGCGTGTCTCAGAAACATCGCCGAGGCCGATGTGATCGACGAAACAGCCGAAGGCGCCGGTGATCAAGGAATTGAATCTTTCCAGCCGGATCACGAAAGGTGTCACCGTCATATTTCTTGATGGATTCAAGGCCAACAGAATGCGGAGAAGTTGCGCCACCGCGCGCTCCCCCCGTGGCGCCTCCGATCCGGCGCCGCCGGCCGCGAAGGAGCGAACGCGCAGGCCAGGTCCCCTATCCCAGGGGCCGGCGTGGCAGAGGGGCCGGAGCGTACGGGAGCGACCGGTGCGCCTGCCGCCGCCCGGTTCCCGGGGACGGGCCCTGCGGCAACCGGAGGCGGCCCCGGCGCCAATCGGTCATCACGTGTGCCGACCCGTCGAACACGGGCGGCACCGACCGCCCCGTACGGAGGCGACCGGCACGGCACACGCGATCCACGCCATGGCCGAAAACACCTCTGCCACTTATGCCCGGGAGGCAAGTAGAACCAGGGAACCATCGCGAATCAGCCACTATCACCCCGAAGTTGTCTGAAAACAGGTAGTGACAGAGTCGGTGTTCTGTAATGGGCGGTTAAAATCAGCCCCAGGTTCAGGCCCCGGACGGGTCCGGCGGGACCACGGCACGGGGGTCCGCTCCGAGACACCGGCCCTGACCACAATCGGGCCTCGCTTGGCTGGACTTCACCGCAACCCTCCTGGCGGGACGCTGATCATCGACCGCCCGCACCACACTCGCCCCGCGGCCCGCCCCCTTCATCCGCGCCCCTCCAACAGTGCCTGGAACGCGGCGCGTTCCCCGCCCGCTCCGCGAGCGGCCCGCCGCCACCGAGGTGCGCGGTACGCCTCACGCACCTGCCGCTGACCACGCACAACACCGGATCGGACGACCGGGCCGCCCGGCACGGCCACCGCTCACCCCGGCCGCCAGGCCCGGTCAAGGGCGCCCGGGTTCCCACGCGGACAGGCGGAAGAACCCGTTCCGCCAGGGAGGCCCCGACCGCGTGTTCCGCCGTACGAAACGACCGCCGCCCGGCTCGACGGAAGGCCATATTCCGGCCGTTGCCGCAGGTTGACACGGAAGTCGCCGCCCCAGCAGCATGCGTGATGCCACCGAGCCACCCTGCCGGTGTGCGACCAATCACTTCAGTCCGGCCCCCCGCTTCGGCCTGCCCGCTCCAGCGCGCGGCGGGCCACCCCGTGTTGTGCGCGACGCGAGGTGCGGGACCGGATCACGCGTGGCGACAAGATGGAGAAACGCATGGCCAGAACGAGACGTGTCACCGCGTTGCGCCTGCTCGGAGTCGGCGCCGCCGCCCTGGCGTTCACCACCGTGGCGGCCGGCTCCGCGTGGGCCACCGACTGCCCCGGCGGCAAAGGCTGGGACAAGGGCAACCACGGGGGCTACAAGCCCGGTACGGGCGCGGGCACGCCGGTCACCACCGCCGACAAGTGTGAGTTCTCACTCGACGGCCGCGACTGGTTCTCCCAGATCAAGGTCGACGACATCAGCCTCAAGGCGGCCGACGACGGCAAGGTCCATGTCAAGGTCCGCACCGCCTCCGACGCGGCGAACTGCACGGTCTCGCTCGCCTCGTACCGTACCCACGGCCCCACCTGGGAGACCTCCGGCGAACAGGTCTTCCACGACTTCGACACCGTCGACATCGAGCAGGGCGGCCAGGACACCCTGGACGTGGCCTTCCCCGACGTCGGCTGCTTCGCACAGGTCGACCTCTACCGCGGCAAGGTCAGGTACGACGGCCTCAAGGACGCCAAGGACGGTTTCGAGCACGGCGATCTGCCGATCGGGCCCAGCCGTTCGGTCATCAAGGACAAGCTGATCGCGGCCTGGAACGGCGGCACGAAGAACTGCACCACGCAGGAGATCCCGCCGGCCCCGGGGCCGTCCACGAGCGAGTCCACGCCCGAGGAGCCGCCGGCCGAGGCGACGCCTCCCGCCGGCACACCGTCGCAGCCGGCGACCCCCGGTTCCGACACCCCGCCCCCCGCCACCAGCACACCGGGCACTCCCGGGTCGGCCACCCCCACACCGAGCGCCTCCGAGCCGGAGACGGACACCTCCACGCCGCCGAACACGCCGAGCCAGGCGTCCACCGGTGGCGGCGGCGACCTCGCGGAGACCGGTGGCGGCAATGTCGTGCCGCTCGCCGCGGGCGCGGCCGTGCTGCTGGCCGCCGGTGGCGCGGTCGTGATCGTGACCCGTCGCCGTAAGGCCGTCGCGGGCAACTGACCCGCGGGCGCCGCCCTTTCCCCGACCCCCGTCTCCGCCCGCCCCGGTCCCGGGCCGGGAGGGGGCGGGGGTTTCACCGTCGGCCCCGGGGCTCACGATTCACCGCCTCGGCCGCGCACGGGCTCCGCGCGTCACGCCTCCCGGGGCGGCGCGGCCGTGGTCGTACTTCCATCCCTCACCCGAGGCGATCGCCGAAGTCACCAGCCTGCTCGCGCCGGGCGATCGTCGGGGCTGACCACGTTTCCGGCATCTGCGGCGGCAGTCAAAGCGACCTGGATCGACTGGACATGGACCCTCACTGAGGGCCAGTTCACCTTCGGGCAGTTCTGAAGCCGATATTGCGAAACTTTCGCTTCATATCTAAGGTGAGGGCATGCGCCCAAAGCATGAGCCCGAGCAGATCACCGACCTGTCCCGGCTGAAGGCATTCACCGTCCCCCTGCGAATGCAGCTCTACCGGCTGCTGTACGCCGCGGGCACAGCGACCGCCTCTCAGCTCGCCGAGCACGTCCACGAGACGCCGTCGCTGGTCAGCTACCACTTGCGCAAGCTGGCCGAGCACGGCTTCGTGACTCAGGCGAGCGGCGAGGGAACCGACGGCCGTGAGCGCTGGTGGCAGGTGGCATCCGAGGAGGGCTGGGGCTTTCGCGACTCGGACTTCACGGAATCGCCTGAAGGGGCCGCTGCCGTCGGGGCAGTGACTCGGAGCATCCTCGATACCCGCACCGCCCAGTACCGCACGTATCTGGACCAGACGGCCGCCTGGGGCAAGACGTGGACCGACGCCGCGTTCAGCTCGGAATGGATGTTCGACCTCACTCCGGCTGAACTCGCTGAAATGAGCGACGAACTGGAGGCAGTGGCGCGGCGCTGGCGGGAGTGCGGCAAGGCCGCCAAGGCGGCCGGCGACACCGAGGACCGTGAGCACGTCTCCGCCCACTTCTACGGCTTCCCCTTCCGGCCCTGACCGGGGGCCCCGACTCGCTGGAGCCCCGTCATGGCACCCTTAGGGATACAGACAGCCCTGCCCCAACGCGCCGCCACACCGGCCTACCGCGACGGCAACGTGCTGCGCTGGCTCACCGCGTACACCGCCTCCCTCATCGGTGACAGCGTGTACTTCGTCGCCCTCGCCTGGTCCGCCCAGAAGGCTGCCGGTCCTACCGAAGTCGGTCTGGTCATGGCCGCCGGGGCGCTGCCACGAGCGCTGCTCATGCTCGGCGGAGGCGTGCTGGCCGACCGGATCGACCCACGCCGGGTGATTCTCGGCAGCGACGCGCTGCGCTGTCTCCTCATCCTCTCGGTGGCCGCTGTCATAGCGCTGAGTGCACCAGCCCTCTGGATCCTGGTGGCGGTGGCGCTCGTCTTCGGTGCCGTCGACGCGCTGTTCGTACCCGCGATCGGGGCCCTTCCGGCGAGGATCACGAGTTCCGACCAGCTCGCCCGGGTCACCGGCATGCGCTCCCTGTCCATGCGCCTGAGCCAGATCACGGGCCCGCCCATCGGCGGCCTGGCCATGGGGCTCGGCGGGCCCGCGGCCGCCTTCACCGTCGCGGGCCTCCTCTTCGCACTGTCCCTGCCGCTCCTGCTGACGATTCGGATACAGCCCCTCGGGGAGCACGGCCAGCAGCAACCGCAACCCGGCACGGCGTGGAAGGACCTCCTCGACGGCCTGCGCTACATCCGCCGCCACCGCCTCATCGGGCCGCTCGTCGCCGCCGGAGCCATCTGCGAGCTCGGCCTCACCGGCACCCTCAACGTGGGCATGGTCCTCCTCAACGCCGAGCGAGGCTGGGGACCTTCCGGCTACGGCTGGATCGTCAGCAGCTTCGGCGCAGGAGCAGCGGTCAGCGCCGCCCTGCTCGCCATCACCGGCTGGCTGCCCCGCGCCGGCCTGATGCTGGCCGGGACGCTCCTCGTGGGCTGCACGGGAGCGGCCACCATCGCACTGGTTCCGACCCTCTGGATCGCGGTAGTGCTGGCAGCGGTCATCGGACTGAGCGCGGGTGTCTTCGGCAGTCTGGACAATGCCCTGATACAGACCGCGGCGGACCCCGCCTATCTCGGCCGCGTCACCTCTGTGGTCATGCTGACCATGGTCGGTCTCGCACCCCTCAGCTACCCGCTGGTCGGCGCCGCCATCGGCGCCTGGGGCGCCGCCCCGGTGTTCGTCGGCTGCGGCATCTTCGCCAGCCTGGGCGTGGTCATCGCCCTGGCCTCCGGGGCCGTACGGCAAGCCGAACTGCCCCGGCAGCGGCCAGCGTGAGCACCTAGGTTTGCCGACGCAGAAGGGTGTGCCTCAGCTTCGACCTGGTCAACGCGGCGGTCATCTCCTCGCGGCCGGGTTTGCCACGCGCATCCCCTGAGCGGCGATCACTCGTTGTCTACGACATCCGGATCACGCAATGGCCGCAGGCCGTCGGGCAGCTCGGGGAGCTGGAAGGAGTACCGGCCGAGCATGTTGATGTGATGGCGGACGAACGGGGATAGGCGCGCGACGTCCTCATCACGGACATCGAATCCGTCCGCCCGGAGCTGAGTGACGGCAGCGTCCATGTAGCGGGTGTTGAACAGCACGAGGGCGTTGAGGACCAGGCCGAGGGCGCCGATCTGGTCTTCCATGCCGTCCTGGTAGCGCTGGTAGAGCTGCCCGGCCTTGCCATGGAAGATCTTCCGGGCGAGTGCATGGCGGCCGTCCTGGAGGTTGGCCTGCACCTTGATCTTCCGTCGGTAGGCCGGCTCGTCCGCCAGACGCAGGATGTGCAGCGTTTTGGCGATCCGCCCGTAGTGCGCGATCGCATCGCCCAGCGGGGTGGGGCGGCCGTCGCGCGAGAGCATCCGGATCACGTCGTAGGCGCGGACGGCTCCGGTGTGGATAGAGCCGATGATCCGCAGGATGTCCTCCCAGTGCCGCTCTATCCGAACCAGGTCGACCCGGCCGCGGGCCGCGTCCTGGAAGGCGCCGTAGTCGGCGGTGCGGTCGATACGCCACATCTTCTGGTCCGGCAGGTCGGCCAGCTGCGGCGCGTAGGTGAATCCCGCCAAGGTCAGGAGTCCGAAGACAATGTCGGAGTACGAGGCGCTATCAGTAACGATCATGTCGGGGCGTTTGCCGCCGTCCGCGGTCGTAGAGCACGTCCAGCACGTACAGCGAGTCGCGCGGGGTGCCGGCCACAACCTTCCCGCCGAGCCCGGCCGCCTGGTCATTGATCATGTTGAGCCAGGTGGCGCCGCCCTGGCGCCCGAAGTACTTCGGGTTCGGCCGGGCGTACACCGACGGCACCGGCACCACGAACCGCATCCCGTCCACAGAGGGGGGTCGGCCAAGGTGAACCCAAAACCCGCCACGAGTGGATCTTGAACCGCTGAAGCCCCGGTCAGAGCAGCCAGTCACTTTCATGGGCTCGGGGTCGTCCGCCAGTGCGCCCGAGTCGGCGGCCGGGGACTCCTGGCGTCCGCCGTACGGTCCGAACGGCCCGTAGGTTCATGGGGCGGTGGCGCCGAGCTGCGGGCCGCTGCCCTTGGTGCGGTGCATGGCGGCGATCACGCGCTCTCCTCGGTGTCGGCGTCGGCCAGGACGCGGTAGACGGTGGCCACCGACGGGTTCTCGCCCTTGTTCTTGCCGCTGGAGATGAAGAGTTTGCCCGCGATCTGCGGGACGGGGACGCCGCTGGCGCGCAGGGTGCGGGCATAGGCGATCTGGTCGTCGTCGATGACCTTGGGTCGTCCGCCGTGGCGTCCGCGCTCGCGGGCGGAGACCTGGCCTCCCAGGGACTTCTCGCGGATGTACTCGCGCTCGGACTCGGCCATACCGGCGAAGAATGCGAAGAGGGCGGCGCCGTGCCCGGAGGGGTCGTAGACCCCTTGGAGAGGGCCGGTGAGGAGTTCGAGCTGGATGTCGTCGGCGCGGAGCGTCTCGGCGATGGTCAGGAGCTCGGCGGCGCCGCGTCCCAGCCGTTTCATCTCGTGGACGGTGAGGATGACCCGCTGGTGCGGCACGGCCTTCTTGATGTTCTGCGCGTAGGCCAGGGCCTTGACGAACTCGGGCCGATCCTTGATCCGGGTGCTGATCTTCTCCGAGAACACCGGCTCGCAGCCGGCTTCCTGGAGAGCGTCGAGCTGGCTCTGCAGCTCTTGGGCTGCGGTGCTGCAGCGTGCGTAGCCCACCCTGGTGGGCTTCACCTGGGCTTTGGGGGCGGTGGCTTCGATGGCCGGGCCCCTCTCCCAGGCGTGGCCGGGGCCGCGGCTGGCGGGGATGCGGACTTCGAGTTCGGCGCGGAGCTGGGGCACGAGCATGAAGCGCGGGGTGTGGTACTTGGGGGCGACCTTGCCGCCGCGGGTGCGGCAGGTGCTTCCGGCGGGGACGGAACAGGTCGGGCAGTCGAACTGTTCGACGGCGGCGGCCGGTTCGGCGAGCGAGTTCATGACGCAAAAGCTATCTGAGCGACCATTGTGCGAACCCTGTTTTGCGAGAAGTTATGAGAACGACAAATAGGGATGAGATAGGCTCGGGTCGGCTAGGTGTGATCGTTCGCAGAACTAGTCATTTCTGCGAGCGCGAAGCGAGCAGGACCAGGGCGACGCCGATCATCGCGACGAGGGCGGTGGGCGGTGACCATGCCCTCGGTGGATGATGGTGACCATGGATCTTCTTCTTGACCAACGGGTCGTGCTCGTACTTGGCGGAACCGGATACGTCGGTTCCGCGATCGTGGACCAGCTCCGTGCCGAGCGGGCAACGGTGGTCGTCGCATCCCGTCATCCGGGCAGCGACGGAGTCCTCCTCGACGCGCGCGACCCCGATTCAGTCGACGCCGCGGTGGGCCGACTGGTGGAACGGCACGGACGCATCGATGGGCTTGTCGTTGCAGCCGCTCCGAGCGCGCTGACGCTTGATCCGGCTCGCAGCGACGACCCGGCGCAGGTGCTCGACGCGATCGACGCGAAAGCGATGTCGTTCTTGCGGGTCGCGAACGCCGTCACCCCGCACATGCGCGCCGCGGGCTTCGGTCGTGTCGTGGGCATCAGTGGTCAAAACGCGTTCCAGACCGGCAACGTCACAGGCTCGCTCCGGAACGCGGCGATGATCCTCGCAGCGAAGAACATCGCCGACAGCCTGAGCGGCACGGGCGTCACGGTCAACGCCGTCAATCCTGGCATCGTCTCCGACCACCCGTCACCGGATGTCGAGATCGGTCGGGCCGGCGAATCCAGCCCGCAGCAGATCGCCTCACTGGTGACGTTCCTCCTGTCCCCGCTCGCCGTGATCTCCGGTGAGTCCATCGCCGTCGGACAGCGCATGCGGGGCGTCACCTACCTGTAGCAGTTGGGGCATCGGCAGCAGGGGCACGCTTCGCGGAGTTCGCCGGGGAGCAGGAGTCATCTGGGGGTGGCCTGCGTGTCGCCGGTCTGGCTGTGGAGCGCGGCGGCGATCGTGCGTGCTTGCTGACGCAGGGTGGTGATGTGCGTCGCGGGATCGTCGGCTTCCGAGGCGAACGTGTCGTAGAGCAGTTCAAGCCGGCTGTCGGAGACGCCGCAGTAGCCGGCGATGCCCTGGTTGAGATGGTGGGCCATCATCGAGTCGTACTCGCGCTTGGTGTACTTGGCCTCGGTGTCGCCGGCCAGGCCGACCCATCGAACGGCCGGAAGCCCGGTGCGGCGACCGCCGCCGTAGAAGATGCCGTAGTTCCAGACCCGGTCGATGTAGCCCTTGAGCGCGGCGGGCATTGAGTACCACCAGACAGGGAACACGAAGATGACCGCGGCGGCACCGGCTGTGCGGGCTGCGGCTTCCATCACCTCTGGTGTGTACTGCTTGTCGAGGTTCTCCAGATCGGGCTCGTCGGCCTCGTGGAGAACAGGGTCGAAGCCCGACCGGTAGACGTCGATGACCTCGACGTCCCGGCCGAGGCCGCGTAGCTCCTTGATCATGTCATCGGCGATGGCCGCGGTCAGGGAGTCGCTGCGGGGGTGTGCCCAGATGACTTGGATGGTGGTGCGCTGCATGTCTTCCTCAGTTGTTCGGTGGGCTGTCAGTCGCGGTGGCGTGAGTCGTCGAGCAAGAGCGAGCCGATGGCCGCGAGCGTGGCGGCGCGGTCGGAGGCTGCGGGGGCCAGCACGCCGCTGGCGATCGCGTACCAGTAGCCGTCTGCGGCGAGACGTGCCGCTTCGAGTCGGCCACGGCGTTCGGCGCCCAGATCCTCATCGAGAGCGACCCACGGGCGAAGTCGCTCCTCCCACACCGCGGCGAGGTCGGCGCGGTAATGGGCGTTGAAGCACACCGCCACGTCCGCGGGATCGTGCACCGTCTCGGCTGCGAACGCCACGTAGGCGGCGACCCGTTCTTCCGCAGAGGCCGACTCCAGGGGCTTGCCGAGAAGCTGGAGCAGGCGGCTCTCCCACAGAGCTGCGACATGCGCCAGCACCCCGCGCACGAGCGCATCCTTCGTTGGGAAGTGGTACATCAACCCAGGCTTCGAGAGCCCAGCCTGCCGCGAGGCCGATTCGAGCGTCAGCGCGGGACCCGATGGGTCCCGTAGGACATCGAGAGAGGCTTCGAGTATTTGCTGTCGGGGTTTCCGCATGAAACAACTTTACCATCCGGTTGGTAAAGTAGATCGGTGTCGTCGTAGCGCGCCATCGCAGTGGCCACCTGAGCACGTCGCCCCAGAAGCAACCGTTCCCGGGGAGCTGTAACCGGCAGCGTCGACGTCGATACGCCGCCGCTACTCCTCACTCCGCGAAGGCGTCCGGCGCTCCTCAGGCAGCTTCCTGATCAAAACCGTCGCGGAGCCGGGTGAAGTCGACGTCCAGGTGTGGCTCGTAGTCCTCGGGCCGGATGCCGAGCTCGTGGGTGGAGTACTCGCCGAAGCGGCGGATGTTGTCCGTCAGGTATGGCGAAATCTGCGCGAGGTCCTCCGGATCCGCCTTGTAGCCCTCGGCCTGCAGATGGCGGACGACCTCGGCGATGTCCAGGGTGTTGTGGAAGATCACGCAGTTCGTGAGCAGCGAGTTGAACTTCATGGCCTTCTCCTGCTCGACGGGGTCGTTGTCGGCGATGACGCCGCGGTTGCCGAAGTGCAGCCAGTCGGAGAACCCGTTGTACGCCTCGACCTTGTTCGTCTCGGCGAGGTGGAAGAAGACCATCGCCTCGAAGTGCTTGCGCACGAACTGGCCCTCCCGGGCCGGGTCCACAATCGCCTTGCGTCAGTTCTGCGTGACGAACGACAAGTCGACCACGTCGCCGTTCTCGTCATGCGCGGGGATGTAGTCGCGGGCCGGGGCCCGGTGTCGCCGGGCGTGCTCCAGCGCGGCCAGGACCAGGGTGTCCTCGCTGGTCGCCGTCAGCTCCAGCAGCATCGGCAGGTCGAACATCACCGAACGGTCCCGGCCGACCTGCCCGTACAGCAGGATCTCCCAGTTGTTGCCGTGGTGCGCGGAGACCTTCTCGATCTGCTCGTACTGCTTGGCGAACCCGCCGAACGCCTCCACCGCGGCGGCGGGCGCCGCCAGCCCGCCGGCCTGCACCGTCAGCGCCTTGGCAAGAAGCAGCAGCGCGGGCGGGACCTTGCCGCCCAGCAGCCGCCGCAGCTCCGCCATGCCGATGTCCTCGCTCAGATCGGTCAGGGCTCCGAGCAGGTCGCCGGTCATCTCCGCGGCCTTCTGCCGCGCCTTCTGGGCGGGCCCGTCGGCGTCCGTCTGCTTCAGCAGGGTGCGGTAGTTGCCGATCAGCGCCTCGACCATCGCCTGCTGCTGCAGGCGGATCTCCTCCAGCTCGCTCTTGGCCCGCTTGGTCTTCAGCGCGACGCGCTTGCAGAACATCGTGGCCAGGTCGTCCCGGGCCCGCATCTGCGCCTTGTGCACCATGCAGGCCAGCACCGCGATCCTTTTGTCGGGCGCGTAGTCGCGCAGCACCCCGGCATCCGCCGCCTCCGCCTCTCCGGCAAAGTCGGCGATCTTCCTCGGAGCGATCCCGGACAGCCACACCTCGGTGTCGCCGAGACCGTCCACCCACTCCAGATGGTCGGCAAGATTGCGGAAGTTCGTCCACGTCGGCCCCTTGGCCGACTTCTTCAGCCGGTTGAAGTACGTCTTCCCGTCCAGATACACACGATCCAGCAGGCCCAGCAGCTGTATCTGCTCGGCGGACGTCATCCGCTCCCGGACCCCGGCGTACAGCGCCGTATTCACCTCGGCCCGGACCTTCGAGGCCATGGCGTCCAGCGTGGAGAACGCCGGCAGCTCCAGGTTCGCCGCGACCAGCCGCTCCAGCGCGATGTTGATCAGGTCAGCCGGATTGTTCTTCGCCGCCGCCTCCGCCCGCATCACCGCCTCGGAAATCTTGCGGGCCCTGGCCGTGTCGTACGACACGCCGGACCGGCGCCGCACACCCGTCCTCATCCGCTCCCCGGTCCGCCCCGACGCCCGGAAGGGCTCCGTGCCCTCCGGTAGATCCACCGCCCGGCGCACGAACTCCACCACCGGCTCTGGTATCTCCTCCCACCGTGGGAAACACCCCATCCGCTGGTACGACTTCAGCGCCAGCAGCAGCGCGAGTTGATGCTCGTCGGAGGCCGTGCTCTCCGCCGCCCACTGCGCCTCCTCCCTGCCCGGAGTGAAGAACACATGCAGCTCACGAGCGGAGATCAGCCGCTTGAACCGCGGATACGCGGTCCTCTCGATCGACGTCATACCAAGCGCCCCAGACGACCCGATGCCAACAACAGTCACGGGCGCCACACGCACCCGCGCGGCATCGTCTCGACCGGAAGATCCAAAACTCCGGGAAACCGCCATACCCGGGACACGCGATCAAGCGAAGTGATATTGGAAACCAGGGGAATCCTCCCCACGAACGTGCTGCCCAACGGTCCCGAAGCCCCTGATCAGGGCAAACCAACGTTCAAGATCCACTCGTGGCGGGCTTTGGGCTCACCTTGGCTGGCCCCCCAGAGGCGACCAGCCCGCCGCCCCACGCACTGGCGAGCGGGATCGCCGCCTGGGTGTCGATCAGTGCGGCGTTCGCGGCCCGGTAGGTCGCGAGGCGCAGGTACGTCTGGTCGACGTGGGACAGCCGCCCGTACTTCAGCGCATCGACCCCGCTGATGACGGGGGTGTAGCCGACGTTGCAGCCGTGGGCCACCAGGAGGGCCGCGATGGTGACGGGGAGGTCCTTGAGCCGGGCCTCGCCGCCGGTGACCGAGGTGAACGCCTGGTCGGCGCCGGTCCAGGAGAAAACCTCCAGCAGCACCTCCGGCAGGTCGACGCGGGGCAGCATCGCGTTCACCGCCGCCCGCAGGTCGAGCAGGGAGGTCGGCTCGGGCTCCGGTTCCAGCGCGGCGAAGTGCAGGCGGCCGTCATCGTCGAAGGAGATCTGCGCATTGTCCGGCAGACGGCCCGAGACCTCCCGGTAGGTACCGCCCAGCAGTGCGGCCCGCGCCGCCAAGTGTTCGTCCGCCTCCTCGGGCAGGCCCAGGGACGCAAGGACGGTGGGCTTGGCCTGCTCCCATGCCTCACCGGCCAGCAGCTTCGCCCGCGGGTCGCCCCACTTGGAGGAGTTCTTCGCGAAGATCTCCCGCCGGCGCAGCATGCGGTGGAACTGCTCCAGCACACAGAACACGTACGCCTTCCAGTCCACCGTCCCCGGTTCCAGGCCCGGCGCGGCCAGCACCAGACGCCGCCAGGACCCGGCCAACAGCTCGGTGTCGATCTCGGCAGGTCCCACCTTCTTGCGGCCCATCAGCTCCGGCAAGGTCTTCAGAGCGGCCAGAACCGGGGCGCCCTCCGGAGTCGCGCCGAAGTCCACAACCTTGACCAGGAGCTTCAGGAACGGCCTCACCGTGCCGAACCGGGTGGCCAGCATCGCCCGCCATGCCTGATCCGCATCGGAGTCCAGCGGCGGGGTCAGCTCAAACAGCGCCGCGATCGCGGCGGCCAGCTCGTTGCGCGGCACCACCGCCTCGATCTGCTCCCACATCGCCGTCAGCGTCTCCACCTTCGGCGGATTGATCTCCCCGGTGTCGGTGTCGACCTGCTCGGAGGTGGTGTCGAAGACGACCTGGAACGCGGTCGCCAGCTTCGCCCCGGCCCGCTCGACCCTCGGCAGGGTCTTCATCTTCTCCTTGGCCGTCTCCCGCTCGGCCTTGGCCAGCAGCTTGGTGGCGATCAGCACCTCCAGCAGGTCCAGGGCGTCATCGACCGCCCGCGTCGCCAGGTGCACCGCGGTGGCCAGCAGCGTCGCCAGGCGTCGCGCTTCGTTGTGGCGCTTGAGCAACGTGGCTTTGCCATCCACGCCGTACCTCGACAGCTCCGCCAGCCGGCGTGGCGGTATCCCCGACACGTCCAGGGTGCCCATGCCCAGGTCGGCGATCTCCTCCGCCCGGTCCAAGGACCACTTCATCTGCGGGCCCGACACCCGCACCGGCCCGCGCCGCAGGCGGTCCAGCTCCGAGACCCGCGCACCGGCAGGGACCGTCAGCAGTGAGTCCAGCACCGCTCGCTGGCCGGTGTTCAGCAGTCCGTACAGGGTGTCCCACAGCCGCTGGTTCGCAGCCTCCCGGACATTGCCCACCAACCGGGAAAGACGGCTTGCCCCGGGCAGCAGCACCCTGCGCTCGCGCAGCCATCCCGCCGCCGCGTCGAACAACGCCTTCGGCCCGTCCCCAGTCGTCCAGGCCCGTGCGTCCAGCCACTCACTCAGCTCGGCCGAGACCTCGGCGAAGTCCCGCCAGCCCCCGGCCTCCTGAATCTCCCCGGCGTGGGTGCGAGCCGTCCCGTCCCGTTCGCCGTACTCCTTCAGGCACGACGGGTCCGCGATCTCCAACTGCTCGGCCAGGTACTCGGCCACCTCCGCCGGCGCCTGCCGCGGATCCGGCAGGAACCGGCCCAAGTAGCGCACGCTCGTGAGCTGGACCGCGTACCCGAGCCGGTTGTGCGCACGCCGCTTGGCTTGCACCGCCTCCCGGTCCGCGTCGTCCAGGAAGAAGTACCGCTCCAACTCGGTACGGGACGGCGCCCCGGCAAACACCCCGTACCCAGCCTGCTCGCCCGACAGAAACTCGACCGCCACAACAACTCTCCGAAGATCGACAACAGCGACCCACGAAGGCTCTGACAGGCGATCACCCCAGGTCAAAGCGTCAAGCAACACCGAGAAGGCTTAGCGCACGATCTGACATGGATGTTCCTCAAACCCCGGGTCGGCGCCGAGAGTGTCCGCTACGACCAGGACCTGTTCCACGACGCCTATGTGGCCGAACTCGCCGACTTCACCGACAGCGTCCGCACCGGGCGCGCCCCCGCGGTCACCGGTGACGACGCCCGCGCGGCGCTGTCCATCGCCCTCGCGGCGATCGAGTCCGTCACCACCGGCGGCCCGGTCCGGATGGCGCGGCCGGCCCGGTGATCAGGGGCGCGCGACCCAGTCGTACCAGGCCGCCATCCCCTCGCCGGTGGTCGCCGATACGGTGAGCACGCTCAGCTCCGGGTTGACCGAACGGGCGTACTTGGCGCACTGCTCGACGTCGAAGTCGACGTACGGGAGCAGGTCGGTCTTGTTGATGATCACGAGGTCGGCGGCGGCGAACATGTAGGGGTACTTGAGCGGCTTGTCCGTGCCTTCGGTGACCGAGATGATCACCGCCCGGCTCCGCTCACCGAGGTCGAAGAGGGCGGGGCAGACCAGGTTGCCCACGTTCTCGACCAGGATCAGCGAGCCCGGCTCCGGCTCCAGCGCCATGAGCGCGTCCCCCACCATCTCCGCGTCGAGATGGCAGCCGGCGCCGGTGTTGACCTGGACGACGGCGCCGCCCGCCCGCCGGATCCGCTCCGCGTCGAGCGCGGTCTCCTGGTCGCCCTCGATCACCGCGACCGGGCGGCGCCCCGCGAAGTCCCTGAGGGTCCGTTCGAGGAGGGTGGTCTTGCCTGCCCCGGGCGAACTCATCATGTTCACGGCCACGATGCCCCGGTCCGCGAGCCACGCGCGGTTGCGGGCGGCCAGGTCGTCGTTCTTGCCGAGCACCTTCTGTTCGAGGGTGAGGGTCTCGCCGTCCCCCGCGGTCCCCCCGACGGCCGACGGATGGTCCCGTACGGCGGTGTGGTCATGGCCGTGACCGGGAGGCACCCGATCGTGGCCGTGCGGGTGGGTGTGCGGTACGGCGATCCTCGTCCCGCCGTCCGCACCGCTTCCGCCGACGCAACCGCAAGTACCGCACATGTGGTCAGCCCACTCTCATCGAGACGATCTGCAGCTCCCGCCCCGACGTGACATTCACGTCGGCGCTGCCGCACGGACACAGCAATACAAGATCGGCCAGGGTGAAGTCCCGCTCACACGCCCGGCAGTGCGCCGTTCCGGGGGGCTGGTCGATCTCCAGCACCGCGCCCTGGGCGACCGTGCCCGCGGTGGTGAGATCGAAGCAGAACCGCATCGCGTCGGGCACCACGGCGGTCAGCGCCCCCACGCGGATCCGCACCGAGCGCACGGGTCGTCCCGCGGCACGTTCGCACACCGCGTCGACCACGCTCCGGGTGATTGACAATTCATGCATCAAGAGCCAGCTTTCCGTACTCACCCATTCGCCCCGGTCCGACCGGGGCGAAAGATGGTCACCAGAAAAAATCTCGTGTTGACAGAACAACCGGGCGGATTCTAGATGGTAGCAAGGTGAGTGTCGCCATCCTCACTGGAATCGGGCGGTCCCATCCCGGAAGGCAGCGGGCTATGCCGACAGAAGCAGCCGTAAAAGCGGAGAACACTCTCATCCATGTCCTGTGGATCAACGCGGGGCTGAGTTGCGACGGGGATTCGGTGGCACTGACCGCCGCCACGCAGCCCAGTATCGAGGAAATCGCGCTCGGCGCGCTGCCGGGTCTGCCGCAGATCGCCGTGCACTGGCCGCTCATCGACTTCGAGTGCGGCCCCAACGGCGGCGCCGACGATTTCCTGGAGTGGTTCTTCAAGGCCGACCGAGGCGAACTGGAACCGTTCGTCCTGGTGGTCGAAGGGTCGATCCCCAACGAGAAACTGCACGAGGAGGGGTACTGGTCGGCCTTCGGCAACGACCCGGCCACCGGGCAGCCGATGACCACCAGTGAGTGGCTGGAGCGGCTCGCACCCAAGGCCACGGCGATCGTCGCGGCCGGTACGTGCGCCACGTACGGCGGCATCCACGCCATGGCGGGCAACCCGACCGGCGCCATGGGCGTGCCGGACTACCTGGGCTGGGAGTGGAAGTCGAAGGCGGGCATCCCGATCGTGTGCGTCCCCGGCTGCCCCATCCAGCCGGACAACCTGTCGGAGACGCTCACCTACCTGCTCTACATGGCCACCGACCAGGCCCCGATGATCCCCCTCGACGAGTCGCTCCGTCCGACCTGGCTGTTCGGCCGTACGGTGCACGAGGGGTGCGACCGGGCCGGCTACTACGAGCAGGGCGACTTCGCGACGGAGTACGGCCGGCCCGAGTGCATCGTGAAGCTGGGCTGCTGGGGCCCCACCGTGAAATGCAATGTGCCCAAGCGCGGCTGGATGAACGGCATCGGGGGCTGCCCCAACGTCGGCGGAATCTGCATCGGCTGCACCATGCCGGGATTCCCCGACAAATTCATGCCGTTCATGGACGAGCCTCCGGGCGGAAAGCTCTCCACGAATGCCGTCGGACTGTACGGCTCGACGATGCGCCGACTGCGGAGCATCACCACGCACACCCTCGACCGCGAGCCCAAATGGCGTACCCGCGGCAGGAAACTGACCACCGGCGCCACCCGCACCTGGTAACGCACCGAAAAAAGGAAAAAGAGGCGGCCTCATGACGACGACGAGCCAGGGCAAAGACGATCTGGTGGAGATGGCGTGGGATCCCATCACCCGTATCGTCGGGAGTCTGGGCATCTACACGAAGATCGACTTCAAGCAGAAGGTCGTCGCCGAGTGCCACAGCACCAGTTCGATCTTCCGCGGCTACTCGGTCTTCATGAAGGGCAAGGACCCGCGCGACGCCCACTTCATCACCAGCCGGATCTGCGGGATCTGCGGTGACAACCACGCCACCTGCTCCTGCTACACGCAGAACATGGCGTACGGCGTGAAGCCCCCGCACCTCGGCGAGTGGATCGTGAATCTCGGCGAGGCCGCCGAGTACATGTTCGACCACAACATCTTCCAGGAGAATCTGGTAGGGGTCGACTACTGCGAGAAGATGGTCGCCGAGACCAACCCCGGCGTCCTCGAACAGGCCAACCGCACCCCCGCGCCGCACGCGGACGCCCACGGGCACCGGACCATCGGCGACATCATGCGCGCGCTGAACCCGTTCACCGGCGAGTTCTACCGCGAGGCCCTTCAGGTCAGCCGGATGACCCGCGAGATGTTCTGTCTGATGGAGGGGCGCCACGTACACCCCTCCACGCTTTACCCCGGCGGCGTGGGCACGGTCGCGACCATCCAGCTCATGACGGACTACCTCACCCGTCTCCAGCGCTACGTGGAGTTCATGAAGAAGGTCGTGCCCCTGCACGACGACCTCTTCGACTTCTTCTACGAGGCGCTGCCCGGCTACGAGCAGGTGGGCAACCGCCGGATCCTGCTGGGCTGCTGGGGCTCCTTCCAGGACCCGGAGCACTGCAACTTCGCGTACCGGGACATGACCGACTGGGGCCGGAAGATGTACGTGACCCCCGGCATCGTCGTGGACGGCAAGCTGATCACCACCGACCTCGTGGAGATCAACCTGGGCATCCGCATCCTGCTCGGCTCGTCGTACTACAACGACTGGGAGGAGCAGGAAATGTTCGTGACCCACGACCCGCTCGGCAACCCGGTCGACCGGCGGCACCCGTGGAACCAGCACACCAACCCGCAGCCCCAGAAGCGCGACCTGGGCGACAAATACAGTTGGGTGATGTCGCCGCGCTGGTTCGACGGCAAGGACTACCTCGCGCTCGACACCGGCGGCGGACCGCTCGCCCGGCTGTGGACGACCGCGCTGGCGGGCCTGGTCGACATCGGCTACATCAAGGCCACGGGCAAGAGCGTGCGGATCAACCTCCCCAAGACCGCCACCAAGGGCCCTGTCGAGTTCGAGTGGCATGTCCCGCGCTGGAGCAACACCATCGAGCGCAACCGGGCGCGCACCTACTTCCAGGCGTACGCGGCGGCCTGCGCGCTGCACTTCGCGGAGAAGGCGCTCGTGGAGATCCGGGCCGGCCGCACCAAGACCTGGGAGAAGTTCGAGGTACCGGAGGAGGGCATCGGCTGCGGCTTCACCGAGGCCGTACGCGGGGTGCTCTCGCACCACATGGTGATCAGGGACGGCAAGATCGCCAACTACCACCCGTACCCACCGACCCCGTGGAACGCGAGCCCGCGCGACACCTACGGGACCCCCGGGCCGTACGAGGACGCGGTGCAGGGACAGCCCATCTTCGAGGAGAACGACCGGGAGAACTTCAAGGGCATCGACATCATGCGCACGGTACGCAGCTTCGACCCCTGTCTGCCCTGCGGCGTGCACATGTACCTCGGTGAGGGCAAGAAGCTGGAGCTGCTGCACTCGCCCACGCAGTCCGCGGGCAGTGAGTGACGTGGCGGAGCGGCAGACGGAGAGGCATGAGACGCGCGAGCCGGCGCCGTCCGAGAGCTGGCGGACGACCGGGGAACGTATCGACGCCCTGATCTCGGCCGGCGCGGCGGGCGGTCCGGCGGCGGGCGGCCCGGCGGCGCGCGAACGCGGCGAGGAACTGGTCCGGCTGGTCACCGACTTCTACGGCGCCGGACTGGAGCGGCTGCTCGACCTCGTCCACGAGCACGGCGGTCTCGGCGACACGGTCCTGGCCGCCCTGGCCGGCGACGAACTGGTGTCCGGTGTGCTGCTGGTGCACGGGCTCCACCCGTACAGCGTGGAGACCCGCGTCGAGAACGCGCTGGAGAGCGTACGGCCGTATCTCGGCTCGCACGGCGGTGACGTGGAGCTGATCGGTGTCACGGAGGACGGAGCGGTACGGCTGCGGCTGCTGGGCAGTTGCGACGGCTGCCCGTCCTCCTCCGCCACGCTCGCGCTCGCCGTGCGCGGCGCGGTCGAGGCGGCGGCGCCGGAGATCACCACGATCGACGTGGCGGACGCGGCCGGGACACCGGATCCACCGGGTCCGCTGCTACCGGTGGACACGTTGTTCTCGCGGCTGCGCACCGATGCGGCGGGGGCCGGCGCCGCGGACGCCGATGCCGGTGATGACGCGGGCGCCGGCTCCGGCTCCGGCCCGGGCTCCGGCTCCGGCGGTACGGGCGCGACCTGGCAGTCGGTCCCGGCGCTGCTCGCCCTGGAGCCCGGCGGGGTCGAGCGGCTGAGCGCCGCCGGGTTCCCCGTGGTGGCCTGCCGGATCGGCGCCGACCTGTTCGCCTTCCGCGACCGGTGCGCCCGGTGCGAACGGCCGATGAACGGCGCGACACTGGCCCGGCGGCTGGGCGGCGGCGCGCAGGACGGGGTGCTGCGCTGCTCGGCCTGCCGCGCGCACTACGACGTACGCCGGGCCGGTGCCTGTCTCGACACGGACGCCGACGGCGCACACCTGGACCCCCTGCCCGTGCTGGCGGACGGGGCCTCGGTCTCGGTCGCCGTGCCGTGCACGCCCGCGGTCGCGACATGAGCGCGCCGACGGGCCCTACCCGGTCCCCGGTCGCCACCCTGCTGCGGGTCAACCGCAACCGCCCCGAGCCGGTCACCGGCGAACGGTGCGACATGTGCGCCGCGCCGGTCGGCGAGGAGCACCAGCACGTGGTGAACCTGGAGAGCCGGGGCCTGATGTGCTGCTGCCGGGCCTGCTACCTGCTGTTCACGGAGGACGGGGCGCGGCTGCGCTACCGCGCCGTGCCCGAACGGTATCTGAGCTTCGACGGGCTCCCGCTGTCCGCGCGGACCTGGGACGAGTTCCGGATCCCGGTGGGGCTGGCCTTCCTGTTCCGCAACTCCGCGCAGGAGCGCACGGTCGCTTTCTACCCCGGCCCGGCCGGGGCAACGGAGTCCGAACTGCCGCTCGACGGCTGGACCACGCTCGTCGCGGCCGTCCCCGAACTGGCGGTGGTGCGCCCCGATGTCGAGGCGCTGCTCGTGCGCCGTCCAGGACCGGGCGAGGACGAGGGAACGGCGTCGTGCCATCTGGTGCCGATCGACGCCTGCTACGAACTGGTGGGCCGGCTGCGCACGCTGTGGCGCGGCTTCGACGGCGGCCAGGAGGCGCACGCCGCCATCGACGCGTTCTTCGAGCGGGTCAGGGCGCGCAGCAGGCCCGCGCGCCCGGAGCCGGCGGCCGTGGAGGGTTCCTCATGAGCCTTCCCGCCGCGCCCGGCCTGGAGTTCTCCGTACGCGACATCGTCGCCGAGCCGTACAGCGCGGCGCCGCAGCTCACCGCGCGGCTGCGGATCGAAGACGGCTCCGGCGAGCCGGTCCACGCGATCGTGCTGCGCTGCCAGGTCCGCGTCGAACCGCAGCGCCGCCCGTACGACCAGGCCGAACAGGACGGTCTGCGGGGCCTGTTCGGGGAGCGGGAGCGGTGGTCCGACACACTGCGGCCGTTCCTGTGGATGCAGTGCAACACCACGGTCCAGGGGTTCACCGGCACCACCGAGGTGGACCTCGCGCTGCCCTGCACCTACGACTTCGACGTGGTCGGCTCCCGCTATCTGCACGCGCTCGGCGAGGACGGGACGGTGCCGATCAGTCTGCTGTTCTCGGGCACCGTGTTCGCCCGGGGCGGTGGGGGCGGTCCGGGGCTCGGTGTGCGGCAGGTGCCCTGGGACCGTGAGGCGCGCTACGACCTGCCGGTCGCGGTCTGGCGGCGGCTGATCGCGTACCACTTTCCGCACTCCGGCTGGATCAGGCTGGATCACGACATGCTCGCCGCGCTCGCGGACTTCCGTGAGCGGCGCGGGCTGATCAGTTGGGACGAGACGGTGGACACGTTGCTGGCCGGCGCGGGTGCGGAGACGGGAGTGGCAGTGTGCGCCGCTGCCGCCCCCGGTGATCTCGACGAGGTGGTCCGGTGACCGGGACGGCTCCGGTGGGCCTCGACCAGGTGCGTGAGGTCGCCGACGCGGTGCTGTACGAGGGCTATCTGCTGTACCCGTACCGCGCCAGCGCCCACAAGAACCGCTCCCGCTGGCAGTTCGGTGTCCTCGGGCCGCCCTCCGCGACCCCCGGGAGCTTCGCCGAGGAACCGGGGATGGCGATGCAGTGCCTGCTCTCGGTCCCGGACGGCGCGCCGGGCCCGGCGGAGGTGACGGTGCGGCTGCGCTTCCTCCAGCACCAGGTGCGCGAGGTACGGCGGCGGACCGAGGACGGCCGCCACGTCCCCGTCGGCGAACTCGTCGTGGCCGGTACGGCGGTGCTGAGCTGGGACGAGGCGGTCGAGCGTGAAGTCGACCTGGGGACGCTCCCGTTGACCGGGGAGAGCGATCAGCTCCGTACCGTGCCCGGAGGCGAGGAGACCGAGCCCCTGACGGACCCGGACGGGGTGGCGGTCGGCTCCCTCGTGCGGCGGCGCGAGCCGCTGACGGCCCGGGTCCGTACCCGGGTCACGGAGGACGACGGATTCCTGCGGCTGTCGGTCTCGGTGGAGAACGAGCACGCCGGGACCGTCGCGGGCAAGGACGCCGCGATCCGCGTCTCGCTGATCGGCACGCATCTGCTGCTCCAGGCCCGGGGCGCCCGCTTCGTCTCGCTGCGCGAGCCCCCGAGGGCGGCGGTCCGGGCGGCGGCCCGGTGTGTACAGCGCCGGTGCTGGCCGGTTCTGGCGGGGGCGAAGGGCTCCACGGACACGGTGATGGGCGCGCCGATCATTCTCTACGACCACCCGGAGATCGCCGAGCAGAGCGCGGGCGCCCTCTTCGACTCGACCGAGATCGACGAGATCCTGACGCTGCGGGTGATGACGATGACGGACCGGGAGAAGGCGGAGGCACGCGCCACCGATCCCCGTGCCCGCGAGATCATCGACCGCTGTGACGCGATGTCGCCCGGGGACCTCCAGCGCCTCCACGGTCTGCTGCGCGATCCTCACGGCCCTGCCCCGGACCCCGCCGCCGACGCGCGGAACGCCGCTCCCGCCGCCTTCGACACCGGCGGCGCCCCTTGGTGGGATCCGGCGGCCGACGCGGCCGTGTCGCCGGGCTCCGACCATGTGGTGATCGACGGGGTCGAGGTCGCCAGGGGCAGTCTCGTACGGGTGCGTCCGGCCCGCCGCGCCGATGCGCAGGATCTCTTCTTCGAGGGTCGGGTGGCGCGGGTGACGGCCGTGCTCGCGGACGTGGACGGCGGGGTGCATGTCGCGCTGGTCCTTGTCGACGACCCGGCGGCCGATCTGCACGACTGGTACGGCCGCTACCTCTACTTCGCCCCCGAGGAGCTGGAACCGCTGCCCGCCGGCGATTCCGGCCGTACCGTCCCCGATCCCCTGTCACCGGAGTTCCGGAAGGAGAACCCATCGTGCGATCCCTCGGACTGATCACCACGGGTGTGGCCGCCGTTCTGGCGGCGGCCGCCGTCGCCCTCGGCGTGCGCTCGATCCCCGACATCCGCAGGTACCTCAGAATGCGCTCCATGTGAGCGCGCGGCGTGAGCGGGAGGAGTGTCCGGCCGCCCCGGCCGGGCGCTCCGGCGCGGCAGGCCGTACACCGCCGGGCGGGGCCCGGACATGACCCGGGGCGTGCTCGTCGCGGGCATCGGCAATCTCTTCCTCGGCGACGACGGTTTCGGCCCCGAGGTCGTACGGCGGCTCGCCGCCGGCCCCGGGCCGCCGCTGCCCGCCGGAGTCCGGATCACCGACTACGGGATCCGGGGCATGCACCTCGCGTACGACCTGCTCGACGGGTACGACGCGCTGGTGCTGGTGGACGCGTATCCGGGGGGCGGGCCGCCCGGTGAGCTGACCGTGCTGGAGATCGGCCCGGACGACCTCGGTACGGGTGAATTCGATGCACACGGCATGAATCCGGTCGCGATGCTGGCAAATCTGGACCAACTAGGCGGTACGCTCCCGCTGACTCACCTCGTGGGCTGCACGCCCGCCGGCGTCGACGAGGGCATCGGTCTCAGCGAAGCGGTCGCCGCGGCCGTCCCCCGGGCGGTGGCGGCGGTGCGGACGCTGCTCCACCGGCTGCCGATGGCCGGCCCCCCGCCCTCAGCCACACCCCTGCCCGACCCCGCCCTCGCATCCGCGCCCGACCGGCCCCGGAGGTCCTGATCATGTGTCTCGGCATTCCCGGGCGAGTCGTGGAGACCGTCGAGGGTTACGCGGGCCAGCTCGCCCTCGTCGATGTGGAGGGCGCCCGGCGCCGGGTGAATGTCGGCATGCTCGACGCGCCCCCGGCCACCGGTGACTGGGTCCTGCTGCACATGGGGTTCGCCCTGGAGATCATCGACGAGGCGAAGGCGTCACAGGCGCTGGCGGGGCTGGAGATGATGGGCAGCGGTGCCCGTACGGCGGAGGGTCCGGCGCCCCAACAGCCCCGTGTCCGACGCCGGTTCGCGGTGCGCGGTGTCGTCCAGGGCGTGGGTTTCCGCCCCTTCGTCTATGTCCTGGCCGCCGAGCTGGCCCTCATCGGCTCGGTGGCCAACACCGGCGCGGGTGTGCTCGCCGAGGTGGAGGGCGATCCCGGGGCGGTGACGGAGTTCGGCCGGCTCCTGCGGGAGCGGCCGCCCCCGCTCGCGGTCGTGGAGTCCGTGACGGAGACGGATCTGGCGCCGTGCGGCGGCGCCGGGTTCACCATCGAGGACTCCAGTACGGGGGACCGGGCCCGTACCCTGGTCTCCCCCGACATCGCGACCTGTCAGGACTGTCTGGCCGAACTGCGCGACCCGCACAACCGCCGACACCGCCACCCCTTCATCACCTGCACGCACTGCGGGCCCCGGTTCACGATCGTCACCGGCCTGCCCTACGACCGCGCTGCGACGACCATGGCGGCGTTCGAGATGTGCGCGGAGTGCCGTACCGAGTACGAGGACCCGCGCGACCGGCGTTTCCACGCGCAGCCGATCGCCTGTCACGCCTGCGGCCCGCGCCTCGAACTGCTCACCCGGGACGGCGGCCCACCGCTCCACGGTGACGAGGCGCTGCGTGCGGCACGGCGGTTGCTCGCCGAGGGCCGGATCGTCGCGGTCAAGGGGCTCGGCGGCTACCACCTGGCGTGCGACGCCCGCGACGAGGCGGCGGTCGCCCGGCTGCGCCGGCGCAAGGACCGGGGCGGCAAACCCTTCGCCGTCATGGTCGCCGGCCTCGGTGTCGCCGAGGAGCTGGTGTCCCTGACCGAGGGCGAAAGAGCGCTGCTCACCGGCGCGCGGAAGCCGATCGTGCTGCTCCCCCGCCGAACGCCCGCCGCCGGGGAGGGGATCGCCCGGGCCGTGGCTCCCGGCAACCCGGATCTCGGCCTGATGCTGCCGTACACCCCGCTGCACGTTCTCCTCCTCGGTCTCGACGGCGACGCCCCCGGCCCCGACGCCCTCGTGATGACGTCCGGCAACCGCTCCGGCGAGCGGATCGTCACCGACGACGCGCGGGCGCTGACCGAGCTGGCGCCGCTGGCCGACGCGTGGCTGCGCCACGACCGGGCGATCCAGGTGCCGTGCGACGACTCGGTCAGCCGGTTCGTCGCCGGCGCCGAACTGCCCCTGCGCAGATCGCGGGGGTACGCGCCGCTCCCCCTCGCCCTGCCCTTCGAGGTCCCGCCGCTGCTCGCGGCGGGCGCCGATCTCAAGAACACCTGCGCCCTGGGCGAGGGCGGCTACGCCTGGGTGAGTCAGCACGTCGGTGACCTGGACGACCTCTCCACGGTGGAGGCGCTGACCCGTACGGCGGATCATCTGGCGCTGCTGACCGGTGTCACGCCCGAACAGCTCGTGGCCGACCGGCACCCCGGCTACCGCTCCGGCGTGTGGGCCCGTACCCACGCCAGGGGCCGGGCGGTGCGCACCGTACAGCACCATCACGCGCACATCGCGTCCGTGATGGGCGAGCACGGCCTGGGCCCCGGCGAGAGCGTCATCGGCTTCGCCTACGACGGCACCGGGCACGGCGGCGACGGCGCGGTGTGGGGCGGCGAGGTGCTGATCGCGGGCTACAAGTCGTTCCGGCGGGCGGCGCATCTGGCGTACGTGCCGCTGGCGGGCGGCGACGCGAGCGTGCTGCGGCCGTACCGGATGGCGCTCTCGCATCTGCGGGCCGCCGGTGTCACCTGGGACCAGGAGCTGCCGTCCGTGGCGGCCTGCCCGCCCGCCGAACAGCGGGTGCTGGCCCACCAGTTCGCGACGGACTTCGGCTGTGTGCCGACATCGAGCATGGGCCGGCTCTTCGACGCGGTGGCCTCGCTGGCGGGGGTACGCCACGAGGTGGCCTACGAGGCGGAGGCGGCGATCGGGCTGGAGGGGCTGGCCCGCGCCGCGCCGCCGGAGCCCGCCGGGCACGCCTACGCCTTCGGCACACGGGCGGCGGCGGGCCCCGGCGAGCCGGTTCTCGCCGACCCCGGTCCGGTGGTCCGCGCGGTGGTCTCCGACGTACGGGCGGGCGTCGCACCGGAGTTGATCGCGGCGCGCTTCCACACGGCCGTCGCCCGGCTCACCGCCGACCTCGCCGAGGAGTGCCGGAGGCGGACCGGGCTCGGGGTGGTGGCGCTGGGCGGCGGGGTCTTCCAGAACGCCGTTCTGCTCGAAACCACCCAACACGTCCTTGAGGAATGGGACTTCACCGTTCTGCGGCCACGCCTGCTGCCGCCCAACGACGGCGGCCTCGCCTTCGGCCAACTGCTGGTCGCGGCGTCCGGCGGCTGACACCACTCCCGAATCCACCCGATGACCCGCAGAGTGAGGAAGACACCATGTGTCTGGCAGTTCCGGGGCGCGTCCTGCGTACCGTCGAGGTCGACGACGCCCTGATGGCGGAGGTCGACTTCGGCGGTGTACGCAAGGAGGTCTGCCTCCAGTACGTACCCGACGCGGCGGTCGGCGAATACGTCGTCGTCCATGTCGGATTCGCCATTCAACGGCTCGACGAGAAGTCGGCCCAGGAGACCTTGGCCAACTTCGAGAAGCTCGGACTCCTGGAGGAGGAGTTCGGCGACGGCTTCGAACTGGCTGCCCGGCAGCGTGGCGCGGTGGAAGGAACCGACCGGTGAAGTACCTGGACGAATTCAGCGACCCCCAAATGGCCGGACGGCTGCTGGAGCAGATCCACGCGGCCTCCACCCGCCCGCTCGCGATGATGGAGGTCTGCGGAGGCCAGACCCACTCGATCATCCGGCACGGCATCGACCAACTGCTGCCCGACCACATCGAGTTGATTCACGGACCTGGCTGCCCGGTCTGTGTCACCCCGCTGGAGATCATCGACCGGGCGCTGGCGATCGCCGCCCGTCCCGAGGTCATCTTCTGCTCCTTCGGCGACATGCTGCGAGTGCCGGGCAGCAGCCAGGACCTGTTCACCGTGAAGAGCGCGGGCGGCGACGTACGGGTGGTGTACTCGCCGCTCGACGCTCTGAGACTGGCCCGCGAGAACCCCGACCGGGAAGTCGTCTTCTTCGGCATCGGCTTCGAGACGACCGCCCCCGCCAACGCCATGACGGTCCACCAGGCACACCGTCTCGGCGTGCACAACTTCTCCCTGCTCGTCTCGCACGTCCTCGTACCGCCCGCGATCGCCGCCATCATGGAGTCCCCCGCCTGCCGGGTCCAGGCGTTCCTGGCCGCCGGGCATGTGTGCAGTGTGATGGGGACGTCGGAGTACCCGGCGCTCGCGGAGAAGTACCGGGTCCCCATCGTCGTCACCGGCTTCGAACCGCTCGACATCCTCGAAGGCGTCCGCAGAACGGTCCTCCAGTACGAAGAGGGCCGGCACGAGGTGGAGAACGCCTACCCCCGCGCCGTACGCGCCGAGGGGAACCTGCCCGCCATGGAGATGCTGCGGGACGTCTTCGAGGTCACCGACCGGACCTGGCGCGGCATCGGGACGATCCCCGCCAGCGGCTGGCGACTGGCGGAGAAGTACCGGGAGTTCGACGCCGAGTCGCGGTTCGACGTGGCGGAGATCCGTACCGCCGAGTCCTCGCTGTGCCGGTCCGGGGAGGTCCTTCAAGGGTTGATCAAGCCGCACGAGTGCCCGGCGTTCGGCAAGGAGTGCACGCCGAGGGTTCCGCTGGGCGCCACGATGGTCTCCTCCGAGGGCGCCTGCGCCGCCTACTACACGTACCGCCGACTGGAACTGGTCGATGCGAAGTGACTGAGACGAAACGTCAGGTGCCCGCCCCCGCCGCCGCGCTCCCCCTGGAGACCGACGCGGCGTCCGGGCTGGATTTCGAGGGCTGGTCCTGCCCGGTCCCGCTGCGTGAGACCCCGGCGGTCGTGATGGGGCACGGCGGCGGCGGGGCGATGTCGGCCGAACTGGTCGAGCATCTGTTCCTCCCGGCGTACGGATCCGCCGCCGCGTCCGAACTGGGCGACTCCGCCGTGCTCACCGTCGGGGACGGCACACGGCTCGCTTTCTCCACGGACTCTTTCGTGGTGAAGCCGATGTTCTTCCCCGGCGGGTCCATCGGCGACCTCGCGGTCAACGGGACCGTCAACGACCTGGCGATGTCGGGCGCCGTACCGCTCTTCCTGTCCTGCGCGTTCATCCTCCAGGAGGGCACCGCGCTGACCGAACTCGGCCGGATCGCCCAGGACATGGGCGCGGCGGCGCGGGCGGCGGGGGTCCGGCTGGTCACCGGTGACACCAAGGTCGTCGACAGCGGCAGCGGGGACGGCGTGTACGTCAACACCTCGGGGATCGGTGTGATCCCCGACGGTGTCGAGATCGGCCCGCACCGCGCCGCGCCCGGTGACGCCGTGCTGATCAGCGGCGACATCGGGGTGCACGGCATCGCGGTGCTGAGCTGCCGGGAGGGGCTGGAGTTCGGTACGGCGGTGGAGAGCGACACCGCGGCCCTGCACGGCCTGGTCGCCGCGATGATCGCCACCGGCGCCGGGATCCATGTCCTGCGCGACCCCACCCGCGGTGGGGTCGCGGCCTCGCTGAACGAGATCGCCACCGCCTCGGGCGTCGGCGTCGAACTCGTCGAACGGGAGTTGCCCGTACCGGAGACGGTGCGTGACGCGTGCAGCCTGCTGGGGCTCGATCCGCTCCAGGTCGCGAACGAGGGCAAACTGATCGCCGTCGTCCCGGCCGACGCCGCCGAGGGGATCCTCGCGGCGCTCACCGCGCACCCGCTGGGCCGGGGGGCCCGCCGGATCGGCACCTGTGTGGCCGGCCATCCCGGGATGGTGGTGGCGAGGACCGGCCTCGGTGGATCCCGGGTGGTCGGCCTCCCGGTCGGTGAGCAGTTGCCGAGGATCTGCTGAATGAGCGAGCGCGGCGCGCTCCTCTTCGCGCGGTACGCCTATCCTCCCAACGAACTCGGCTACTGCGGGCCCGCCGACTCCGGGGCGCTGCTCCGTCCCGAGGAGACGGCGGGCATCGAGCGTCACGCCCGCCGGTTCGAGGGCGCCTGGTGCTATCTCGAACTGCTCGCCGAGAGGGCCGGGCTCGCCGATCCCCTCGACGAGCGGGTCGTCGAGGCGTACTGGATCGGCAACGAACTCCTGGACCTGACCACCCCGGGCGCCCTGCTGGACCGGTTGCGGGACCGGTTCGCCGGCCAGCAGGGGGGCACCTGGCGCGACGCGTCCGAGCGCGCGCTCGCCCACCACAGTTTCCAGGTCTTCGACGTGTACCCCTGGGCCGGTCTGCTGCGTACCCCGGCCGCCCCGACGGCGCTCTCCGTCCTCGACCGGTGCCGTATCCGTACGGGTGTGGTCCGCTCGGTCAGCGGCGAGAGCGCCACCGTCGAGTCCCGCCCGCTGCGCTGGACGGGTACGTGTCTGGCCCCGGGAGCACCCGTCCAGGAGTCCGTACGCTGGTCGACGGGCGGCCGGTCCCTGCTGCCCGGGCTCGCCCCCGGCGACCTGGTGGCGCTGCACTGGGACTGGGTGTGCGACATCATCACCGCACCGCAGGCGGCGCGTGTCGAGTCGACGGAGATCCGCCAGCTCACGGCGTTGGGCCTGGCGCGCCTCCCCTGACATCCGGCGGACGGGACGGCGGGGCGCGGGACGGTTCAGCGCGCGGAGACGTGCCCCAGGGTGCGTCCCGGCACCAGCGTGCCGGGGAGCAGTTCGTGCGTGACCTCCGTGGCGCCCGGGTTGTCCAGCATGGACCTCATGACCGTCACCGCGCGCCCGGCCGCCCGCTCCACCGGGATGCGCAGGGTGGTGAAGCCCAGCAGGTCGATGCCGTGCATGATGCCGTCGCACCCGGTGAGGGACAGGTCCTCCGGCACCCGTACGCCGGCCGCCTGGGCGTGGGGCAGAAAGGCGAGCAGCCGCCAGTCCGACGGGAACATGGCGGCCGTGATCCGCCCGGCGCGCTGCCGGGCGACGATCTCCTCGACGCCCTCGTCGCTGCGTCCGAAGGTGGGGGCTGGGATCTCGTGCACCTGGATGCCGTGGCTCCGCAGCCGCCGGGCCATCGTCACACCGCGCCGGTTCTCGGGTACGGAGTTCTCGGCGCTGGGCACCACCACCGCCACGGCCCGGTGTCCGTGGGACGCGACGGCGTCCGCGAGCTGGGTCGCGTTGTTCTCCTCGTCGTAGGAGACGCTGCATATCCGGGGGTGTGTCTCCGGCCGTCCGATGACGACGACCGGCACCACGTCGAGGAACGGCCCCAGCATCTCGGCGCGGATGACGCCGGTCGCCACGAACATCCCGCCGACCCGCAGCCCGAGTAGACGGTTGAGCGCCTGCCGCTCGAAGTGGGCTCCCTCGGTCCGTGACGGGGCGACCGTCACCATCTGGAGGCCGACCCGGCTGATGTGGGACTGCAACTCGCTGAAGAGCAGGCCGTACGCGGGGTTGGTGGGGTCCCGCAGCAGCAGCCCGAGGATGTCGGAGCCCCGGGCCGCCAGCGATCGCGCCATCACGTTCGGGACGTATCCGAGCTTCTGCGCCGCCGCGTAGACCGCGTCCCGGGTCTTCGGGGAGACGGGGGTCGAGCCGTAGAACACGCGGGAGGCGGTGGCCCGTGACACCCCTGCCGCCGTCGCGACCGCTTCCATCGTGACGTTCAGCGGTGACGCCGAGGAGGGCGGGTCCGCGGGGCTGTCGACGCCTTCGTTTGATCGCACCCGGTCACCCTATCCACCCCTGGCCGGGGGCCGTTTCGTACCGGGGACGGTGGCGCCGGGGCGGGATGCCGAGGAGCTGCTGCCGGTACTGGCCCAGCGGCCCCGGCCAGTCGGTCTGGATGATGTCGGCGCCGAGTCCGATGAGCCGTCCCCATCCGTCGGCCGGGTCCCCGAAGAGCGAGGTGTTGTCGTCGAAACCGGCGAAGAGGGGGACGCCGTTGGTGAGGTTGATCGCGTCGAGCAGACAGGCCAGCCCGGCCTCGTGCATCCGCGCGACCACCTCGGGCCGGGCGAGTTCGTGGTCCTGTCCCGTGGCGATGAGTTCCACCCCGATCAGGTTGATGTCGGGGTCACCGAGTACGGCGTCGACATCGGCGAGGGACCGCACCATCGGGACGAACGGGTACTTGACCGGGTGCCGGCGCAGTGTGCCGAGCCAGCTCTCCTCGACGGGGCTCTTGAAGACCAACTGGCCCGCCATGTCGTAGCGGTCGAGGAACGGCAGGAGGTCGTCCCAGTACCACCACGACCGGTCCATGTTGAACAGCGTGTCACCGCGGTAGCGTTCGAACACCGTGCCGAGTGCGGTCACGGCGACGTCGTGCCCGATCCACCGGTACCTCAGCGCGCGTATCTCCTCGGTCGACAGCGCGCGGATATCGATGTCCCGGTCGAACGCCTGCCGCTCGCAGCCGTCGTGGAAGAGGAAGAAGTCCCCGTCCGTCGACTCGACGATGTCGATCTCGACCATGTCGGCGCCCTGCAGCAGAGCCGCCTCGATCGCTCGGTCGGTGTTCTCCGGCACGTCACCGAGACCGGTTCCGCGGTGCACCGCGATCAGCGGGGTGCGCTCCGCGAGCCTGTTGTTCACAAGGGAGTTGATGTCCTGGTACCGCGCTTGGCCGAACATGGGTTCCTTCCGTCAGGGGGTGGACGTGTGGTGGTGGTTACGGCGCGAGGACCGTCAGCGGCGCCCCGCGCCGCTCGCGGCACGGCGCGGCCCCGCCCTGCCGCGGCGGCCTTAGACGAACCAGATCGCCAGGGTGGAGATGACCATGAGCAGCACGGTGTAGACGAAGGTCAGGGCCGTGGCGTCGCCGTTCCCCTGGTTACGGGTGGCGTTCTGGATGGCGGTGCCGAGCGGTTGGTACAGCGGATGGGCGAGGAACACCGCCGTGTCGTACTCGTCGAGCAGGCTGGTGAAGTTCAGCGCCGTGACGGCGGCCGCCGCCGGGAGCACCAGGGGCAGCAACACCCGTCGGTAGGTGTGGAACGTGCTCGCGCCGAGGATGGCCGACGCCTCTTCGAGCGAGCCGGGGATGCCCGCGTACGCCGCCTTGAGCAGGCGCAGGGTGAACGGGATCTTGGCGGTGATGTAGGCGACCGCCAGCAGGCCGACCGTGCCGGTGAGGACGGTGCCGCCGGTGAGGGCGCGCGGTACGGAGTACGTGATGATCAGGCCCAGCGCCGTGAGGGTGCCGGGCAGCACCCACGGGATGTGCAGCAGGTACTCGACGGTGACGGTCACGGGGTTGACGAACTTGTGCAGGATCCGGGCGACGAACAGCATCGCGACGATGACGACGGCGGCGGTCACCGCCGCGTACCCGACACTCACCACGAACGGCCAGGAGGCCGTCGCGTCCGTCAGCACCCGCTGGTAGTTGGCGAGGGTGAAGCTGTCCGCGCCCAGCCGGCCGGAGGCGATCGTCGCCGCGTCCGTGAACGAGAAGACCACGATGAGCAGCGGCGGGATCACGTAGACGAGGAAGAGCGTGTAGGCGAGCACATGGACGACGGCGTTCGCCACGGGATGGTCGATGCGCTGCTTCTTCAGGACGGCGGGGACTTTGGAGACGGAGAAGTAGGTGCCCCCGGCCTGAAGGCGGTTGAGGAGTCCGAGCAGCAAAAGGGAGGCCACGCCGAGGATCAGCGCGAGGGTGGCCGCGAGGTCGCGGGAGGTGGGTATCCCCGAGAAGGTGAGGATCATGGGGGTGATCGTCTGGAACTCCCGTCCGCCGAGGATCTGCGGCGCCGCGAACGCGCCGAGCCCGCCGAGGAAGGTCAGGATGGTGACGGCGAACAGCGTGGGCCTGAGGACGGGCAGCACGATCTGCCGCAGGATCCGCCAGGGGGACGCGCCCAACTGGCGTGCCGCCTCGATGGTCTGCTGGTCGATCCGGGCGACCGCCGAGGAGAGGAAGAGCAGATGGTGACCGGTACCGGTGAGGGTCATGACGACCACCACCGCGAGCATCCCCGAGAACCACGCCGGGTCCGTCCCCGGCAGGAGTGCGGTCAGCAGCCGGGTGACGAAGCCGCTCTCCCCGTAGACGAACGCGTAGCCCGAGACCGCGACCACACCGCCGTAGACGAGTGTCGTGGCGTACCCGAGCCAGAGCAGACGAGCGCCGCGGACGCTGAAGTAGCGCGTGACGAGCACGATGAAGAGGCCGACGATGTTCACCGTGACCGAGAGGACGGCGGCCAGCAGGAAGCTGTTGCGCAGCGAGTCCAGCGCGCGCCGCGAGGCCCAGAGTTTCTCGAAGGCGCGGGTGCTCGGCGTACCGCCGGGGAAGAAGATCTGCCCCAGTGTGACGGCGTTCGGATAGACCAGGAAGGTGGCGACGAACCACAGCAGCGCCACGCCGGCGGTGAGCGTCAGGGGGGACCGGAGCATGGTCCGTGTGGACCCGCTCATCGCGCGGCTCCGGCGTACTGGAGGACGGACTCGGGGTCGACGACGGCCTCGACCTCCTGCCCGGTCCGCAGCGGTGGCCCGTCGCCCTCCTTCCGTACGATCCGGAAGGTGTCGTGCTCGGTCCGCAGACGGTAGACGCTGTGCGGTCCGTGGTAGGTGCGCGCGGTGACGGTCCCCCGGACGGGGAGGCCCTTCGCGGGACGGCCGTCGCCCGGCAGGGCGACCTTCTCGATACGGATGTAGGAGGGCTTGGCCGGGTCGAGGTCGCGGCCCCCGTGTGCGGCCAGGGCGCCCACGAGCTGGGGGCTGAGCTTGTTCACCTCGCCGATGAACGTGCAGACGAACTCGCTCGCGGAGCGGTCGTAGATCTCCTCGGGCGTCCCCACCTGCTCCACACGGCCCCGGTTGAGCACCGCGATGCGGTCGCTCATCGACAGGGCCTCCTCCTGGTCGTGGGTGACATAGACGGTGGTGATGGAGAACTGAGCCTGCAACTCCTTGAGCTGGCCGCGCAGTTGCTGACGCAGCTTCGCGTCGAGGTTCGACAGCGGCTCGTCGAGGAGGAGGACCTTGGGGCGCATGACCAGAGCGCGCGCGATGGCGACACGCTGCTGCTGACCGCCGGAGAGTTCGGCCACGCCCTTCGCGAGCTGTTCCCGCGAGAGGTCGACCTGTTCCGCGATCTCGTCGACACGGCGGTCCACCTCCTCGGCGGGGCGCTTGCGTACGCGCATGCCGAAGGCGATGTTCTCGCGCACGCTCATACCGGGGAACAGGGCGTAGTTCTGGAAGACCATGCCCACCTCGCGCTTGCCGCTGGGAAGACGGGTGACCTTCCGGCCGTCGACGAGGATGTCTCCCGCGGTGAGGTCGACGAAGCCGGCGAGTGCGCGGAGCGCGGTGGTCTTCCCGCAGCCGGAGGGTCCCAGAAGGGTGAAGAACTCCCCCTCCTCGACCCGCAGGGAGAAGGAGGGAAGCGCCTCGAAGTCCTGGAACCTCACCGTCACGCCGTCAAAGGTGATCATGTCGTTCCTCGGTTGAACAGGGGTGGACGGTGCGGTGGTACGGGTCGTGCGGGGCGGACGGTCGGACGGCTGGTGCCGGCGGGCTGCCGGACCGGGCTCACTTGGCGAGGTATTCGAGTTCGATCTTCTCGATCCACTGGTCGAGGTTGCGCGCGACGAAGGACCAGTCGATGTCCTGCGCGGTGAACGAGTCGGTCTCCTTGACCGCCTCCGGGCTCGCCTTCGCCAGGGCCGCCTTGTCGGTCGGGGCGGTGAAGAACTTCCGCGACCACGCGGCCTGGACGTCGGCGCCGCCGAACCAGTCGATGAACTTCTTCGCGGCGGCGGCCTTCTTCGTGCCCTTCACCAGACCGACCTGCTGGACGACCATCGGGACACCGCCCCGTGGGTGCACGGCCTCGGTCCGGATCCTGTACTGCTGTTCCCGGGTGGCCTTGCCGGAGAGCCACATCTGCCCCGCGCCGACCTTGCCCGCGGCCATCCGCGCGTAGAGATCGGTGCCCGCCGTCGCGGGCGTACCGTCCGCGAAGTAGTCCCTCACCGCGTCCCAGCCGGCCTGGCTGACACCGAGGTCGCCCCGGGCATCGCGGTAGCGGCTGAGGATGCCCGCGAGCACCATCTGGGTGGTGCCGCCGCCGAGTTCGCCGGGGACCTCGTACTTCTTCCTGAACCGCTCCTTGGTCCACAGGTCCGGCCAGTCGGCGGGGGCCTGGGCGTTGTCCGGGTAGGCGGCCTTGTTGTAGACGAGCATGACCGGCTCGCGCACGATGGGCCAGAACCGCTTCCCGGTCGCGTCGCCCAGCGAGGCGTCGACCTGGCCGGACCAGGAGGGTGTGTAGCTGTCGAGGACCTGTGCCTCCTTCAGCTTCTCGAAGTAGACGTTGTTGAGGCCGAAGGTGACGTCCGCCACCGGGTTGTTCTTCTCGGCGACCAGGCGGTTGCGCACATCGGCGCCGCCCAGCTCGACGAGTCGCACGTCGAAGCCCGCCTTCTTCGCCTCGTCCTTGAGCCAGGCGCCCCGCCCGTCGGACAGGGAGTTGCTGTAGACGACGAGGCTCCGCGCGTCGTCGCCGCCGGAGGACATCGGCGAGGAGCATCCGGCGGCGAGCAGGGCGGTGGCGAGCACGGCCACCGGGGCCGTGAGGGTCAGACGCATCGGTTCTCTTCCGTTCCGGCCCTGTCGGCGTAGCGCGGCGGGCCTCCTGGTCGTGGTGGCGAGCGCGCGTTCGGCTCCGGGCTCCGAGAGGCTTCCGTACCGGGAATGAACGCGCGTTCATTGGGATTGAACGTGCGTTCATGGACCTTCGGCGGTCCGGCAGGTGAACCACGGGCAGCCGGGTACCGAAGAGTGGCGCGCCGCGCGGCCCCGGGCGGAGGGAAGGCGACGTACACGCGGACGGCACCGGTCCTCGGCGTGTCCGGAAGCGGAATGAGCCCGGTGCGTCCACGGTGGGAGTACCGGTACGAGCCGATACGGAGGCGCCATGGAGGCCAAGGAGACCGGGGCAGGACCTCGCTGCCTGGTGGCAGGGGCGACGGGGTACATCGGCGGGCGTCTCGTCCCCGAACTGCTGGAGGCCGGCCACCCGGTGCGCTGTCTGGCCCGTACCCCCGGGAAACTGCGGGACCATCCCTGGGCGGGGCAGGTCGACATCGTCCAAGGGGACGTCACCGACGCGGCCTCGGTCGGCGCGGCGATGGAGGGGATCGATGTCGCCTACTACCTGGTCCACGCCCTGGCCGGCGGTCCGGGCTTCGAGGAGACCGACCGGACGGCGGCGCGGGTCTTCGGCGAGCGGGCACGGGCCGCGGGCGTACGGCGCATCGTCTATCTGGGCGGTCTGACCCCGGACTCCCTCCCCGTGGAAGAGCTCTCGCCGCATCTGCGCTCCCGCGCCGAGGTGGGCCGGATCCTGCTCGACTCGGGGGTACCGACGACCGCGCTGCGCGCCGCGGTGATCATCGGTTCTGGCTCGGCCTCCTTCGAGATGCTGCGCTATCTCACCGAGCGCCTTCCGGTGATGGTCACCCCGAGCTGGGTGTCGACCCGGATCCAGCCGATCGCCGTACGCGATGTGCTGCGCTACCTGGTCGGCAGCGCCCGGATGCCGGGGGACGTGAACCGCGCCTTCGACATCGGCGGCCCGGACATCCTCACCTACCGCGCCATGATGCAGCGGTACGCGCGGGCCGCCGGGCTGCCGCACCGGCTGATCATGCCGGTCCCGGTGCTGACGCCCCGGCTGTCCAGTCACTGGATCGGCCTCGTCACCCCGGTCCCGCGGTCGATCGCGCGGCCTCTCGCGGAGTCGCTGCGCTACGAGGTCGTCTGCCGGGAGCACGACATCGCGCGCCATGTCCCCGATCTGCCGGGCCGGCCGATCTCCTTCGACCGGGCGCTCACGCTGGCCCTCCAGCGGGTGCGCGAGGCGCGGGTCACCACCCGGTGGTCCTCGGCCTCGGTTCCCGGTGTGCCCAGCGATCCGCTGCCCACCGACCCCGACTGGGCCGGTGGCAGTCTCTACACCGATGTACGGGAGCGGGACGTGGACGCCTCCCCGGGCGCCCTGTGGCGGGTCGTCGAGGGCATCGGCGGCGACCACGGCTGGTACTCGTTCCCCCTGGCCTGGGCCGTCCGGGGGTGGCTGGACCGGCTGGTCGGCGGGGTGGGGCTGCGCCGGGGCCGCCGGGACGCCGAGCGGCTCCGTGCGGGGGACTCGCTGGACTTCTGGCGGGTCGAGGAGATCGAACCGGGGCGGCTGCTGCGGCTGCGCGCCGAGATGCGGCTGCCGGGCCTGGCCTGGCTGGAGATGTACGTGGTGGAAGGGGAGGGCGGCGGCTCCCGCTACCGCCAGCGGGCCCTGTTCCATCCGCGCGGTCTGCTGGGGCACGCCTACTGGTGGAGCGTCTCCCCCTTCCACGCCCTGGTCTTCGGCGGGATGGCTCGCAACATCGCCCGCGCGGCGGACCAGGTGACGCCACCGGCCCCGGCCGTGTCCGTCACCTCCCGTTGACCGTTGCACCGGCGAACCCCGGTGGGCCGGGGTAACCCCGTCCGTCGGGCCCTGGGGCCCTGGGGCCCTGGGGCCCTTGGAACAGGAGCAGCATGAGCGTCGCCGTCGTCCTCTTCACCTCCGATCTGCGGCTGCACGACAACCCGTCCCTGCGCGCGGCGCTCGCGGCGGCCGACGAGGTGGTCCCGCTCTTCGTGCGGGACCGGCGCATCGAGGAACTGGGCTTCGGCGCGCCCAACCGCCGGGCGTTCCTCGCCGACTGCCTCCGCGACCTCGACGCGGAGCTGCGGGAGCGCGGGGGCAGGCTGGTGATCAGGTCGGGCGAGGTGGCCGAGGAGGTCTCCCGGGTCGCCGCGGGAACGGGGGCGCGGGAGGTGTATCTGACCGGCGGTGTGAGCGGTTACGCGGTACGGCGCGAGGAGAGGCTGCGCGAGGCCCTGGAGGCCGGCGGACGCCGGCTGCACGCGCACGACGCCGTGGTGACCGCCGTGGCGCCGGGCGCGGTCACCCCGGCGGGTTCGCACGCCGACCACTACGCGGTCTTCACGCCGTACTTCCGGCGGTGGTCCCAGGAGCGGATCCGGGACCCGCTCGGCGCGCCGCGCACCGTGCGCGTACCTCGGGACGTGGGATCGGACGCGCTGCCGTCGCGCGCGGAGGTCACCGGTGTCTCGGAAGGGCTCGCCCAGGGCGGGGAGCGGGCGGCGCGGCGCTGCCTGGCGGCCTGGCGGCGTACGGGGCTCGCCCGGTACGAGGACCTTCATGACGATCTGGCGGGCGACGCCACCTCGCGGCTCTCGCCCCATCTGCATTTCGGCACCCTCTCCCCCGCCGAGCTGGTCCACCGGGCCCGGTCGGCGGGCGGCCCCGGCGCGGACGCCTTCGTACGGCAGCTCTGCTGGCGGGACTTCCACCACCAGGTCCTGGCGGCCCGCCCGGCGGCGGCCCACGCCGACTACCGCACCCGGCACGACCGGTGGCGCACCGGGGCGTCGGCGGAGGCCGAGATCGCGGCATGGAAGGCGGGGCGCACCGGCTATCCGGTCGTCGACGCGGCGATGCGGCAACTGCGTCACGAGGGGTGGATGCACAACCGGGGGCGGCTGCTGGCCGCGAGCTTCCTCGTCAAGACGCTGTACGTGGACTGGCGCGTCGGGGCCCGGCACTTCCTGGACCTGCTGGTGGACGGCGACATCGCGAACAATCAGCTCAACTGGCAGTGGGTGGCGGGGACCGGGACGGACAGCCGGCCCCACCGCGTACTGAACCCGGTGGTCCAGGGGAAGCGGTACGACCCGGACGGCGTGTACGTACGGCGCTGGGTGCCCGAACTGCGGGGGATCGACGGCGGCGCGGTCCACGAACCGTGGAAGGCGCGCGGGCGGGCACCGGCGGACGGGCACGGCGGCTATCCGGAGCCTCTGGTGGAGCTGTCCGAGGGGCTGGCCAGATTCAGAGAGGCCCGCGGCCGGAGCTGAGCGCTGTCGCGCAATGGTCATACGGTGATCCAGGGGTGCGCATATGAGCTCCGTACGGTCCGGACACGTGCGAAGTCGTTCTCTTCTCGTCAGTTCCCTGCTCGCGCTCACCGCGCCGCTGATGGCCGCCGCTCCGGCGCAGGCCGTCGCGGGGGCACCGAGTCCGCGCATGCCTACTCGTTCATGGGCTCGTTCCAGCCGGCCTTTCCGGCACCCCCGCCTCCCGGCCCGAGGACCCGGCGCTGATGCTGACCAACGGTCACTGTGCCGAGGGAGAGTGGGCCGAGCCGGGTACCGCCCTGGTGGACCGGCCGGCGGACCGCGAGGTGCCCATCGCGGACCGCCAGGGCTACCCGCAGGCCACCGCCCGCGCGAAGCGTCTGGTGTACGCGACGATGACCGGCACCGACATCGCGCTCCACCGACTGGACAAGAGCTACGCCCGGTTGCGGGCCGAGGGCGCCAAGGTCTTCCGGCTCACCACCTCCCCCGTACGCGCGGGAGACTCCCTGACCATGGCGTACACGAGTCTGCGCCTCAACTGCGCCGCCGAGGCCGTCGTACCGCACCTGCGCGAGGGCAGGTACCAGCAGGACGACTCGATCCACTACGCCACCGGGGAGGAGTGCGCCCCCTGGCCCGGCACCTCCGGTTCGGCGCTGCCGGCCCCCGACGGCGAGACGGTCGTGGGAATCCACCACACGCACAACACCGCGGGCGAGCAGTGCACCGACAACAACCCCGGCGAGGTGGACCAGGCCGGACAGGTGACCTCCGTTCAGGGACGTGGCTACGGCCAGCAGGTTCATATGATCGCGGCCTGTCTGACCAAGGGGTCGGCAGCTGGACCTGTCCGCCCGGGACTGCGCCCTCACCGGCGCCCGCCCGGCCACCGGCCGCTGACACCGTCGACCCCGCGGGCGTGCGTGCCGGGCCGCTCGCGGGGGAAAGGCTTACCGGGAGGGGCACTACCATGTCCCCGGGTAATGTCGTGGTGACGGGGGCGGGGCATGGCACACGATGAGTACGGTGAGGGCTGGCTGGATCTGGCCGACGCCATCGAGGTTCTGCGGTCCCAGCTCTCGGAGGCCCAACGGCGAGGCCAGGACTCGTCGTTGCGCTTCGTACTGGGCGAGATCACGGCGGAGTTCGAGATCGAGCTGGTGCGGGCGAAGAACGGCGGCGGGAAGCTGCGGTTCGGCGTGGCGGAGGCGGAGGCCCGCGGTGAGCGCTCGACCCGCTCCGCCCAGCGGGTGACGCTGCGGCTGACCCCGGAGCGCCGCGGGGGCGGAGACGTGGCCGTGGGCGACGTCGAGTAGTCGGGGGCCCGCTCATGGAGTGGACACAGGTCGTCCAGGTTCGCGGCGCGAGCTTCGGCAGTGGCTATCTGATCGCGCCCCGGCTCGTGCTGACCGCCGCGCATCTGCTGTCGCCGGACGCGTACGGGGACATCACGGTGTCCCTCCCGGACTCCGGCGCGCGGTTCCCCGTGGAGACGCGGTGGCGCCGGCACGACGAGACCGTGGACGCCGCGCTGCTGGAGGTCCCCGCGGAGGTACGGGACTGGCCGACGCCCAGCACGCTGGACGGCGCGCGGGGCCGCCACCCGCAGCGCTGGGGCCGCTGGGTGACGGGCGGCACCGAACAGCGGCTCACCGCCACGGGTTTCCCCCGCCAGGAACGGACCGCGGACCGCCGGAACCAGCAGTCGCTGGTCGGCCGGGTCAGGCCGCACGGCGGGGCGGCCTTCGAAATCCTCGACGACATCGGCCTGTTGGACATCGACACCTCGGGGCTCGACCCGAGAACCGCCGACCGGACCACCCCCTGGTCCGGGATGTCCGGCGCGGCCGTCTTCCCGGTCGACGAGAAGCTGCTCCTGGGCGTGGTGCGAGCCGACCGGCGACCACATCAGGGCACCCGGCTGACGTACACCCGCAGCGAGGACCTGCTGGCCTGCGACGGCTTCCGCGAGGTCGTGCGGGAGGCGACCGGCGTCGACCCTCGGCCCGAACCGGCGGAGCTCGCCGGTCTGCTGGATCCGGCGCCGCCCCAGCGGGACGTGACCTCCCCCATCATGCTGCTGCGGGCCGACGCCGAGGTCGTGTCGTTCCACGGCAGGGAGGACACCCTCGCCGACCTGGAGGAGTGGTGCCGGGCCGATCCGGACGGCCCGCTCGCCGTCCGGGTGCTCACCGCTCCCGGCGGCCAGGGAAAGACGCGGCTGGCGCGGCAGTTGATGGCGCGGATGCGCGACCACGGCTGGATTGTCGGACAGGTGGCGCACGACCCCCGCGACGTGCGGGCGCTGCGTACGGTCCAGCACCCGCTGCTGCTGGTCATCGACTACGCCGAGACCCGGCCCGAACTGGTCAGGCAGGTACGGGAGCTGACCCGGGAGGTCAGGCATCCGGTACGCCTGCTGCTGCTCGCCCGCTCGCTCGGCTCCTGGCAGACCAGGGCGACCGGCGCGCTGCCCGAGACCAGGCTGCACGCGCTCACCCCGGACGCCGGGGACCGGGAGGAGGCGTTCCGGCGGGCGGCCCGCGACCTCTCCCACCGTATGGCCGAGGTGACCGGCAGGACGGACATCGACTGGACCGCGCTCGCCGACACCCTCCCGGCCACCCACCCGGCGGCGGGCGCCGGGGCCGAGACGGCGCTGACCGTGCAGATGGCGGCGCTGGCCGCGCTGCTGCGCCGCGCCCTGCCTGCCCAGCGGGACGGAAGGACGCTGGAGGACGAACTCCTGGACCACGAGCGGAAGTACTGGCAGGAGACCGCCGACGGATGGGGTCTGGAGTCCCGGGGGATCAGACATCTCGAACCGGCGGTGGCGGCGGCCGTGCTGTGCCCCGCGCAGGACGAGCGGGAGGCACGGGAGACCGTCGCACGGCTGCTGCCGGACGAACCCCCCTGGCTGGTCACGGACATCGTCGGCTGGCTGAGTGATCTGTATCCGCCGCCCGAGGGGCGCCACTGGGGACAGCTCGAACCGGACCGGCTGGCGGAGTACCACGCCTCGGAGCAGATCGTCGCCGACAGCGGGCTGCTGGCGCGGCTGTTCGGCCGGGCCCCTGACCATCAGCGGGTGCAGACCCTCACCGTACTGGCCCGGTCCGCCGTGGCCCACGCCAACGAGGGACGCCCGGATCAGGCACGGACCGTCATCGGCCGGCTGCGCGCGGCGCTGCGCTCCGTACCCGCCGGCACGCCACTGACCGCGGCCGTGCTGCGCGCGCACTCGGACGCGCTGCCGGCGCAGTCCCACATCCTGCGCGACCACGCCCTCGATGTCGCCCGTGCGCTGAGCGGCCTGTGCCGTACCACGGGCGACGATCCGCGCGCGCTGCGCGACCGGGCCTGGGCGCTGCACAACCTGGCCGAGCGGCATCTGGCGGTCGCCGACCGGCAGGACGCCCGGGAGGCGGCCGTCGAGGCGGTGGCGATCCGCGAGGGCGCGGCGGGCGACGGGGCGACGACGCACCGCACGGAGCTGGCCGATTCGCTGCTGGTCCTGTCGGAAGCCTGCCGTATGACCGGGCGTCTGAGCGAGGCGTACGACGCCGGCGACAAGGCGTTGAGCCTCTTCCGGGCGCTGGCGGCCGAGGACGGCGAGGGGTGGGAGAAGCGCGAGAGCGGGCTGGTGCGGGCGCTCGTCAACCAGTCGCAGGTGGTCTGGCAGCTCGATCCTGACGCGATGGCCTTCGACCGGATCGCCCGCTCCGACGCGTACACGGAGGAGGCCGTCCGACGCGCCCGCCCGCTGGCGGTCCGGCACCCCGAACTGGATCCGCTGCTGCTCACCACGACGCTGACGGAGCGAGGCGCGAACCTCTGGCGCCTGCGGCGGCATCCGGAGGCGCTGGCGCTGGGCGAGGAGGCGGTGGAGACCTCGCGCCGGCTGGCGAAGGAGAACCCCGACGCGTACACCGCCGATCTCGCGCGCGCCTTGATGGGCCTCGCCGTCGACTACAGCTTCGCCTCGCGCCCGTACGAGGAGGTGGTGGTGCTGGAACGGGAGGCGATGGAACTGCTGCGTCCGCTGGCCGCGGAAGCACCCGGCGCCCACGGCTCCAACCTGACGCAGATCCTGCACAATCTCGCCTGGGGGCACTCCGACGAGGGGGACCACGCGGCGGCGCGGAAGTTCATCCGCGAGGCCATCGAGCTCCGCCGGGCCCTGGCGCGCACCTCGCGCGACACCATGGGCCCCCGCCTGGCCCAATCGGTCAGCGCGCTCGCCACCTTCCAGGTGCGCACAGGCGACCATCGGGCGGCGGTGGAGGGCTTCCAGGAGGCTCTGGAGATCTACGCCCAGGCCCGGCTGCCGCTCAGCGCGAGCCAGCTGGACTTCCAGTCCGCGAACGTGCTGAATCTCGCCCTGGCCCACGACGCCCTCGGCCGCCCGGCGGACGCGGTCGCTCCGCTGACCCAGGCCCTCGCCATTCTGCGGCGGCTCAGCGCGTACGCCCCCAGCCTCTACGCGGAGAGGTACGCCGTCAGCCTCCAGGACGGCGCCTACCTGTACCGGAGACTGGGGCGCCCCGTCGCGGAGCGCATCCTGCTGCGCCAGGCCCTGCCGTACTACCGCCGGTTGTCCCGTGACAGCGAGGAGGCGCTCCCGTGGCTGGCTTCCTGTCTGCACGACCTCGGTACCAGCTACGCGCGCTCCTGGCCGACGGCCGACCGGGCGGTCGTGGCGTTGCGTGAGGCGTACGCGCTGCGCGGGGAACTGGCCGCCGGCGACGCGCGGCACGAGGCGGACCTGGCGGACACCTGCGCGGAACTGGCCAAGGCGTCGCTGAGGACGAGCCGCTTCCGTGCGTGCGTCCCGGTGGCGGAGCACGAGGTGCGCCTGCGCCGCAGACTGCTCGTCGCGGACCCTGAGGGCCAGGAGCTGCCGCTCGCCCACGCCCTGCTGCGGCTGGCCGAGGGACAGTCGAGGGCGGGGCACCCCGCCGCGGCCTGGCGCACCGCCCTGCGGGCCGAGGATGCCTGCCGGGCGGCGACCGGGCGTCCTGGCCTGGCACCGGGCCAGGTCGCAGGGCTCCTGCAGCGGCTGGCCCGCGCGTTGAGCCTGTGCGGCGGACGCGACTGGCAGCGGGCGGTCCGTGCGGTGGACCCGGCCCGGCGGGCCGTCCGCGTCTACCGGGACCTGGTGGACCGGAACCCGTCCGACTCCCACGCCCAGACCGGCCTGCGCTGGTCCCTCATCCTGCTCGCCGAGGTCCTGGACCGTGTCGGCCGTCACGACGAGGCCGTCGACGTACAGCTACGCAGAGGAGCATGAGGCCATGACAGCACCCCGCGAAGAGGCGCAGGACGAGTCGCTCGACGACATCCGGCACGACGAGGAGGAGGCGGCCAGCCCGGCGGAGCTGTTCCACGCGAACGTCCACGAATTCGTCACCAACCGGCTCGCCTACCTCGTTCCGGCCCCCGCTCCCGGCTCCGGACGGATCTGGTGCCCGAGCTGGTTCACGCACGCCCAGGCACTCTCCCGGCTGGACTCTGTCTGGCGGGCGTGGGAGATGTTGCGCTTCGACCCCGCCCTCGGCATGTCGAACTGGTGGATCCATCACGCGGAGCCGCACATGCGGGCCCTGATGGACCCGGTCACCGGCCCGTTCGCCCGCTGCGGCGACGGCCACCAAAGCGAGGAGCCGCTGGCTCTCGAACTTCCGCCGGAGGGGCTGTTCACGGACCAGCGGGAGACGCCCAAGGACCCGCTCGCCCTTGACTGAGCCCCGGCCCGGCGCCGGTGGTGCGCTGCCGGGGCTTTCACGCCCCCGCTCTCACCTGCCCGGATCGCAGCAGCCGTCCCGCCGCATCAGCCGGCCCACCGCGAGCCAGTGGTCCTCGTCGCCGGTGAGGGCGCGGTGCGCGGGGGTCCCGAACGCGGCGACCAGCTCCTCGGTCGTGTAGGGCACGCCGCCCCTGAGCACCGACACGGTCCGTACCAGCGTGTCGAAGTCCGTGAAGGGGTCGCCGTCCACCATCGTCAGGTCGGCGAGCCTGCCCTCCTCGACGGTGCCGAGGTCCCGGTCGACCCCGAAGAGCCGGGCCGGCAGTACGGTCGCGGTGCGCAGCGCCGCCGCCGGCGACAACCCGCCCCGGTGCAGCGCCCGCAGGCCCAGGTGCAGGGAGAGGCCGACCGGGACGAGCGGCGCGTCCGTGCCGAGCGCGACCAGACCGCCCGCGGCCAGCACCCGGCGGTAGACGTCCGTCTCCGTACGCAGGGTGGCGAGTTGGGCCGGGGTGGGTGCCACGCCCGCCGACTGCCGTACCGCGGCGACGTCCCACGGCGGCATCACGGCGGTGACGCGGGGGTCGTCGGCGAGCGCGGGGTCCGCGCCGATCAGGGGTGCGGCGGTGAACGGGGTCGCGATGAGGCCGAAGCCGGCCCCGCGCGTGCCGTAGATCTCGACCACGTCCTGGTAGGCGTGGCCTGCCGCGGTCACCGCGTGGCCCGACTCCGCGCGCTGGGTGGCCTGCAGATGGGTCGTCAGGTCCTGGCCCAACTGGATGCCGGGCGAGAGCAGATGGCTGCCGGCTCGTACGCCGAGCCGTTCGTGGGCGAACCGCGCCGCCTCCTCCATCAGCCAACCGGGCGCTCTGACATAGGTTTTGACGAAGTCCCAGTCGAGCGCGGCGCCCCGCTCCAGGGAGCGCCGCAGCCCTTCGCGGGTGCGGTGGGCGCGTCCCATGCTGTAGGCGACCCGGGCACCGTCGAGGAGTTCGCCGGTGGTGAGCAGCCGGGGACCGGCGAGCTGGCCGGAGGCCACCGCCTCGCGGATACGGGCCTGTTCGTAGGCGAACCCGCCGAGGGAGACGGCGGTGGTGATCCCGTACGTGAGTTGCCCGGCGCTCTGGCGGCCGCCGTAGGTGCTCTGCCACGGGTGGGTGTGGGTGTCCCACAGGCCGGGGACGACCGTGCGCTCCGAGGCGTCGATCCGCCGGAGGGCGCCGGGGCGGGCGGCGCGGTGCGGTTCGACCGCCGCGATCCGGCCGCCGCGTACGACGATGTCGACGTCGTCCCGTACGGCGTCACCGGTGCCGTCCCACAGCCGCCCGGCGTGCACCACGGTGTCGGCGGGGGTGGGTGTGCGCCGGTCCAGCGGTACGCGGACGGTGCGCAGGCGGGTGCCGTCGGCGCCGATGAGCCGCAGTCTCGATCCCGACAGGTACATCAGGGTGCCGGAGTCGCCGGACCAGGAGGGGTGGTCGGCCGGTTCGCCGGTCAGGGTACGGAATTCTCCTCGCGGGGTGCCGTCGGGGGTGACGGGCAGCAGACAGAGCGCGGACTCCACGATCACCGCCATCCAGCGGCCGTCGGGGGACCAGACGGGCCCGGAGTCGTACCGGTCGGCGAGGGACACATGGGGCGCGACGGTGTGCAGCCGGTCGGCGCCGGTCGTGGTGTCCACGACCCGGATGAGGTTGTAGCCCTCCCTGAAGCGCAGGTTGAGGCGGTTGCGGTCGCAGAGGGCGAGGTACCGCCCGTCGGGTGACCAGCTCGGCCGGCCGGGCAGTCCGCCACCGCCGAGCGGGGCCGCGAGGACCCGTTCCGCGCCGGTCGCCAGGTCGCGTACGACGAGTTGGCCGGCCAGGTCGAGACAGGCGAGCCGGGTGCCGTCGGGCGAGAGCGCCGGATGGACCCGGCCGCCCGTCGCGAGCGCGCTCTCTTCGCCGGTGGCCAGATCGCGCCGGTACACGCCGAGGAGTCCGTCGCGGTCGTCGGCGTACAGCAGCGAGCGCCCGTCGCGCGCCCACACCGGCCCGAGGGGATAGCGGGTGGCGGGCGACCGGCGCAGCCGCTCGGGCGGCCGGGCGCCCGAAGTGTCCGCGAGCCAGAGCGTGTTGAGCGCGGCGAAGGCCAACCGGCGCCCGTCGGGCGAGAGCGCGGGCAGATGGATGCCCCGCACCGAGCGCACCCGCCCCTCCCCCAGGTCGTACTCCTTGACGCGGTACCGCGGCCGGTCCACGGGGAGCGTCCCCTCGAACGGGATGGTCTCCGGTTCCGCCGGCTCTCCGGGGCGTACGAGGGTGAAGCGGCCGTCGACCGTGAGCAGCAGCTCTCCCCGGGCCGTCCAGCGCGGCGGGACGGCCGCGATGTCCCCGGGGACCGTCACGGGTTTGCCGTCGACGACGAGCGCGCAGGAGGCGTGGGCCGACGGCGTGGTCCGCAGGTAGGCGAGGCGGCGGCCGTCCGGCGCGAGGGCCGGTGTGAGGATCTGCGCGGCCTCGGCCTCGGTGTGTTCGGCCACGACCGGCCCCGCTCCCCCGGCCGGTACGGCGGCGACGGTACGGGCGTCCAGTGCGGGCCCGGTGGCGGTGGTGACGGCCCGCGCCCGTACGAACAGGATCCGCTCGCCGTCCGGGGACCAGGTGGGGTCGAAGTCCTCCCAGCCACCGTCCTGGAGGGGCCCGTCCTGCCCGGGGAGCCCGGTGACGCGGGTGATGGCGCCACTGTGCAGGTCGAGGACGTGGATACGGTACGGGCCGCCGGCCACCGGGTCTCCCGCGCGCTCGGAGGCGAAGGCGATCCGGGTGCCGTCCGGCGACCAGGCGGGCCCCCGGTCGTCCCAGGGGCCCTCGGTCCGCCGCCGTACATCGGAGCCGTCCGGCCGCATGGTCCACAGGTGGTAACCGCCGCCCTGGTAGGCGCAGAACAGGATGAGCGAGCCGTCCGGGGAGTGCACGGGCCGGTTGGGTTCGAGGCCCGCCGGGGTGAGCGGCACGGCCGCGCCGCCGGTGCGCGGCAGCGACCACAGCACGTTCTGGACCTCGGCGATCAGCCGGTCCCCGGAGGGTGAGAGCGTCGCCGCGCCGTTGGTGGCCGCCGTGAAGGACAGCGAGAGCGCGGCGTGCGACCGTGCCGCCGCCGGGGCGGAGCCGAGGGCGGCGACCCCTGAGGCGCCCGCGGCGGCGAGCAGTTGACGGCGGGAGAGCGAGAAGGCGGCGGCGGTGCTGTGTTCGCGGTCCATGACGCAGCAGGCTCGCGTACCTCGCGGCACAGGGGCAACAGCGCCATTCACGCCAAACGGGTACGCATGCCGGGGCGCGGGGCGGGCCGGCGTCGTGCCCGGTCTCGCGCGGGAGGCCGGCCACCTGGTGGAAAGCCGGTGGACCCACGTACTCGGGCAGGGTTCAGCGGAGTGCCGGAACCATCAGGCAGAGGCCGTACGCGACGGCGCCGGCGCAGGCCGTGAAGCACAGTGCGGCGACGGCCTTCCTCAGCGGGGCCGAACGCTCGACGTCGTCGCCGGCGGGCATGTCCCCGCTGGGGACCTCCGGTGGCGCGAGGGCGCGGACACCCAGCGAGAACACGGTCACGATCCCGACCGTGGCGCCGACGCCGATGAGCGCCACTTCGCCCAGGCTGCTCCAGTTCGAAGCCATGGTCCGCCCTCTCAGACTTTCGCTCGGGCGGTGTCCGAGCGCAGGGTCACGGTGTGCGCGTCGTTCACATTGCCGGCGGTGACCGGGTGCCTGCGGGAGAGGACCACGATGAACGCCGCCGCGGAGGCCGCGGCCAGGGCGACGAGGACGGTGCCGATCGTGCCGCCGTAAACGACCATGACCGCGGCGAGCGCGCCGACCGCCGCGGCGGCGGGCAGGGTCACACACCAGGCGATGGCGATACGCGCGGCGACCCCCCAGCGCACTTCGGCGAGCTTACGGCCCAGGCCCGCCCCGAGGATGGCACCGGAGCAGACCTGCGTGGTGGACAGGGCGAAACCCAGGTGGGCCGAGGTCAGGATCACGGTCGCGGAGGACGATTCCGCGGCGAAGCCCTGCGGGGCCCTGATGTGGGTGAGGCCCCTGCCCATGGTCCTGATGATCCGCCAGCCGCCGAGACAGGTACCGAGGGCGATCATCAGCCCGGAGGACACGATGACCCAGAGCGGCGGCCCCGAACCGGGGGCGAGCGCGCCGACGGAGATCAGGGTGAGCGTGATGACCCCCATGGTCTTCTGGGCGTCGTTGGTGCCGTGGGCCAGGGAGACCAGCGAGGCGGAGGCGATCTGGCCGAGCCGGAAACCGCGGTCGACCGAGATGCCCCGGCCCCGGGCGGTCAGCCGGTAGGCGAGCGTGGTGGACAGCAGCGCCGCGAGCCCCGCCACCAGCGGCGAGGCGACCGCCGGAAGGATGATCTTGTCGACCACCTGGTCGAAGTGGACCCCGGCCCGTCCGGCCCCCACCCACACGGCGCCGATCAGCCCGCCGAAGAGCGCGTGCGAGGAACTGGACGGCAGCCCCAGCAGCCAGGTCGTCAGATTCCACAGGACCGCGCCGATCAGTCCGGCGAACACCATGGCCGGAGTGACCAGACCGTCGCTGACGATGCCGCCGGAGATCGTCCTGGCCACCTCGGTCGACAGAAACGCCCCCGCGAGATTGAGCACGCCACTGACCAGAACGGCGTGCCTCGGGCGCAGCGCCCCCGTGGCGACGGAGGTCGCCATCGCGTTCGCCGTGTCATGGAAGCCGTTGGTGAAGTCGAACACGAGAGCGGTCAAGATCACTACAGCCACGAGGAACGTGATGTGGTCCATCCGATGGATACAACCGCAGCCGGTGGCACCCCGGTCACCGGGCGCAGCGAGAACACCTCAGGCTTCCCACCAACGGCGCAGCACCCGGCCCCGGGCGGACAGGCGGACGGCCTGTTCCTCCCCCCGCTTCCGGGGCGCCGCCCACGACCGTACGGGCGGGGCTCCCTTACCCTGTGGGGAAATCCTGGACGCCGAGTACCCGCAGCAGTTCCAGCCGCTCGCGGGTGTCGGCGTCCGCCGGGGTGAGCACCAGTAGCTGCTGGCCCTGGTCGGGCGTGACCAGGGTCTCGCAGTCCATCAGCAGCCGGCCCACCCTCGGGTTCAGAAAGGTCTTGCGGTCCGCGCGCCGGACCGCCACCTCGTGTTCGGCCCAGAGCCGGCGGAAGTCGGCGCTCGCGGCCCGCAACCGGTCGACGAGTCCGGCGACCGTGGGGTCGCCGGACCGGCGGCCCGCGGCGGCGCGCAGGTCGGCGACGAGACGGCGGGCGTGGTCCTCCCGCTCCGCGGGCGGGCAGACGGCGCGGGCGGCGGGGTCGGTGAACCAGCGGTGCACGACATAGCGCCGGTCGCCGGAGAAGCTGGTGAGGTCGCCCGTGAGCAGAAGTGCGGCCCGGTTCCCGGCGAGGACCTCGCCCAGGTCGGACAGGACCAGGGCCGGGGTGTCGCCGAGCAGGTCGAGCATACGGATCAGGCCGGCGCGGGCCCGGCCTGCCAGCCCGTCGGCGGGCGGGGGCCGGTGGCCGGCCAGGTGGAACAGGTGGTCGCGCTCGTCGTCGGAGAGACGCAACGCCCGGGCCAGCGCGCCGAGCATCTGCGTCGAGGGCCGGCTGCTGCGGCCCTGTTCGATGCGTACGACGTAGTCCACCGACATGCCGGCGAGCATGGCCACCTCCTCCCGGCGCAGGCCGGTGGTGCGGCGCCGGGGGCCGTCGGCGATGCCGACCTCGGCCGGGCGGATCGCCTCACGGCGGCGGCGCAGGAAGTCGGCGAGCTGGTCACGTTGCATCACCCCAGGGTCCCTCGCGAGGGCGAGCCGATCCAGGGAGCGGCTCTCCCATGATGAACGCTCCGCTCCCGTACGACGCGGCGCGGGCGCACGGTGGATGGCAGATCGACGACGAAGGAGCACACGATGCAGATCCGAACCCTGGGCAGCACCGGCCCGGCCGTCTCCGCGCTGGGCCTGGGCGCGATGGCCATGTCGGGGGCTTACGGCGAGGCCGACCGCGCGGAGAGTGTCGCCACCGTGCACGCCGCGCTGGACGCCGGCGTCACACTGATCGACACCGCCGACTTCTACGCGATGGGCCACAACGAACTGCTGCTCGCCGAGGCCCTGCGGGGCCGGGACCGCGACAGCTACCGGCTGAGCGTGAAGTTCGGCATGCTGCGGGGGCCGGGCCCCGGGTTCGGCGGACACGACGCCCGTCCCGAGGCGGTGCAGAACTTCCTGGCCTACTCGCTGACCCGGCTGGGCACCGACCACATCGACCTCTACCGTCCCGCCCGGCTCGACCCCACGGTACCGATCGAGGAGACGGTGGGCGCGATCAAGGAGATGATCGATGCCGGGTACGTGCGCCACCTCGGCCTCTCGGAGGTCGACGCGGCGACGATCCGCCGGGCGCATGCCGTGCATCCGGTCGCCGACCTGCAGATCGAGTACTCGCTGATCTCCCGCGCGGTGGAGGCGGAGGTCCTGCCCACGCTGCGTGAACTCGGCATCGGCCTGACCGCGTACGGCGTCCTCGGCCGCGGCCTCATCTCCGGCCACTGGTCCGCCGGCCACGCCACGGACCCCGGCGACGGCCGCGGCTTCAGCCCGCGCTTCACGAGCGGGAACGTGGAACACAACCTCACCCTCGTGGCGGCTCTGCGCCAGGTCGCCGACGCGAAGGGGTGCACGGTCGCCCAACTGGCCATCGCCTGGGTGGCCGCACAGGGCGAGGACATCGTGCCATTGGTCGGCGCCCGCACCCGCGAGCGGCTGTCCGAGGCGCTGCCCGCGACGGAGCTGACCCTCACCGCGGACGACCTCGCCGAGATCGAGAAGGCGGTACCGCGGGGCGCGGCACGCGGCGACCGATACCCGTCCGCGTTCATGTCCGGCCTCGGCGTGGGGAACTGAACCCGGCCCTGTCCCGACGGAGCCCGAATCGGTCGTCGAGCCGACGGCATGGGCTGCTGGAGCCTGCGTACGACTGGCCAAGGCCGGACTCACGGCAGATCCCGGCATCAGCAGCCGGTCGGCTACGACCGCGAAGGTCCCCGGTCAGCCAGGGATGTCAAAGTCGTTGCTGTCGAGTGCCGCCCGGATCCCGCTGAGCCACTCGGCGCCCAGTTGGCGCCCGTTCGGGAGTTGGTCGCCTCGATCCCAGCGCCATGCCGTGATCATCGCCAGTACGAGAACCCGGCACTGGCGCAGCAGGTCTTGATCGACACCCGGATAGTGCTCGCCGACTTCTTCGGGGGCATGGGCGAGGTCGAATTCGACGGGCCCACGGCAACAGGTCTCAAGGTCTATGAACAGCAACCCGTTCTTCGTGGTGAGCACGTTGCCCGGGTGCGGCTCGCCGTGCAGTAGCTGCTCTGCGGCGCCGCGCTCGCCGATCGCTCGCCCCAGGCCGCGTAGCGTGGCGCCGAGCAGTTCCCGGTCCGCGTCGGCGAGCGCCGGGGAGCGGTCGCGGTTCGCCACGAGTCGCCGGGCCTGCTCGACTCGATCCGTGAAGCGCGGCGTCGGGACATCGAGCGCGCGCATGCCGGCGTGCAGCCGCTGGAGCGCGTCGGCGTAGTCGGCCGGTGAGATCTCTCGGGGTGTCGCGGGTTCGTAGTAGGTCCATAGCGTGACCTCGAAGCCGTCACGCTCGTGGACGCGCGGCTCCACCCGGGGATCGAGCACGGCCACCGGGCACCCGGTTCCGGCGAGCCGCTGAGCAAGCTCGACTTCGAACGGTGCGGCCTGATGCGCGACGGGTGCCACCCGGGCCAGGACGTCACAGGGCAGCAGACGCAGTGTGAGCCTGTTCGAGTCCTGAAGAACGGTCACGTCGTCGGCGGTCAGGCCGAGTGATGAGGCGGTCGACATGGCCGCGGCCATCGCACGCGGGACCTCTGATGCCTGCATCGTGGCCCGGCCTCTCCCTCTTCAGCACTGCCATGACTCTCCGAGCGGTGAACCCGCGCACCGTACCAAGTTGTCGATACGGAGCCACTGTGGCGTCGACGCGCGGGGCGTGACGGAGACGGCGGTCTTTGCCCCCCAGCGAGCGACACCCTGACACGGAACCCAATTCTCATACCGGTATAGTGCGGCCGGTATAGTTATTGGTTGCGCGAGAAGGACGCCACATGATCGAGATCCTGAACTCCACCCTGCTGGCCCGAGCAAAAGACACCGGCGCCCTGGTCGCCGACATCCTGCAGGCGCTGAAGAGCCGTAGCTCGATCGGCACGAACCTTCTGGACATCGACCGGTGGGCCAAGTCCATGATCGTGGAGGCGGGAGCGCTCTCCTGTTACGTCGACTACGAGCCGTCCTTCGGACGCGGCCCGTTCGGCCACTACATCTGCACGGCCGTCAACGACGCCGTGCTCCACGGACGGCCGTACGACTACACACTCGCCGACGGCGATCTGCTGACACTCGACCTCGCCGTCTCCCGAGGCGGAGTCGCCGCGGACGCCGCCATCAGCTTCATCGTGGGCGACACACTGCCCCCGGAGAGCGTCGCCATGATCAGCGCGACCGAACGCGCGCTGGCCGCGGGGATCGCCGCCGCCGGGCCCGGGGCTCGCATCGGTGACATCTCCCATGCCATCGGCACGGTCCTCAGCACGGCGGGATACCCGATCAACACCGAGTTCGGAGGCCATGGCATCGGATCAACGATGCATCAGGACCCGCACGTGTCGAACACCGGACGGCCCGGCCGTGGCTACACACTGCGCCCGGGGCTGCTGCTGGCACTGGAGCCGTGGGTCATGGCGGACACCGCTCAGCTCGTCACCGATGCCGACGGATGGACGCTGCGCAGTGCGACCGGCTGCCGCACCGCGCACAGCGAGCACACCATCGCCATCACCGAGGACGGAGCCGAAATCCTCACCGTGCCGACACACGCGCGGCCGTGAGGCCCGGCCCGTGACGCGTCCGGTTCGCCCAGCAGCCGGGGCTCCGTTGTCAGTGCCGGGTGACACCATCAGGTCATGAGTGGCGAGGCGTTCAACTGGCACGATTTCCTCGGAGGTTGGCAGGAGGAGTGGGTTCCGCGCGCCGACGCGGTGGAGGACAAGGACGAGGACGGCGGGCAGACCGCCGTCCTCCCGGGCAGGCCGGGGGCGGACGAGGCGGCGATCGCCGCGGCCGAGGAGCGGCTGGGGCAGCGGCTGCCGGCGTCGTACCGGGAGTTCCTGGCCGTGAGCGACGGGTGGTACGTGGACCAGACGGCCGGGGTCTATCAGCTCGGCGGCGCCGCGGACATCGGCTGGTTCCAGGATCCGTACGACATGAGCCCGCTGTACGAGCAGAATCTGGACGACAACCCGAGGGCGGAGGAGGTCCTGCTGGCCGGGATGTGGCGACGGGCGCTGCGGCTGGAGACGGACTCCGACATGTCGCACGCCCTTCTCGACCCGGGCGACCGCGATCAGGACGGCGAGTGGGCGCTCTACGTCCACAAGGGCTGGAGCGGCGAACCGCCGTGCCGTTACCCGTCGTTCCGCGCGTACATGGAGGTCATGTACCGCGGCTTCCACTCCGACCGGGTGGAGCGGTCCGACTTCGTGAACGCGACCACGCGCGCCCAGGACGCGCGCGTGGAGGAGGCCCGCCTGCTGGCCCTGCGCGGACGGTACGAGGAGGCCCTGCCCCTGTTCGAGGAGGCGCTGTCCTTCGGGCGGCCACGGAGCGGCGTCCTGCTGAACCAGCTCCACCATCTGCTGGCCCCACGCGGCTCCCGGGGTTACGGCAACCTGGTGGCCGACCCGCGCTACCTGCCCGAGATTCTGCCGGTGGAGGCCATGGCGCCGGCCCGCGGAGAGTGGCGGCTCGGCGGGGACGACCACTGGCTCGGGATGATGGCCGCCCGTGGGGCCGCGTGGCGGACCGCCGAGGCCGTACTGAGCGCCATGCGGGACGGCACCCACCGCTACGCGCCTCCCGGTGCGTGGGGCCGGGCCGTCACCGAGGCCCGGGAGTCGGCCCGGTGGGGAGCGGCCGACGCCGCGTGGCAGGTGCTGCGGGAGGCGCTTGCGCTGTGGGAGGCGCCGGGGCCCTTGCTGATCGCCCCGGTCGGCCTGCTCGCCGATCCGGTTCTGGGGCCGCTGATCACCCCGGAGCGTGGGCGGGACCTTCTCGCGACACCACGGTGCGGGGAGACGGGACCGGCACCTGAGCCGGTGCCCGTTCTCGATCCGCCGGGCCTGGCCTGGCTGACGGAGCCCGATGCTCACGGGCAGCCGCTCGACGGATACCGCTGTGTCTGGGTCGAGGGCGTCGACCCGGCCCGCCTGCCCGCTCTGATCGGTGAGGACGGCGCCGAACTGAGCGCTCCGGCGGATCCGTACACGACGTTCCGGCGCGCAGCCACGTCCCAGGGGCGTGCGGGCGTGGAACTCTGGGAGGACCGGGCCGTGGTCGCCGTCGGCCGCACCGCCGAAGCGTGGGCCTTCGCGTTCGACGGGCACTCCCACCACCGCCTGGGCAAACGGTTCCTGTCCCCCGCTCCGGCCGCCTCCTCGTCCGGCCGCGCGGTGGTGGTGTGGCGCGACCCGGGACGCACGCACCCGGACGACCCCCAGGCCGCGTTCCACCTGTCGGTGGCCGAACGGGGCGAGGAGCTGTACTCCTTCACCGTGCGGGGTACGGAGATCCACCGCTCCGGCGCGATACCCGAGGCCCTGGACCCCGGACGGCTGTTCCGCCCGGGCGACGGTGAACTGGACGGGGAGCCGCGTGTGCTGGCGGCCCTGCACACCGAACTTGGGCTCTCGCTCCCCCGCTTCGCGCTGACCCGGGGCAGACTCCACACCTTCACCACCCGGTCCTGGACCCGGGCGCCACGCGCGGGCGAGGGGTTCGCCCACCTCAGTTTCGTACGGTACCGGCCCTGAGTTCGGGCGAGGAGGACACGGCGCGCCGCTCCGGGCGGCCGATGATCACGGCACCGCGGAAGGGATCCGACGAGATCACCGACATCGTGTCGAGCGACGCGTCGGATACGGGCAGCAGGTGGGCATCGACCCAGGTGTCCCCCGCGGCCGCGTTGGCCCAGGGGTCCTCGATCACGACGGCGCCCGGTACGCCGCCGTGGCAGAGCACCCAGTGCGGCACGTCGAACCCCTGCATCCCGGCGAGCGAGACCAGGAGCAGCACCTGCTCGCGTCGGCCGATCGCGCTCCGGATCGCGGTCATGGGCGGGTGACGTGGGTCGATGGGGACACCGGCCCGTTCGGCGCCCGTCCGTGACGCGCGCTGGAGCACGGCGCGCCACTCCTGCTCGCTCTCCGCGTACGTGTCGAGCAGGACGGGCCGGTCCACGCCGAGCGGCGCGCGGGGAAAAGCTTGTGAACATGCGAGGGTTCCGGGTGGCTGGAGGGGCAACGGCTGCGGCACCCTCCGTCCGGCCATTGCCGACCGGGCCGCAGGCTCTCCGGCGGGCCGAGGTAGCTGTAGTTGAGGCGATCGATGACGATCTTGTGAAGCAGCGGCGATGATGTCGACGGCCGGGTCCACCCCGCCCTGCCCGGCATCACCCGCTCTGCGAACAGATGGAGGCAGGTCACCCATGAAGCGAACGTCACCGCTGGTCGGCGTAGTCGACACAGCCGGCTCGTCCGGCCACGCCGGCGCCGGGACGGCGGGCGCGCACTGGGTGAACACCTGGACGGCCATGCCCCAGCTCACCGAGCCGGCCGACCTGCCGCCCGCGCCGTACACCCAGGGCGACCTGGTGTTCGGGAACAGCACACTGCGTCAGACGGTACGTGTGTCGGTCGGCGGCCGGTACACGCGGATACGTCTCTCCAACGCGTTCGGGGGTACGAACCTGCCCGTCACGGCCGTCTCCGTGGCACGGCCGGCGGACGGTGAGGCGGGCGTCAGCGCCATCGTGCCCGGTAGCGCGCGAGCGGTGACGTTCGGCGAACAGCGGGGCATCGACATCCCCAAGGGCGCACAGGCGGTCAGTGACCCGCTGGACTTCGCCGTCGAGCCCGGGACGAACCTGACCGTGACGCTCCGTCTGGCCGACGGCCAGGCGTCCTCGTCCCTCACCTCCCACCCCGGGTCGAGGACGACCTCGTACATGCTGACCGGCGCCCACCTCGACGACAGCGACCTGCCCGGTGCCACCGCGGTCGACCACTGGTACTTCCTCAGCGGGGTCGAGGTCTGGTCCAGGAGCACCACCACCGCGGCCGTGATGCTGGGTGATTCGCTCACGGACGGCCGCGGGTCCACCACCAACGGGAACGACCGGTGGCCGGACCAGCTCCTGGAACGGCTCCAGTCCCACCCCGCCACCTCCGGTGTCGCGATCCTCAACCAGGCGGCCGGCGGCAACCGGGTGCTCCGTGACGGCCTGGGCCCCAACGCCCTGGCCCGGCTGGACCGTGACGTCCTGGCCCAGAGCGGGGTCAGCCGGCTCTTCGTCTTCGAGGGTGTCAACGACATCGGTACGGCGGGGACCTCGGACGCCGCTGCGGAGCGGATCACAGCCGAACTCATCGGCGCCTACCGGCAGATCGTCACACGCGCCCACGCCCAGGGCATCCGGGTCCACGGCGCCACCCTCACCCCGTTCGAGGGGAACGACTACGACGACCCGGCCGGTGCGCACGAGTCCGCCCGCCGGGCGGTCAACGAGTGGATCCGCACCAGTGACCGGTTCGACGCCGTCGTCGACTTCGACCGGGCGGTCCGGGACCCCCGGGCCCCCCGCCGGCTCTCCCCCGCGTACGACGCCGGTGACCACCTCCACCTCAACCCCGCCGGCTACCGGGCCCTCGCCGCTGCCGTCCCGACGGGCCTCTTCACCTGTGCCCCGGCCGACCGGGACATCGGCCGCCGGCTGACACCACCGCGTCCCCCCGCCGAACCGGCGGGGGGACGCTGAGAGAACTGCGAGGGAGACTCCCGGTCTCGGCGCCGAAGGTCAGCGCACCCGGCCCCGCGGTTTCAGCGCCACCGGGGGCAGTTCCGGGGCGGGCAGCCGGTCGCCCGCGTAGCCGGTCACCTCTCCGAAGCGGGAGGTCTCCATCCAGTCCTTCCGGGCCCGCTCGATCTCCTCGTGCGAACGGCCCACGAAGTTCCACCACATGACCAGCTCCTCCTCGAAGGGCTCGCCGCCGAGAAGCATCAGTCCGGCGTCGGACGCGGCGCGCAGGGGGAGTTCGGTACGGCCGCAGCCCAGGTAGAGCATGGAGCCGGGGAGTACGGGCACACCGTCGACCTCGGTCTCGCCGGACATGCACAGCACCGCGTACTCGAAGTCGGGTTCGAGCGGCAGCCGGGTCTCGCTGCCACCGGCCAGGGCGAGGTCCGCGGCGACCAGCGGGGTGTACGTGGTACCCGGGGAGACCGTGCCGTCGAGTGTGCCCAGGATGACGGTGGCGGCCAGACCGGGGGCGGTGACCTCGGGCAGTTCGGCGTGGTGCTGGAAGTGCGGGGTGACCTCGCGGTGGGCGTCCGGGAGCGCGACCCACAGCTGCGCCCCGTGCAGGAAGCGGGCGTGGGAGCGGGGGCTCTCCTCCGAGTGGGAGATCGCCCGGCCCGCGGTCATCAGGCCGAGTTCGCGCGGGCGTACGGTCTGGAGGCTGCCGAGGCTGTCGCGGTGCAGCACCTCGCCGTCGTGCAGCCAGCTCACCGTCTGGAGCCCCATGTGCGGGTGCGGCGGTACCTGCATACCGGGCTCGTCGGCGATGTCGTCGGGCCCGTAGTGGTCGACGAAGGCGAACGCGCCCACCATGCGGCGGCCGAGGTTGGGCAGCAGTCTGCGGACTTCGGTGGACTCACCCAGCCGGACGGCGCGGGGGCTCAGCAGTTCTCGTACCGGCTCGGCGACGACGAAGCCGCGACCGCCGCAGACGGTGGCGGTGGCCTGACGATCAAGATTGCTCATGGCGACCAATCTAGCCTCAGTAGGCACCGGTCCTGTCAGGGATCGACGGTGTCCGGGGCGTACCACACCGTGGTCGTGTTGCAGAAGGCGCGGATGCCCGGCCCGGACAGCTCCCGCCCGTAGCCCGAGCGCTTCACGCCGCCGAAAGGCAGGGCGGGGTGCGAGGCCGTCATCCCGTTGAAGAACACACCGCCCGCCTCCAGGTCGCGCACGAAGCGGCCCATTTCGGCCTCGTCGCGCGTCCATACGTTGGAGCTCAGCCCGAACGGGGTGTCGTTGGCGAGGGTCACGGCCTCGTCGAGATCCTTGATCCGGTAGAGCGTGGCGACGGGACCGAACGTCTCCTCGTGGTGGATCCGCATCGCGTCCGTGATCCCGGCGAGGACGGTCGGCTCGTAGAACCAGCCCTTGCCGTACTCCTTGGGGCGCTGTCCGCCGCACAGCGAGGTCGCCCCCTGCCGCAGCGCGTCCTCGACCAGTTCCTCCAGATCGGCCCTGCCCCGTTCGCTGGCGAGCGGGCCGATGTCCGTGGACTCGTCCAGCGGGTCGCCGACCGTCAGATCGCGCATGCCGGCGGTGAAGAGGGCGGCGAACGTGTCGAACACGTCCTCGTGGACGATGAAGCGCTTGGCGGCGATGCACGACTGGCCGTTGTTCTGCGTCCTGGCGGTCACCGCGGTCCGCGCCGCCCGTTCGATGTCCGCGGAGGGCATCACCACGTACGGGTCGCTGCCGCCCAGCTCCAGGACCGTCTTCTTGATCTCGTCGCCCGCGACCGCGGCGACCGCGCGGCCGGCCGGTTCGCTGCCGGTGAGGGTGGCCGCGGCCACGCGGGGGTCACGCAGGACGGCCTCGACCGCGTCCGACCCCACGAGCAGCGTCTGGAAACAGCCGTCGGGGAAGCCGGCCCGGCGGAAGAGGTCCTCCAGGTAGAGCGCGGTCTGCGGGACGTTCGAGGCGTGTTTGAGCAGGCCCACGTTGCCGGCCATGAGGGCGGGGGCCGCGAACCGTACGACCTGCCAGAGGGGGAAGTTCCACGGCATCACGGCGAGAACCACCCCGAGCGGGCGGTGGCGGACGACGGCCCGGGCGGCGCCGGAGTCCTTCACGTCGGCGTCCGAGGGGTGCTCATCGGCGAGCAGTCCCGCGGCGCGGTCGGCGTACCAGCGCATCGCCTTCACGCACTTGGCGGCCTCGGCACGGGCGGCGGCGACCGGCTTGCCCATCTCGGTGGTCATGATGCGGGCGATGTCGGCCTCGTCGTGCTCCAGCAGGTCGGCGGCGCGGTTCAGCAGTCTCGCCCGCTCGGCGAAGCCGGTGGTGCGGTACTGCCGGAACGCGGCGTGGGCCGCCGCCAGGCGGGCCTCGATCTCCTCGGCCCCCAGCGGGTCGAAGGTCAGCAGCGTCTCTCCGCTGGCGGGGTTCACCGTCGCGATGGGCATGGCGATTCCTCCTCGAACTCGGCCGCCGGCCCGCGTACTCCCGGCTCTTCAGGACCTTTCCCCGACTCGCCGCGTCGCGCAACAGGGGAGGTGCGGGGAGGTACGGCGTTACGGGGCCGGGCGGGCGCCGTACGGCCGGTCACCGGCCGTTTGACACCGGGATGAGAGGTGGGAGGGTGGGAGGACAGGGACCGGCCACGGCCGTCCTGGCTACGGGAGCGAGGAGAACGGAGAGCGACGTGAGCGGCGACAGCGGACCGGAGATGGGCGACGAGGTCTACCAGCCCGACGGCTCCGACATCGGCGAGGACGAGGGCATCCTCGACGCCGAGGACACGCTGCTGGACCGCGGCTCCGACCCCTTCGACGAGGGCTGGTCGCCGCCCGAACGCCCGCTGGGCGTCGAGAGCAGGGGGACGACGGCCGCCGAGCGCGCCGCGGGCGAGTCACTGGACCAGCGGCTCGCCGAGGAGGTCCCCGAGCTCAGCCCGCTGGACGGGGACGGCATCGGGGACCTGCCGTACGGCGAGGGCGAGCAACTGGACGACGAGGTGGGCGACGACCGGTCCGGGCGGCTGGTGGCCCCCGACGAGGGCGCCCACGAGGACGCGGAGAAGGACATGATCGCCAGCGATGTGGGGATCGACGGCGCCGCCGCGTCGGCGGAGGAGGCCGCCGTACATCTCGTCGCCGAGGCTCCTGACGCCGACCTGGAGTGACCGTCGTCACCGCGTCGTCCCGTTCGGCCGAACGGGACGACGGTCGGCGGGACCGGCGCCACGGTTCAGCGGTTCTCCAGGCGTACCTGGATCTCCTCCTCCTGGTCGCCGGAGGCCTTGCCGAGGACGCGTACGGTGAAGGCCGAGGCCAGGGCCTTGCGCACATGCTCCACCGCCGTGTAGCCGCCCTGGAGGGTGGCCACGACCGGCGCCGTCAGCCGGGTGGCCGCGGGATCGTGTCGCACCTCCGTGGCGTCGAAGGTCGCGATCCACACCGTCGAGCGCACGCCGGGCACGTTCTGCGGGAGATCGTCGGGGGCCCGGTCGCAGATGTAGGCCGTACGGAGCGCGCCGAACACCGCGTGCGCGTCCTCCTTCGCCCCGCCGGTGAGGGCCACGACGACCTCTGCGCCGGGGTGGGGCGCCGCTGCCGCCTCGTCCGCACTGTTCACGTGGATCGTTCCTCTCCGCCATCGCCTCGGGGGCTCTCCCCTCCAGGCTCTCCCCGGCGGCGCGAGGCCGCGACCCGGACGCTCACCGCGGTGACCTGGGCGCGCAGCCGGTCCAGCGGGGTGGGCGGCAGTTCGCGGGCCGCGCCGCGTGCGTAATGGCGCTCGACGAAGAACTGCGCCACCGAGAGGACGGTCGTGACGAGGACGTACCAGAGGGTCGCGACCATCAGCAGCGGGATGATCTGGTAGGTGCGGTTGTAGACGAGCTGTACGGAGTAGAGCAGGTCCTGGACCGCGAGCACGCTGATGATGCTGGTGCCCTTGAGGGTGCCGATGAGCATGTTGCCCGCCGTGGGGACGATCGAGCGCATCGCCTGCGGCACGATCACCCGGCGCAGCACCCGCCACCGGCTCAGCCCGAGCGAGGCCGCGGCCTCCGTCTGGCCCGCGTCCACGGAGAGGATGCCGCCGCGCACCACCTCGGCCGCGTAGGCGGCCTCGTGCAGGGTGAGTCCGATCACCGCGGTGAGGGTCGGGCCGAAGAGGTTCACCGTCTTGAAGGTGAGGAATTCCGGGCCGAAGGGGATGCCGAGGCCCAGGGTCGGGTAGAGCGCGCCGATGTTGAACCAGAACAGGAGCTGCACCAGCAGCGGAGTGGCGCGGAAGATCCAGATGTAGCCCCAACTGAGCGTGTTCAGCACGGGGTTGGCGGAGAGGCGCATGACGGCGAGGGCGGTGCCGATGAGAAAGCCGAGCACCATCACGGCGGCGGTCAGCCACAGGGTGAGCAGCAGGCCGTCGAGGACGGCGGGGGTGGTGAAGTACCGGCCGACCACGCCCCATTGGAACCGTTCGTTGCGGATGACGGAATTGACGGCCATCGCGAGGGCGAGCAGGGCGACACCGGCCGACAGCCAGCGGCCGGGGTGGCGCCGGGGGACGATACGGGTGATCTCGTCGGGTTCCGTCGGTTCCCGGTGGAGCGGGGAGGTTCCGGGTGGGGTGGAGGCGCGGGTGGTGCGGGGTCCGTCGAGCGAGGGCGACAGGGACATGTGAGGGCTCCGGCGGGGAGGCGGCGGGGTGCGGTCGGTGGCATGGACCGGGCGGCAGGTGTCGTCACACATACCGCGTCCCTCAACGCGGCCGGTGCGTACCGGAGTTCGTACGGACGGACACAGGGGCGTCCGTACGGCCGGTGCCGCACACCCCTGGATCGTACGGGTGTACGACGGACCGCTGTCAAGTACGCCCCCGTACGCCGCCGAGCCGACCGCACCGGGCGAGTACCGGAGTCGGGGCGGGTGGCGGGGCGGGCCGGGCCGCCCACAGCGCGGGCACGTGTTGACTTCGCGTGACCTCCCGTGCTCAATTGGCATCATGCAGAAGCAGCAGCCGTTGGTCACCCGCGGCCACATCGACTTCGGTCGCGTGTGGTCCGCCTCTTGTTGCGCCTGACCCGGCAGCGGGCCGCCTGACCGGCCCCTCCCTCCCTCGGTGACCCCGTCGCGGGCCGAGCTCTTCCCCTTTCACCGGGCGCGCGCTGCCGCTCCTCCCCGGCTCTTCCTGGCCCACCTCCGTCGTCACGCACCCGCACATGTCTCCCTGCCACGGGGCCGGTTCGGCATGCCTTCCCCCTGCCCCGCCGCGCCCCGGCTCCGTACGAAAGGTCCGTCATGCCTGTGGAGTTCCTCGGTATCGCCGCCACCCACAACGGGTCGGAGACAACACCCCGTTCCGGCGCCTCGTTCGACAAGGAGTACACACTCAAGCTCGCCCGCGCCCACGAGGACCACGACTGGGACCGGGTGCTCTTCGCGTACGGTTCCGGCTCGCCCGACCCGGCGCCGGCCGCCGCGTACATCGCCTCCCGTCTGGACCGGCTGCAGATCCTTCTCGCGCACCGGCCGAACGTCTCGTACCCGACGTTCGCCGCGAAGACCTTCGCCACTCTGGACCGGATCAGCGACGGGCGTCTCACCGTCCACTTCATCACCGGTGGCAACGACCACGAGCAGGGCCGCGAGGGCGACACGCTCACCAAGGACCAGCGCTACACCCGCACCCGGGAGTACATCGAGATCGTCAAGCGGATCTGGACCTCGCACGAGCCCTTCGACCACGAGGGCGAGCACTACCGGTTCCACGACTTCGTCAGCGATGTCTTCCCGGTCCAAAAGCCGCGCCCCGACGTCTCGTTCGGCGGCTCCTCACCCGCGGCGTACGCGGCGGGCGGCGCCGAGGCCGACATCTACGCCCTCTGGGGCGAGCCGCTGGCGAGAACGGCGGAGCAGATCGAGGCGGTGAAGGCCGCCGCGCGGGCAGCCGGACGTACGCCGCCGCGCTTCCAGGTGGCCTTCCGGCCGATCATCGCCCCCACCGAGGAGCTGGCCTGGGAGAAGGCACACCGTACGGTCGCGGCGATCAAGGACCGTACCGCGCAGGGCTCCGGGGCGCTCGTACGGCACCACTCCCGGCTCGCCCCGGAGAACACCGGGGCGCAGCGGCTGATCGCGATCGCCGAATCGGGCGAGCGGTTCGACCGGGCCCTGTGGACGCCGACGGCCGCCGCGACCGGTGGCGCGGGCAACTCCAACGCGCTGGTCGGCACGCCGGAGACGGTCGCCCGGGCGCTGCTGGACTACTACGACCTCGGTGTGGACATCATCTCGGCCCGTGGGTACGACCTGCTGGGCGACGCCATCGACTTCGGACGCCAGGTCATCCCGCTGGTGCGCGTCGAGGTCGCCAGGCGGGAGGCGGCGGGCGCGCCGCGCGGTACGCAGACCCTGGCCGAGGCGGCCCGATGACCTCCGTCGCCCGGCCCCGCGGGCCGGCCTGGCGGCGGACCGTGGTCTCGGATCCGCTGGTACGGCCGATGCTGGAGGAGCTGGGGAACGAGTACTCGACGCGGTACGGCAAGGACGCGCACGGCGAGCTGGCCCGCTATCCCGCCGAGGAGTTCGCCCCGCCGCACGGCGAGCTGCTGCTCATGCTGGAGCACGGTGTGCCGGTCGCCGGGGGCGCGTTCCGCCGCTACGACGAGCACACCGCGGAGCTGAAGCGGATCTGGACCCACTCCGCGCACCGGCGGCGCGGTCTCGCGCGGCGGGTCGTCGCGGAGCTGGAACGCCTCGCGGCCGTACGCGGCTACCGCCGGATCCATCTCACCACCGGACCGCGCCAGCCGGAGGCACGGGCGCTCTATCTGGCGGCGGGGTACACACCGCTGTTCGACACGGCGGCGGACCCGGAGACCATCGGCCCGCTGGCGTTCGGGAAGCGGCTCGTGGCCCCGGCACGGGCCGCCCCGGAAGATCCGCCGGGAGACCCGCCGAGACGCCCGCCCCAGGCTCCGACGAAAGAGAGGGATGACCGCGTGCCCACCCTGATCCCGGGCCGGCCTTGGCCCGCGCGCCGCGCCGCCGCGGGCGTACTGACGGCCGCCCTGATCCTGCCGCTCCTGACAGGCTGCGGTTCGGACAGGGCGAGCGGGGAGGAGGCCGGCGCCGCCGCGCCCTCCTCGGACGTCACCGCCGCGCTGAAGAAGAACCCCCAGCTGGCGAAGCTGCTGCCCGAGGAGGTGCGCGAGCGCGGAACGCTCACACTCGGCGCCTCCGTGGGCGCGCCACCCAGCTCCTACTTCCCGAGCGCGTCGAGCAAGGTCCCGGCCGGCCAGGACGTCGACATCGCCGACGCCGTCGGCACACTGCTGGGGGTGCGGCTGACGCGGCAGCAGGCGAGTTTCGACGCGATCCTGCCCGCGCTCGACAGCGGGAAGTACGACGTGGGCACCGGCAACTTCGGTGTCACCGACGAGCGCCGGAGAACGATCGACTTCGTCACGTACATCAACGACGGGCAGGGGTTCGCCGTCCGCGAGGACGACACGGGCCTGGGCAAGGTGACCCGACTCGACCAGCTGTGCGGCAAGTCGATCGGGGTGGGCGCGGGGACCACGTTCGAGGCCACACTCGAAGCCGAGAAGAAGGTCTGCGCCGCCAAGGGCGGGAAGCCGTACCAGGTGCACGTCTACTCGGACAACGGGTCGCTGCTCACCAGCCTCCAGCAGAACCGGGTCGACGTGGTGATGTCGACGATCAACGGGCTGCGGTACCAGGCGGCCCAGCCCGCCGCCGGGACACGGTTCCTGAACGAGTACCACCGGCTCGACGTGGGGTTCGCGTTCAAGAAGGGGTCCCCGCTGCTGAAGGCGTTCCAGGCGGCCGTCAACGAGCTGATCCAGGACGGTACGTACCGCAAGATTCTCGACAAGTGGGGGACACGGGAGTCCGCCATCGAGGAGTCCCGGATCAGTCCCCCCGAGCAGAAGTGACCGGAAGGAGCCTCTGATGAACGTCTCGCCGCCGGCCCCCTCTCCGGTTTCGTACAAGGTCCCCTACGAGGACGAGTCGACGACGCTCACCGTCGTTCCGGCGCGCCACTACTGGCGCTGGGCGGCCGGTGTGGCCGCGCTCGTCCTCGTATCCCAGTTCACCCATGGCCTGGTCACCAACCCGGGCTGGGAGTGGGACACGTTCTTCCTCTACCTGACCGCCGACACGGTCCTCAAGGCCGTCTGGGTCACGCTCCAACTCACCCTCTACGGAACGGCGCTGGGCTTCGCGCTCGGCGTGGTCCTCGCCTTCATGCGGCTCAGCAGGAGTGTGATCCTCCAGACCGTCGCCTGGACGTACATCTGGGCGTTCCGTTCCATCCCGCTGATCGTCCAGCTCCTGTTCTGGTTCAACCTGGCCTATCTCTACAAGGAGTTGGGGGTCGGTATCCCCTTCGGCCCGGTGTTGTGGAGCTTCGACACGATGCATCTGGTCGGCGCGCTCTCGGCCGCCGTCATCGGTCTGGCGCTGCACCAGGCCGCCTATGCCGCGGAGATCGTCCGCGGCGGGATCATCTCGGTCGACGGCGGGCAGTTGGAGGCCGCGGCGGCGCTGGGCATCCCCCGGACGCGCCAGCTCCGGCGCATTCTGCTGCCGCAGGCGATGCGCGGGATCCTGCCCAACGCGGCGAACGAGGTGATCTCGCTGTTCAAGGGCACCTCGATCGTCTCGGTGATGGCCATCGGTGAGCTGTTCTACCAGGTTCAGGTCATCTACGGCAGGAACGGACGAGTCGTACCGCTGCTGATGGTCGCCACCGTCTGGTACATCCTGCTGACCACCCTGCTCTCCGTCGTCCAGTACTACGTGGAGCGGCACTTCGCGCGCGGCGCCGAGCGCATTCCCCCGCCCACCCCGCTCCAGCGGGCCAGGGCCTTCACCCACAGGATGCGGACCGCCGCCGCCACCGGAGGTTTCCAGAAATGAGCACGGTCCCCGTCTCCGCGCCGACGCACCCGGCCCCGGCCGGTGCCCGTCCGATGGTCGACATACGCGGCGTCCACAAGAGCTTCGGGCCCCTCGAAGTGCTGCGCGGGGTCGATCTCCAGGTGGGCGCCGGAGAGGTCGCCGTCGTCCTCGGCCCGTCCGGCTCCGGCAAGTCGACCCTGCTGCGCGGCATCAACCATCTCGAAAAGCTCGACCGCGGCCGCATCACCATCGACGGCGAGCTGATCGGCTACCGCCGCTCCGGCGACAAGCTGTACGAACTCAAGGAGCGGGAGGTCCTGAAGCAGCGTCTGCACATCGGATTCGTCTTCCAGAACTTCCATCTCTTCCCGCATCTCACGGTGGTCGAGAACATCATCGAGGCACCGGTCTCGGCGCTGCGCCGGCCTCGCGCGACAGCGCTCGCGCAGGCCGCGGCGCTGCTCGAACGGGTGGGGCTCGGCGACAAGGCGGACGCCTATCCGCGCCAGCTCTCCGGCGGCCAGCAGCAACGCGTGGCCATCGCCCGCGCCCTCGCGCCGGAGCCCAAGGTGCTGCTCTTCGACGAGCCGACCTCCGCGCTCGATCCCGAGCTGGTGGGCGAGGTCCTCGATGTGATCAAGGACCTGGCCCGCTGCGGCACCACCATGATCGTCGTCACCCATGAGATCGGCTTCGCCCGTGAGGTCGCCGACACCGTCGTCTTCATGGACGACGGTGTGATCGTCGAGCAGGGTCCGCCCACGGACGTACTGGACCGGCCGCGCCACGCACGGACCAAGGCCTTTCTGTCGAAGGTCCTCTGAGACCCGCCGGCGTTCTCTCCCTGTCCTTGCCTCTGTATCTCTCCGTCCACCCCCGTCAAGGAGTCGTTCCGTGCCGCCCCGACGTCATGTCCGTATCACCGCCGCCCTGCTCGGCCTCGTCTCCGCACTCTCGCTCACCGCCTGCGGCAACCCGGCCGACGGCACGGGTTCCGGACCGGGCGGCGGCCCCGCCCCGGCCGGTTCCGGCGCGGGCGTCCAGATCGATCTGGGCCCCGACCAGAAGCGGGTGTCCACCTCCAAGGTGGCTTCCATCGCCGCGCTCGTCCCCGCGGAGATCCGCACGAAGGGCACCCTGGATGTTGTCAACGCGGCTGGTTCCGTACCCCCGTTGACGTTCTACGCCACCGACGACCGGACCGTGATCGGGGTGGAGCCTGACATCGCCTCGCTCGTCGCGGACGTTCTCGGGCTGAAGCTGCGCTACCACCCGGTCGACTGGGCGAACATCTTCGTCGGGCTGGACAGCGGCAAGTACGATCTCGGACTCAGCAACATCACGGTGACCGAGGAGCGCAAGGAGAAGTACGACTTCGCCACCTACCGGCTCGACAACATCGCGTTCGAGGCGAAGAAGGGGGCCGGCTGGCAAGTGAGGGGGCCGCGCGATGTCGCGGGCAAGGCCATCGGCGTGGCCTCCGGCACCAACCAGGAGAAGGTGCTGGTCGACTGGAGCAGGTCCAATGTGGCGAAGGGGCTGAAGCCCACCGACATCAAGATCTACCAGAACACCAGCGACTACTACCTGGCGCTCGGTTCCGGCCGGCTCGACGCCTATTTCGGCCCCAACCCGGTCGCCGCCTACCATGCGGCCTCCACCGGACAGACCGAGATCGTCGGTACGTTCTCGGGGGCCGGGGACGCGCTCCAGGGGAAGATCGCGGCCACCACCAAGAAGGACAACGGCCTGATCAAGCCCGTCCACGAGGCGCTGAACGCCGTGATCGGGAACGGGACGTACCACGAGGTCCTGAAGCGCTGGGGGCTCGGGGACGAGGCCGTACCGTCCTCGGAGCTGAACCCGCCGGGGCTGCCGAAGACCGCCTCGTAGCCGCGCGGGACCGCCGGGGGCCACCGCGCGGCGCCGCCCCGTTCCCGTCTTGGCTGCGCCGCGCGGAATGGTCCACACAGGTCGCGTCCGCGCCCCTGCCCCGTCGTCGTCCCGAGCGACCAGGGTTTCACCGGTGGTTATGCGGTGTGCCCCCTGAACGAGTGAACGACCGCTAGCAAACCTCCGTGGCGAGGACGAGTGTCACTTCCACCGGGGCGCCGGACGGCAGGCTCGCCACTCCGACGGCCGTACGGGCCGGGGGCGGACCAGCCAGCAGTTCGCGGACACGGGAGCTGGCGCCGTCCGCGACCCGGCTGTGCGCGGTGAAGGCGGAGGTCGCGGCGAGATGGACGGTCATGGAGAGCGCGGGGCCGAGCCGCACTCCCGCTCGGGCCGCCGCCGCCCGGCCCGCCTCGACGGCGCGCTCCGCGGCGAGCGCGGCCAGCGGGACGGCGTCCTCGGCGGAGAGGTCCGCGCCGAGGATCCCGGCCGTGAGGACGGCGCCGCCAGCGCGCGGGGTCATCCCGGCGGTGAAGACCAGTCCGCCGGCCACGCGCGCGGCGGCGTAGTCGCCCGCGGGGACGGGCGCGTCCGGAACCGTACGGCTCACCGGCCCGGCTCCGTGTCGCAGGAGGTGAGGACCTCGTGTCCGCTCTCGGTGATCAGGACGGTCGCGGAGAAGCCGATACCGGCGGTGTCCCGCAGCCGCAGCGTGGGGACGACGTGGACCACCATGCCGGGGGCGAAGAGGCACTGTTCGTTCTCGCCGAGGGAGAGCAGGTGGCCCTCGCCCCAGTCCGGCGCGAAGGCGATCCCGACGGAGTAGCCGCTCCGCTTGCGGTAGGTGTGGGCGAGACCCGCGTCCGCGATGGCCGTCTTGCACGCCGCGTGCGCCGCCGCCGGTGAGCCGCCGGGAACGACCTCGGCCAGGGCCGCGTCCCTGGCCGCCGCGCAGGCCGGGGCCATGGCCGCGGCCTCACCCGTCAGCGCGCCGGTCCATACGGTGTGCATGAGGGGCGCGTTGTAGCGTCCGGTGGTCGCCGACATCTCCAGCAGGACGGCCTCGCCTCCGCCGATGACCCGGTCGGTCCAGCTCGCGTGGATGGTGCCGGCGCGCGGCCCCGAGGCGACGAACGGCTCCATGCCGAAGTACTCGGAGCCGGACGAGATGAGCCCGCCGAACGCGGCGGCGGCCACGTCGCGCTCGGACGCGCCGGGGACCGCGGCTGCCGCCGCCGCGGCCATGCCCGCGTTGGTGCTCCGCGCGGCGGCCCTGATCCGCTCGATCTCCAGCGGCGACTTGATGAGCCGGGCCGCCGCCAGCACGTCGTCGATATGGGTCACCCGCGCGCCCGCGGCCTCCAGCAGACCGCCGAGCCGCAGGAAGGGCTCGGGCGGCAGGAACCAGGAGCGTGCCTCGACCCCGACCGCCCGTGCGCCGGGGGCGAGTTCGGCGAGCAGGGCGGCCGTGGCCCGTACTGGGTCGGAGCTGTCCGGGTAGCCGGTGATCCGTTCGAAGTAGGTGGTCTCGGCCGCGTTGACGGTCTCGGTCTCCCGCATGAGCAGGGCCGCTTCGCCGTCGGCGGTGACGATCAGACACTGGTACGTGTAGTAGCCGGGCGTGGCGTGGCCGGAGAGGTAGCAGACGTTCTCCGGCGTGTGCACGACGACCGCGTCCAGCTCCTTCTCCTTGAGGGCGGCGCGCAGCGTGGTCAGCCGCCGGTCGTACTCGGTCGCGGGGAAGACGGGGGTCATGGAGTGCTCCTGGGGTGGTGTGGCCGGGGTCAGCAGGAAGGCCGGCGCGGGGGCAGGGGGACGGAGATACGGGTCAGCGGGGGCGGTGGCGGATCGCCCAGCAGATCGGTGCGCAGATCGCCGAGGTACGGCAACCCACGCCGTACGGCCGCCGTCTCCCGGACCGATACGGTGACGACGCGCAGCTCGCTCAGGTCGTCCGCGCAGCGGGCCAGCGGCCGGCCGTCGGGGCCCCACGCCCCGCTGCGGCCGAAGTAGTGCTCCCCCGCGAGGTCGCCGACCGCGTTGACGACCAGCACGCAGACCGTGTTCTCGACCGCCCGTGCCGGGTGGTAGACGCCGTAGCGGTACGCGGTCGGTCCGGTGGCGAACGCCGAGCCGAACAGCACGGCGTGGGCGCCGGCCCGGGCGTAGGCACGGGTCAGCTCGGGGAAGCCGGCGTCGTAACAGATGCCGAGGCCGACCGAGACCCCGCCGTCCTCGATCAGAACGAGTCCGGTGCCGGGGTCGAACGCGTCGCGTTCGCCCTGCCAGAGGTGGGTCTTGCCGTAGTGGCCGCGCACCGCGCCGGCCGGGTCGAGGACGAGCAGGGCGTTGTGCGGCCGGCCCGACATGGCGACGGCGGAACCGAGGAGGACCCAGACCCCGGCTGCGGCCGCCGCCTCCGCGAGGGGGGCGAGCGGCGAGCCGGGGGCGGGCGCCGTCCCGTCGGGCGGCGGGGTGAGGCAGTGGCCCGCGGGGTCGGCGGCGATCGCCTCCGGGTCGTATCCGCAGGCGAACAGCTCGGGCAGGGCCAGGACGCGGGCTCCGCGCCTCCCCGCCTCGGCCGTCAGCCGGGCGGCCAGAGCGAGGTTGGCGGCGAGGTCTCCGGGGACGCTCGGCGCCTGGCCGAGGGCGATCCTCAGCTCCATACCGGCCCCTCCCCGCTCCCGCCCGCGGCGGAGAGCGCTTCGATGAGGACGGCCCGGTAGAGGCCGACGGAGTCGACCAGTTCGCCGAGGACGATGTGTTCGTCGACAGCGTGCATCACGTCGAGCCGGCCGGGTCCGCAGACCAGGGCCGGTACGCCCGCCGCCCTGAAGTGCGTCATGTCGCAGTTGACGGTGAGTCCGCCCAGGGTGTCGTCGGCCCCGGCCGCCGCCAGCGCCCGGCGGCACAGCGTCACGAAGGGATGGTCGTCGGGGGTCTCGGACGGGCCGCCGGTGCTCGGGGCGCACGCGACGACGGAGGCGCTCGCGCCGTGCCCGCCGTCCGCCGCGCCCGCGTTGAACTCCGCGAGGACGGCGCCGACCTCGGCGAGTACGGACTCCTGGGTCTCGCCGGGCAGCAGCCGCCGGTCCAGGGTGATCCGGCAGCGTTCGGGGACGGCGTTGGGGGCCTCGCCGCCCTCGATGAGTACGGGGGTGCAGGTGGGTGCGGAGAGCAGCGGGTGGATGTGGGCGGCGAGGGAGGCGGCGTACCGCTCCAGCACGGCGATCACGGTGGCGGCGGCGGTCACGGCGTTGACGCCCTGGGCCGGGGTGGCGGCGTGCGCGGCCCGGCCGACGACCTCGACGACCGGGCGGACCGAGCCCTTGTGCGCGGTCAGCAGCCGCATCCCGGTGGGCTCCCCGATGATGACGGCGTCGGGCAGCCTGCCCTCGCGGACCAGCAGGGGTACGAGATGGCGGGCGCCCAGGGAGTCGCCTTCCTCCTGCGACACGGCGGAGAAGACGATCTCCCCACGGGTGGGGCCGGTGCCGGCGTCGGCCGCCCGCGCCACCTCGATCGCGGCGCACGCCATGGCGGCCAGGGGCCCTTTGGCGTCCGCGGTGCCCCGGCCGTACAGCTTGCCGTCGCGCAGGGTGGGGGTGAACGGCGGGCTGGTCCAGCCGGCACCCGCGGGGACGACGTCGAGATGCGAGTTGAGCATGAGGACGGGCCCGCCCGCGCCGAAGCGGCGGCGTGCGGTGAGGTTGACGCGCCCGGGGGCCAGCTCTTCGGTCTCCACCGCGAAACCGGCGCCGGAAAGCGCGGTGGCGAGGAGCGCGGCGGTGGACTCCTCCTCGCCTGTGGGGGTGGTGGAGTCGCAGGCGACCATGGCGGTGAGAAGGGCGGTCACGTCCACGGTGGTGCCGGACGTGCCGCCGCCGACGGCAGTGGTGGTGGTTCCAGTGGTGCTCATGTCGAGAATGTCCTTGCTCGGTCCGGTGGGCTCAGGGGTGTGCGGGGACGGTGCCCACGGGGGTCAGCTCCGCCGGGTCCACACCGACCCGTACGCCGAGACCCGCGCCGTCCGGCAGCCGGACGGCGCCCCGGTGCAGGGTGAGGCCGTCGGTGACATCGTGGGCGAGGTGGGCGCAGCCCCAGAGTTCGGCCACCTCGACGGCGAGGCCGGCGGCAAGGTGGGCGGTGGTCGCGCAGCCAAGGCGTCCGCAGTCCATCTGGCCGAGGCCGACGGCGAGTCCGCGGGAGCGGGCCGCGCCGACGGCCGCCGCCAGCGCGTCGACGGTGCCCGCCTTCTCCAGCTTGAGATGGACGCCGTCGGCGGCGCCGGCATCGGCGAGGGCGTGCACCGAGGCCGCGTCGCGCACCGACTCGTCGGCCCAGAGGGGCACGGGCGAGTGCGTACGTACGGCGGCCATCGCCGCCAGGTCGCCGGGCGGGGTGGGCTGTTCCAGCCAGGCGACGCCGTGGTCGGCGAGCCATCGGGCGGCGGCGCGGGCGGTGGCCACGTCCCAGCCTCCGTTGGCGTCGGCGGCGAGTGTGACCGTACCGGCGCCGGTGACGCGGTCGACGGCTCGGCGAACGGCGCCCACCCGGGCCCGGTCGCGGTCCTGGTCGCCGCCGACGCGGATCTTGACCCGGCCGAAGCCTGCCTCCGCGGCGGCGGTCGCCAGCGCGGCGGCCTCCTCCGGTGTGCCGAAGCCGATCGGAGCGTGGGTCGGCAGGGGCGGGTGCGCGGGGCCCGCGGGTACGGAGGCGGGGGCCGGTTCCGTACGGCCGGCTCCCGCCCCCGTACCGTCCCGGCCGCGCGGTGCCGTCAGCGTCGCCCACAGGGGCAGACCCCGGGAGCGGGCCACCGCGTCGCGCCGGGCGATGTCCAGCAGCGCGGCGGCCGGCGGGCAGTGGGCGGCCAGGCGCGTGGCGAGCGCGGCGGGATCGGCCCAGGCCTGGTCGCCGGCCGGGGGCAGCCCGCCCAGCGCGGCGGTGATGGAACCGGCCGTGTGGTGGGTGGCGTACGCGCCGTTGCCCCGGGTCTCGGCCCAACCGGTCGCCCCGTCCGCGAGCCGGATCCGGAGGAAGACCTCCGTCAGCTCCGCCGTGTCGACGGCGTGGTGGCGGAGCTTCAGCCGCAGGGGCAGCCCGACGACACCGTACGCGGCGCCGGTCACCGCCGCGGAAGCGGTGGTCACGCGAGGTCCAGGGAGCCCACGACCTCGATGAGGCGGTCGAGCGCCGCGTCCCACACGGTCTCCTCCTGGGCGAAGCAGAGCCGCATCCGGCCGGTGCCCGCGAGACCGAACTGGTAGCCGGGGTTGACGACGACCCCGGCGTGCTCCTTCAGCGCGAGCGCCACGGCCTGGTCGCTCGCCCCGGTCAGGACCTCCGGGAAGAGGTACGCCGTGCCGTAGCTCGCGTTGACCCGCAGCACCGAGGAGGCATTGATCTTCTTGACGGTGGTGTCGCGCAGCGCCTGGTACTCCACGAGCCGCCGGTCGAGGAAGTCGCCGTCCTCCGCGATCCAGCGCGCCAGCAGGTGCTGTGCGTAGGCGGGGGCGCGCAGCGCGGTGCAGGACTGAACGTCCTCCATCGCGTCGACCAGCGCGGTGGGCGCGACCGCGACGCCGAGCCGGTAACCCGACAGGGATTCGGTCTTGGAGGGGCCGAGCAGAGTGACCGTACGTTCGGCCATGCCGTCGAAGGCGGCGAGGTGGTGGAAGCGCTCGCCCTCGTACACGAGCCGGCAGTACAGCTCGTCGGCGATGACGGTGAAGTCGTGGCGGCGGGCGGCGTCCGCGATCGCCTCGATCGTCTCCTCGCCGTAGATGGCGCCGGTCGGGTTGTTGGGGTGCGAGAAGACCATCAGGCGCGGTCCCTCGGCGGCGGCGTCCTCCAGGGCCTGAAGGTCCAGGGTGGGGCGGGTCCTGGCGCCGCCGGTGGACTCGTCCGGCCAGATCATCGGGATACGGCGGACGCGGGCGCCGAAGTAGCGCAGCATCCGTTCGGTGGAGAGGTAGTCGGGGTCGGGGAGCAGAACCAGGTCGCCGGGCGAGAGGATCGCGGCGAGCGCGGTGAACAGCGCGCCCTGGGTGCCGGGGGTGAGGATCACGTCGGCGGGTCCCGCGGCGGGGATGCCGAGTCCGGTGGAGACGTTGTGGGCGACGGCCTCGCGTACGGCGCGGTCTCCGCGGTAGGGGGTGTAGGTCATGCCGTCGCCCCCCGCCGCGGCGGTGAAGGTGGGCAGCGCCCACTCGGGTGCGGGGAAGCGGTGAGTGTCGGCGTAGGTGGCGTCGAGGAGGACGTCCGGCCCCGGCGCGTCCTCCAACTGGCGTTCGGCATCGCGTACGGACATCCCGAGTCGTGCGGTGTGTTCGGGCAGGGAGAGTCGTGCGATGGCCTCGGGCTGGTGGTTCACGATCTGGTTCCTCACTGTTGCGCGTGGGTCGGAGCGGGCGTCGAGAGGGGAGTCGGTGGGGGCAGGGGCCCGGGCCGGCCCCGGTCCGAGAGGGTGACGGGCTGCTGATCGATGGATCCGGTCAGGACGCCGAGACCGCCCAGGACATGGGTGCGGGTGAGCGCGGCGGTCCGTTCGGCGTCGCCGACGAGGAAGGCGTCGAGGATGGCGGTGTGTTCGTCCACGGAGTTCTGCGCGCGGTGGGCGTCCGCCAGGTAGAGCGCGACGTAACGGTCGCTCTTCGCGCGGAGCTGGTCGAGCGCGGCCAGCGTGGCGGGCATGGCGGCCAGGGTGTAGAGGGCGTCGTGGAACTGCCGGTCGAGCAGGCGTACCTGTGCGGTGTCGCCGAGGGAGACGGCGATGCGCTGGCGTTCCAGCAGCAGGCCGAAGTCGGCGGCCAGGGCAGCCCGGTCCGTCTGGGCCGCCGCCGCCGCGAGGACGCTCTCCAGGGCGGCACGGCCGTTGTAGATGTCCCGGGCGTCCGCGACGGAGACCTCCGCGACGACGGACTTCTGGTGCGGGCGGTCCACGACCAGGTGTTCGGCGGCCAGCCGGGACAGCGCGTCGCGCAAGGGGCCGCGGCTGATGCCGAGTTCACCGGCGAGGGCTTCCTGGCTGAGCTGCTGGCCGGGCGCGAGGTCGCCGGTGAGGATGCGTTCGCGCAGTTGCTGGTAGGCCCAGTCCTGTTTGCGCAGGCTCCAGGGGGCGTGCGGGCGCGTGGTGTGGAGGCGTCCCGGAGGGGGTGGCGTGGTCATGGTCCTACTCTCCGAGGATCTGCTCGAAAAAGGCGCGGGTCCGTTCCCGCCGGGGCGCCTTGAACATCGTTTCGGCGGGTCCGTCCTCGACGATCCGGCCGTCGGCCATGAAGACGACGCGGTCGGCGCTCTGCCGGGCGAAGCCCATCTCGTGGGTGACGACGACGATGGTCATACCGCTGTCGGCCAGATCCCGCATGACGGCGAGCACTTCGCGGGTGAACTCGGGGTCAAGCGCCGAGGTGGGCTCGTCGAAGAGCATCAGCTCCGGGCGCATGGCCAGGGCGCGGGCGATGGCGACGCGCTGCTGCTGGCCGCCGGAGAGTTCGTACGGGTAGTGGTCGCGGCGCTCGGCGAGCCCGACCCGCTCCAGCAGGGTGTGGGCCTCCTCCCTGGCCCGCTGCCGGGGGACGCCCCGGACCCGGACGGGGGCGAGGGCGACGTTCTCGGTGGCGGTGAGATGCGGGAAGAGGTTGAACTGCTGGAAGACCATGCCGATCCGGCCGCCGACCGAGCGCGGTGCGGCGCCGGCCTTCGAGAGCAGCTCGCCTTGGAAGCCCACGCTGCCGGTCTCCAGGGGTTCGAGCCCGGCCAGACAGCGCAGCATGGTGGACTTGCCGGCTCCCGAGGGGCCGAGGACGGCGACGGTCTGGCCGGCCGGGATGGTCAGGTCCACCCCGCTGACCACGGCGTTGCCGTGGTAGCTACGGCCCAGGTTCTCCGCCACGAGGACGGTCCGTCCCCTGGTGGTCACGGCGGCGCCCGGTGCGGTGGTGCTCATGGCGGTGCCCTCTCCGGTGGGGGTTGTGGCCGCGAGGCCGGTCGTGACGGCGGTGCTCGCCGGCCGTGCGGTGGTCATCGGGCCGCCGGGTCGAGGGCCGCGGCGGGACCGGGGACGAGGTTCCCGGCGCGGCGGGCCGAGGCGCGCCGACCGATGTCGAGGCGTCGCTCCACCTGCCGTAGGGCGAGGGTGAACACCGTGGTCAGGACGAGGTAGTGGACGGCGGCGGCGCCGAGGGACCCGACGTAGTCGAAGTCGGCGGCGGCCTGCCGCTGGGCGGTGAGCATCAGGTCCTGGACGCTGACGACGGAGGCCAGCGCCGAGGTCTTGAGCATCCCGATGAACTGGTTGCCGGTGGGCGGCAGGATCAGCCGGGTCGCCTGCGGGAGGACCACCCAGCGCAGGATGCCCGTCTCGGAGAGCCCGAGCATATGGGCGGCGGTGCGCTGGCCCTTGTCCACGCCGAGCAGTCCGCCTCGTACGATCTCCGCCATGTAGGCGACCTCGTTGAGGCTGAGCGCGATCACGGCGCAGGTGAACGGAGACAGGCTCAGCCCCCACAGCGGGAGCACGTTGAAGACGAAGATGAGCTGGAGCAGGACGGGTGTGCCCCGGAAGAACCAGATGTAGGCGTCCGCGAGCCACCGCAGCGGGGCGAACCTGGCCCCCTTGACCAGCGCGAGCAGCACACCGCCCGCGATGCCCAGGGCCATCGACAGGACCGTCAGGACGAAGGTCAGCAGGGAGGCGGTGAGGAAGTCGGCGGAGACCGCCTTGTCCAGGAATCCCGTCACGATCCACCAGCCGGGGTGGAGGTGGCGGGGGACGCCGCGGCGGAGGCGGTGAAGTAGTCGGAGGTCTTGGGCAGTTCGTACCGGGTCATGAGGTCGGCGTAGCCACCGCCGCGGACGAAGCGGTCCAGCGCCTTTCTGACGGCGGTGGCGGTCGCGGTGTCCCCTTTGCGGACGGCTATGCCGATCTTCGTCTCGTTCTTGAAGGTCGCCGCGAGGGTGAACGTGCCCTTGGTCCCGGCGAGGGCGGCGGCGGCTCCCGGGGTGGAGGTGTCGAAGGCGTCGGCCCGGCCGCTCCGCACGGCGAGCATCGCGTCCTGGTTGTTCGGCAGAGACATGATCTTCATCTGCGCGCGGCCCCGCTTCTTCAGCTCCTCGTTGAACTCGTTCATGTACGTCTCGCCGATCGCGCCCCGGGTGACGGCGACGGTCCGCCCGGAGAGGTCCTCGGGCACCCGGGAGATCTTCTTCGGGTTGCCCGACGGGGTGAGCAGGGTCTCCCCGATGACGAGGTAGGGGACGAAGTCGACCTGCTTCTCCCGCTCGGGCGTGATGTACATGGCCGAGTTGATGATGTCGGTCCGTTTGCCGGCCAGTGCCGGGATGAGGCCGTCGAAGTCGATGTCCAGGGCCTTGGGCTTCAGCCCCATCGACTGCGACAGGGCGGCGATCATGTCGATGTCGAAGCCCTGGAGCTTGCCGTCGGCAGCCTTGGACTCGAAGGGCGGAAAGGTGGCGGCCGTGCCATAGGTGAGGGTGCCGGACGAGGTGAGGTTCTTCGGGGGTGAGACCTCGGCCGGTCCGGCGGGCGCCGCCGACCCCGATCCGCCACAAGCGGACAGGACGGCCATCAGGACAACAGCCGTGCACACCGCGGCTGTTCGCGTGGTTCCAACTCTCACCGGACTGCTCCCTACTGGCGTTCTCCCTGTTCAGGAAGGTCTGTAAACAGTTGCCAGTCACTGTCGCGGCGGTCCGGGTCCGGGCGGTTGCGCCTCCGTTAAACCGAGGTTTCCGGTCACCCCGCACCCATCCGGTCACCCGGCGTGACCGGATCCATTCGGTTCGGCCGTACGGGTTGTCGCCGTGCGCGCGTGTGTGTCGTGGGCGCCAGTCGGGGCGGTGGGCGCGGCCCGGCGAAGAGACTCGACGGCGTGACGGATACTCAAGCAACCCGGGGAGACGACGACACACTGCGCCTGATCGGGCAGGAGTGGGGGCGGGCGTCCGCAGCCCCGGCCGCCTGGCGGGGCGCGCTGCCCGTCGACCCGGACCTGGGCAGCTACCCCGAGCCCGGACAGATCGTGGCGCCGCGCTTCGGCCGGTTCGTCCATGTCACCACGGTCGGCGGACCGCCGGGAGCGGTGGCGGACGTGGGCCGTGAGGCACCCGCCCCCGTCGTCGGGGCCGGTGCCCGGCTGCGCCGGGCGGTGCTGGGCGCGCCGCTGCGGTCCACGGCGATCGTCCGGGAGCGGATGCGCAAGGTGGTGGCGCTGCCGGTGCTCTCGGCCGACGCGCTGTCGTCGGTGGCGTACGGTCCCGAGGCGCTGCTCGCGGTGCTGGTCCTGGGCGGTACGGCGGGGCTGGCCTATTCGGTGCCCGTGGCGCTGGCGATCGTCCTCCTGATGCTGGCCGTGGGGCTGTCGTACCGTCAGACCATCCGCGCGTATCCGCGCGGCGGCGGCTCGTACATCGTCGCGACGGACAATCTGGGCCGGATCCCCGGGCTGGTGGCGGCGGCCGGGCTGATGACGGACTACATCCTCACCGTGGCGGTCTCGGTGTCGTCGGGGATGGCCGCGGTCACCTCGGCGCTCCCCGGCCTCTCCGGGGACGTCGTGCCGATCGGGGTGCTGGTCATCGCGGTACTGCTGGCGGGGAACCTGCGGGGGGTCCGGCAGGCGGGCGCGCTCTTCGCGGCGCCCACGTACGCCTTCATCACCGCCGTCGTCTCGCTGGTGGCGTTCGGTCTGTACGACGCGGCCGGGCGCGGCTTCGAGCCGGTTGCGCATCCGCCGCTGCACGCGGTGGAGGGGGTGGGGCTGCTGCTGGTGATGCGGGCGTTCGCGTCGGGGTCGACGGCGATGACCGGGATCGAGGCGATCTCCAACGCCGTCCCCGCGTTCAAGCCCGTCGCCTGGCGCAACGCGCGGACGACGCTGTCCTGGATGATCGGTCTGCTGATCGCGCTGTTCGCGGGCACGGTCGCGATGGTCCATCTGGAGGGGGTCGTCCCCCGGTCGGACGAGACGGTGCTCTCCCAGCTCGCCCACCGCAGTTTCGGCTCCGGCGGGATGTATGTCTTCACCCAGGCGGCGACGGCGCTGGTGCTGCTGCTCGCGGCGAACACCGCGTACAACGACTTCCCCCGGGTGCTCTTCCTGCTGGCGCGCGACAGTCACGCGCCGCGTATCTTTCTGCGGCTGGGCGACCGGCTGGCGTTCAGCAACGGCATCATCGTGCTCTCCGTGGCGGCGGCGCTCGTCTATGTGGCGTTCGACGGCGACACGGCGACGCTGATCCCGCTGTACGCGGTGGGGGTGTTCCTCGCGTTCACCCTGTCGCAGAGCGGCATGGTGGTGCACTGGTGGCGCGGAAGGGAGCGGCACTGGCGCAAGAGCCTCGGCTTCAACGCCACCGGCGCCGTGCTGTCGGCGCTCGTCTTCATCACGGCGGGCATCACCAAGTTCACCGAGGGCGCCTGGCTCGCGATCCTCGTCGTCGGGCTGTTCCTGCTGGCGACGACGCGGATCCACCGCCACTACGCGCGGGTGGCCGAGGCGCTGCGGCTGCGACCGCAGCAGATCGAGATCCCGAGCCGTACGATCGCGCCGCTGGCGGGCGGGGAGTCACGGCCGGCCCGGGAAGCCGGGGACGCGGGGGGTGCGGAGGTCACGGGGAGTACGGAGGTCGTGGGGAGTACCGGGGCCGGGAGCGCCGGAGCCCCCGAGAGCACGGAGAGCACGGGGAGCACGGGGAGCACGGAGAGCACGGAGAGCACGGGGAGCACGGAGAGCACGCGGGACGCGGAGCCGGAGGAGTCGCCCGAGGAGATCCGTCATCTCTCCGTCGTGGCGCTGGACTCGCTGCACCGGGCGAGCATGCGCGCCCTCGCCTACGCCGCCTCGCTCCAGCAGCCCGTCCTCGCGCTGCACGTCAGTCCGAGCGACGAGGACGCCGAAGAGTTCCGCGCCGACTGGCTGCTGTGGGGCGACCATCTGCCGCTGCGGATCATCGTCTCCCCGTACCGAGCGATCGTCACCCCCCTGATCAGCTATGTGGAATCGCTGCACCATCAGCGACCGGATCTGACCATCACCGTCATCATCCCGGAGATCGTCGTACGCCATTGGTGGCATCGCGTCCTGCACAGCCGGCTGGCGGGGCGGCTGCGGCGCGCGCTCCGGCCGCTGCCGAAAATCGTGGTGACCACGGTCCCCTTCCACGTCCCTGACGGACGGTCGACCTAGAACGGACATACGGAATGAACTATCAAACTATTGTCCCAACTGGTTGATTTATCGATCTATGCCTAAAGTTGGCCTCGGCATAGCCCAGAAAGGGCGATGGCATCTACATGAGGAGCCCACCATGCTTTCTCAGACCATGAGGCCGACCGAAATCACTCTGGACACCGACGCGTTGGGTACGGCGATGGCCGAACCCGAGGCACCCTTGAGCGACGCCCCGGTGTACGCGCCGGAAGCGGGCGGCGTTCTGCTGCTGCTGGCCCTTCTGTCCCCGAAGGAGCCCAAGGAGCCGAAGGGCCGATGAGCCCCGACCGGTCGCAGACCTCCTATCAAGAATCCGCGGCCGGCCTGGCACGACGTGCCCTCGGTGCCCTTCGGGGCGCCGAGGGCACCGCCATGGTCGCCGAACACGTCGAGAGCGCACCGGATCCCGGCGCCGCGCTGGCCGCCATCAGGATCCTCGGCGCGGACGCCCTCGCCCCCGCCCTGCTCGCCGGAGCCCCCGTCCACCCGCGGGACGCGGAGGCGGTCACGCTGGCCTTCACCGCCCTGCCGCCCGCGCGGGATGTCACCCCGCCGCCGCCCGCCGGACCCGCGAACCCCTGGCTGATGGCCTGGCGCGACTGGGGCACCATCACCCTGCTGGCCGTGCTGTCCGGGGAGACCGGCGGGGGCAGGGTCCGAGGAACCGACGGGCGGCTCACGGCCGTTCAACCCGCGCCTCCCCCGCCCGCCGGACCGGCCGCCGGGGACGGCGACGCCTGGGCCGCCTGGTCCGTGACGATGGGCCAGCTCTCCACCCTGGCCCTGCCAGGACTAGACGGCCCGGTCCACGACGCGGCGCGCAGCTCCCCGCTCGGTCTGGCACGCGGGGCGACCCGCGCCGTACTGCGCCGGGACTACCCGACCGCCGCCCGGATCGTGCGCTGGCTCGCCTGGCTGCACAGCGACGGGGTACGGACACCGCTCGACCCGGCGCCACTCGTGGAGCACATCTCCCTGCTGGCGGGCGGCGACCGGCTCGCGCTGGACACCGCGATCGCCCGCAGGCTGCTCACCGTATGACCCCGGCGGCCCCGGCCGCCGCCCGCCCCGCACCCCGCCGAACCGCCCCGATCGGACCGAGACCCGATGGCCATGTCCGTCACACAGACCGCCCACCATGTCAGCCTGCGGGCCCTGGGCTGGCTCCACACCCACCGCGAGCACGGCGCGCTCCCGCCCGACACCACCGCCGAACTCGCCGAACCCGACACCGTCTACAAGCCGCTGGGCGAGACCGCGCTCGCCGCCTCGCTGGTCCTGCGGGAGGCGGTGGCCGGCAGTACGGAGCTACGGCTCGCCCGCGAGCTGCTGGACTTCACCTGGAAGCAGCTCGGCGGCGGGGACATGCTCCACGAGCGGCTGCTGCGCTACCCGCTGATGAGCGATCCGCTGGAGACGTACGCGCACTTCGCGCGCAGCGGCTACCGCCACGACGAACTGGACCGGCTGCTCGACCACACCACCTCGCTGCGCTCGGCGCGCGCCATGGAGATGGTGCCCAACCGGCGTCTCGCCGTCGCCAACGCGGCCCGCATCAGCGGCTTCGACGGAGGCGGGCGCGCCGCCGACTGGGAGCGGCTGACCCGGGAGACCTGGCTGGGCGCGCTCCCCGAGCCGTGGCTCATCGACTGGATGACCGCGTACAACATGACGCACACCGTCTTCCACATCACCGACTGGGGACGTCTGCCCGGGGACCTCCCCGCCGATCTGGCCGGCTACCTCGGCCGCTGGCTGCCGGCCTGGATCGACATCTGGACCGAGATCGGCGAATGGGACCTGGTGGCCGAGCTGATGATCGTGGGCGGTTGTCTGCCCGAGCCGCACATCGACCCGGCCGACTGGGCGCGGCTGGCCGCCGTCCAGCAGGAGGACGGGCTGCTCCCCCGGGACGGCGCGCCCGTCGAGGGGGACCCGGCCGAACGCTTCGGGGCCCACCACCACACCACCGTGGTGGCGGCCGTCGCCGGCACGCTCACGGTCGCGCGCGCCCTCGGCGGCGAGCGGTGAGCGCACCCGCGCCGGCCGTCCGGCCGGCGGACGGCGGTGGCGAACGCGAACCGCCGGTGTGGGCGCGCGCCCCCGCGGACGCGCTGGCCTCGGCGGCCTCCGGCGCCTGCGCGGTGGTGATCGCGCTGCGCCGGGGCGACGAGCGGGCCGTGGTGCCGTACGGCACCACGGTGTCCGGCGGCGGCGAACCGGTCACGGCGGACACCCGGTTCGAGATCGGGTCCCTCACCAAGTGCTTCACGGCGCTGCTCCTCGCCGAACAGGCCGCCAGGGGCGAGGTCGCGTACGGCGATCCGCTGGCCCGCTTCCTGCCGCCGGAGGCGCTGCCCCGGCAGCGCGGCGGCGGCCCCATCACCCTGCTCCATCTCGCCACGCACACCGCGGGGCTGCCCCGGCTGCCGCCCGGTCTGCTCGCCGGGGCGGCGCCGCGGTGGTTCTCCAATCCGTACGCCGCTTTCACCACCGACGATCTGCTGCGCTCCCTCGCCAGGACCCGGCCGGGCGCCCGCCCCGGCGAGCGGGTGCGGTACTCCAACTTCGGTGTGGGGCTGCTCGGTCATCTCCTCACCCGGGCGGCTCCGGGCGGCCCGGGATACGGGGAACTCCTCGCCGAGCGCGTGCTGGCCCCGCTCGGCCTGCGCCGTACCGGGTGCGATCCCGGCGTTCCGCAGGCCACCGGGTACTGGCACGGCCGCCCGCGCCCGTCCTGGCTGATCCCCGGGCTTCCGGGCGCGGGCGCGCTCCGCTCCAGCGCGCCCGAACTGCTGACCTTCCTCGACGCGCTGGCGGCGGGCCCGGCGCGCGGCGGCCCGGCGGACGGGCCGCTGGGCGCCGCGCTCGCGGAGGCGGTACGGCCCCGGCTCGCCCTGCGCGGCGGTACCCGGCGGCTGGCTCTCGTCTGGAACATCCGCGTCCGGCCGGAAGGGGCGGCGTACCACCACTCCGGCGCCACCCGGGGCTTCACCGCCTTCGCCGGCTTCGTCCCGGAGCGGCGCACCGCCGTGGTCGCGCTGGCGAACTCCACCCCGGCCGTCGACCAGGCGTTCCTCCAGCGCGCGTACACCACCCTGGTCGCCCTCCACCGGCCGGGCTGACCACCGGCGCCCCGTTCATCCCAGAGGCTCGGGCAGGTCGGGGCCCACCGTGAGCGTCACCGTCCCCAGGCCCGCCGCCCCGGCGGGGACCGGTTCCATCCCGGGGAGCCGCGCGGCCAGCGTGCGCGCCTGCTCCGCGAGCCCCTCCGGGTAGGTGAGGGAGGAACGTCCGGCAGGTACGGGGGCGTTGCCCGTGGCGGCGATACGGAAGCCGAGCGCCCGCAGCCGCTCGGCGGTCGCACGGGCCCTGCCGGGGACACCGGTGCCGTTGAGGACGGTCACCGCCACGGTGCCCGCCGCCGGGGGCAGCGGAGGCGTCGCCGCTTCGAGCCGGGCACGGGTCAGCTCCCGGTCATGGGTGAGCGCCGTGAAGAGCGTCCGGGCGGCGGCCGGGTGCCACAGGACATTGGCCGTGTCGCCCGGCACATCGCGCTGGCGGGGATAGTTGGGCACGGTCAGGAACGAGATCCGGTCGGTGGGCAGTCCACGGAGGCCGGAGGCCAGTGCGTGGAGCGGGGCGAGGCCCGCCAGTCGGGGGTCGGTGGTGAGCGCCCCCGTGGCGGAGTCGAGGAACCGGTAGAGCGCCGCCGGCCGGTGCAGCGCGGCCTTCGCCTTGGCGGCGAGCGCCCGCATGAACTCCTGCTGGCGGCCGATCCGGCCGAGGTCCGTACCGTCACCGAGGCTGTAGCGGGCCCGTACGTATCCCAGTGCCTGCTCGTTCCTGACCGTCTGGCAGCCCGCTTCGAGATCCAGTCCCGCCTTCGTGTCGTGGATCGGCGCCGTGGGGCAGACCTCGACGCCGCCGAGGGCGTCGACCATGCCGGTGAACCCCCGGAAGTCCACGATCACGAAGTGGTCGACCCGTACCCGGGTGTTCTGTTCGACCGTTCTGATGGTGCAGGCGGCGGCCCTGGCCGTGTCCCCGCCGGAGCCGCCGATCGCGAACGCCTCGTTGATCTTGAAGTCGTGTGGGGCCGAGGTGGCACCGCCGCCCCGGTCGCAGGCGGGGATCCGGACCCAGGAGTCACGAGGGAAGGAGACCACCGTGGCCCACCGGCCGCTGCCGCCGACATGCAGCAGCATCAGGGTGTCCGACTGCATCGAGGTCAGTCCGCTGCCGTAGGCGTCACCGGCACCCGCCCGGCTGTCCGATCCGATGACCAGGATGTTCTCGCCGCCCTGGGCGGCGCGCGGCCGGTTGTCGCCGAGCGCTCGGGTCACCCCCGCGCCGTGGATGTTGCCGCTGAGCCGGGTGTAGATCCAGCCTCCGGCGGTGGCCGTGCCCAGCACGACGAGCGCCGCCGCCAGCGCGAACCAGCGGCCGATCCGGCGGCGTGGGCGCGGGGCCGGCAGGTTCCACAGGCTCTTGTCGCTCGGATTCACTGCGTCAGACTCCTCACTGCGTCACCGCGGTGTCACCGCGTCGGCGCGTCACCACGCGGACCCGCCATCAGGTCAACAGCGGAGCGGGCCCCCTGGGCACGGCCATCGCGGACGTACCTCGGCAGGGCGGGGACGTACGGAGGCCGGTACGCCGGACGGCTCCGCCCCGGTGGCCCGGCCGTCCGGCGTGCCCTGTAGTGGGGGTGGGGCCGCCGAGCCCGGGAGGAACGATGTTCTCGAACCAGTTCACCGCGCCCCCGCGACGGCGGCGGACCCTGGGTCCGCCGCGCGCCGTGGCCAGAGTGCTGGCCGCGGCCGGGCTGGCGGTGGACGCGTATGTGCACGCCCATCTCGCCGACCGGTACGACGGCGTCTCCGCCGTGGTCGGCCAGGGCGACCTGTTCCGTGCCGAGGCCGGACTGGCGGCGCTCGCGGCGCTGCTGGTGCTGGTCTGGCGGCGGGTGCCGGGCGATGTCTTCGCCTGGCTGGTCGCGGCGGGCGGCCTGGCGCTCCTGCTGGTCTACCGCTATGTCGACGTGGGGACGCTGGGGCCGGTCCCCAACATGTACGAACCCGTCTGGTTCGGCCAGAAGCGGCTGACGGCCGTGGCGCAGGCCGTGGCCGTTCTCGCCACGATCTTCCTGCTGTGCACCTACCCGCGGGGCGGCGCCCACGCGCGGCGCGACCGCCTCGGGTGAAGGCCGGCCCTTCCGTCCGGGGAAGGGCCGGCCCGAGCATGTCTCAGCTCGCGAAGTGGTGGCTGCCCGGTCCCGCGGCGTACACGGCACAGCCGTCCGCGGTCCGCAGGAAGCGCGTCTCCCCGTGGCGGACGCGCGCCGTGTCCGTGGTGGGGATCCAGACCTCCGCCGTGGTGTTGGCGGGCACGGTGACCGTGAGCCGGAAGCCGCCGTCGGCCGCCTTCCAGCGGGTGGTGACCGGTCCGTGGAGGGAGTCGAAGCGCCCGCTCGCCTCCGTCACCCCGCCGCCGGGACGCGGCCGGACGATGATTTTCCGGAAGCCGGGGGCGCCCGGGGCGATGCCCGCGATGTGCGCGTACATCCACTCCCCCACCGAGCCGTACGCGTAGTGGTTGAAGGAGTTCATGCCGGCGTCCTGGAAGGTGCCGTCAGGCCGGATGGAGTCCCAGCGCTCCCACATGGTCGTGGCGCCCTGGTCGATCTGGTACCCCCAACTGGGGAAGGTCCGCTGGAGCAGCAGCCGGTACGCGACGTCGATGTGTCCGGTGTCGGTGAGGACGGGCAGCAGCCGCGGGGTGCCGAGGAACCCCGTCGACAGGTGCCCTCCCTTGGCCTCGATGAGCTGGACCAGCCGGTCGGCGGCGGGGGCCCGGTCGGCGTCGGCCAGCAGGTCCATGGAGAGGGCGAGGACGTACGCGGTCTGGGTGTCGCCCTTGATCCGCCCGTTCGGGGAGACGTACGCGGCGCGGAAGGCGTCGCGGACCGCCCCGAACAGGGTGGTGTACGGAGCCGGGTCCTCGCCCAGGACCTCGGCGGTCCGTGCGACGAGGTCGGCGCTGTGGGCGAAGTAGGCGGTGCCGATGACGTCCTTGGGCGTCTCGTCCTCGATGTTGAGCCAGTCCCCGAACCCCTCGGCGGGGCGGAGGAGTCCGCTGCTGTGCCGCTTCAGGTAGTCGAGCCAGGCGACCATCGAGTCCCAGGACTCCTCCAGGACGCGGGTGTCGCCGTACGCCTGGTAGAGCGCCCAGGGCACGGTGACTCCGGCGTCTCCCCAGCCGGCCGCCCCCGCGCCGACGTTCTCCCCGCCGATGTCCGGCGCGACGTTGGTGAGGGCGCCGTCGCTCCGCTGGCTGTCGCGCAGGTCGGTCAGCCACTTGGTGAGGAAGCGCGCCGACTCCATGGTGTAGGCGGCGGTGGGGGCGAAGACGTTGATGTCGCCGGTCCAGCCGAGCCGTTCGTCGCGTGCGGGGGTGTCGGTGGGTACGGAGAGGAAGTTGCCGCGCTGTCCCCAGGTGATGTTGCTGTGCAGTTGGTTGAGCAGCGGGACGTTCGTCCTGAAGTCCATGGTGAACGGCGCGGAGGTGTGGATGACCTGTCCCACGACCGCGTCGCGCGACAACTTGCCGCGTACGCCCGTCACCTCGACGTAGCGGAAGCCGTGGAAGGTGAAGCGAGGCTCGTACGTCTCCGGGCCGCCGCCCTTGAGGGTGTACGTGTCGGTGGCGCGGGCGGTGCGCAGATTGGCGGTGTAGAGGGTGCCGTCGGGGTTCAGGACCTCGGCGTGGCGCAGCCGTACGGTGGTGCCCGCGGCGCCGGAGACGGTCAGCCTGACCGTGCCGACCATGTTCTGGCCGAGGTCGAAGACGAAGACCCCGGGCCGGGTCTCGGTGACCTGCTGGGCGCGGAGTTGGGTCTCCACCCGTGAGGGGGCGTCGATCTGGGCGACCACCGCGGCCGGTGCCCCCTCGGCGGTGTCGACGGGCAGCCACCCCGTCGCGTCGAATCCGGGGCGCGTCCAGCCGTCGGTCTCCAGCCGGGCGTCGTACTCCTCGCCCATCACCAGATCGGCGGAGGTGACCGGACCGGTCGCCGCGCGCCAGTCGGTGCCCGAGACCACCCGCTCGGTGCTGCCGTCGGTGTAGGTGACCTCCAACTGGGTGAGCAGAGCGGGGCGTTCGCCGTAGTTGTGCGGGCCGAACCAGGCGATGTTCCCGGCGTACCAGCCGGCCGCGACGGTGACGCCGAGCGCGTTGCCGCCGGATCTGAGCAGGGCGGTGACGTCGTACGTCTGGTACTGGACCCGCTTGCCGTAGTCGGTCCAGCCGGGCGCGAGCCGGTCCTCGCCGACGCGTTCGCCGTTGAGGTGGGCCTCGTACAGGCCGAGGGCCGTGGCGTAGAGCCGGGCGCGCGCGACCGTCTTGCGCGGGAGGCGGAACTCGTGGCGCAGTTGGGCGGCCGGGGCGTACGAGACGCTGATCCGTCCCCAGGGGTCCGCTCCCCACGGGGCGAGGACCTGGGCGGCGGGCCAGGAGGCGTCGTCGTAGCCGGTGGAGGTCCAGTCGTCGGCGGGCTGCCGGTCGGTGGTGCGCCAGGTGGCGTCGGTGGGCAGGACGCGGACCCCGTCGGCGGTGGTCAGCTCCAGCAGGCCGAGCAGTCCGGCGGGGCTCTCCGTCGCGTTGACGGCGGACACGGCGATCACATGGGCGCCGGGGCGCAGCGCGTCCGTCACTTCGGCGACGAGGGGGCGGCGCCAGTTCTCCGCGGGCCCGTCGGCGTCGGTGTGCGCGACCTGGACGCCGTCCACCAGCGCGGTGAAGCCGTCGTCGGCGGTCAGGACGAGGCGGGCGCGGGTGACGCCCTGCGGGATGTCGATCCGGGTACGGAACCAGCGGGTGGCCGCCGGGACGTTGGCGCCAGGGGCGCCTTCGGGGAACCAGATCCAGGAGGCGCCGTTCAGCGGGGGCGCGGAGACCAGCGCGGCGGGGGCGCCGATCCAGCGGGCCGACCAGTCGGAGGGGGCGGTCAGTCCGGTTTCCCACCAGGAGGGGGTGGTCCACGCGGAGGGGGTGCCGTCGGCGTCCCAGACGCGCACGGTCCAGTGGTAGCGGGTACGTGAGGCGAGCGCCGGGCCCGCGTACGGCACCAGGGCGGACCGCTCCGAGACCACCTTGCCGCTGTCCCAGACATCGGGCCGGGTCAGGCGGTGCGGGGAGGTGGCGACCCGTATCTGGTAGGCGGTCTGCCGCCCGCCGGGGCGGGCGGAGACAAAGGGCCAGCTCAGCCTGGGGTGTGGGGTGTCGAGGCCCAGCGGCTGACGTACGTACTCGACGGTCGGCGCGGTGACGCGCAGCGCCGCCTTCGCCGCGCTCGCCCCGGCCGGGGCGGGGGTGGCGGCGCGGGCGGCGGGGAGGGGCCCCGCGGCCAGGGTGGTGCCCAGAACGGTTGCGGTGGTTCCGAGCAGTCGTCTTCTGCTGATCACCATGCGGCTCCGATACGACTCGGCAATGAATCGTTTCACCTGCCCCGTGAAAGTAGGGAGGCGTCTGTGGCCTGTCAAGGGTTCCGGGACGGAGGGGCAAGCGGGCAACTGCCGTTGTTCCGGGCGCCGTACGAGGTTTCGCCCCAGGTCATGGCCGCGCGTGCGGGGGCTCGCGACGGGGCAGACATGGCCGGGAAGGGCACTACAATGCGGGTCTGCACGGGGTGAGTTCGACGACCGGGGGGAGTCGCGATGTCTTGGGACGAGCAGCGCGGAAGCGGAGAATCCGGCAGAGCCGGCGGCAGCGGCGGACGCGGCGGGGCCACGGGGCCCGTCGAGTTCGGCAAGCCCGAGGAGCCCGGCGGTGTGGGTGGACACGGCGGGACCGGAGGGTTCGACGGAGCCGGAGGATACGGCGGGACCGGAGGGTTCGGCGGGGCCGGTGGATACGGCGAGGCCGATGGCTTCCCGGTGCCTCCGCCGCCGTCCATGCCGCCCGCAGTACCGCAGGGTCCGGCCGATCCGCTGCGCGCCGTGGCGGTGGCCCTGCTCAACCTGAGCGGTCTCGGGCTCGGTTACGCGCTGGTGCGCCGCTGGTTCGCGACGGCCGTCTGCTGGGCGGCGACCGGAGCCCTGCTGTTCGTCGCCCTGCCCGCGGACCCGGACGGTGTCTCCGGCGGTGTGCTCACCGCGTATCTGCTCTTCCTGGCGCTCGCGGCGGTGCACGGCGCGGCCCGCGGGCTGCGTACCCCGCTCGCCTGGCCGTCGCGGGCGCCCGTCGCCCTGGTGCTCGCGCTGGCGCTGCTCGCCGCGCCCCTCGGCGGTGTGGCGCTCTACGACCGGGCGCGCGAGGAGGCCGCGCAGAAGCTGCTGCTGGACCGGCTCGCCAAGGCCGACCAACTGGTCGAGAGCGCGCGGATCGAGCCGTTCGCCACGGCCGAGCCCGCCCTCACCGAAGCGCTCGCCACCTACCGCGACCTCCAGACGGACCACCCGGACTCCCGGGCGGCGAAGCGCGTTCCGAGCCGGCTCGCGGCGTACTACGAGACGGTCGGCGCCCCGTACGGTGAGAAGGACTACTGCGGGGCGATAGAGCCGCTGAAGTATCTGCGCACGGTCCCCGACACGGTGGACAGGAAGCGGCTCGGCCCGCTGGTCACCTGGCCCGACGAGCGGCTCGCCACCTCGCTGTACGAATGCGGTGTGGGCGGCCTCGGCAAGGACGCCGCGGTCGCGCAGGACGGCGGCAACCTCGCCGAACTGCTCACCGTCTTCCCGGAGTCCGGGCAGGCCGCCAGGGTCGAGCCCGCGATCCGCACCACGATCGAGACGACCGCCAAGGGCCTCAAGGGCACCGGCCCCTGCGCGGTCACCGACAAGCTGCGGACGCTCAGGGCGCAGGCGGCGGCGCTGCCCGGGCAGCGGGCGGGCGTGGCCGGCGCGCTCACCGAGGACACCGGCAGGGCGGACGCGCACATCCGGTCCGGTACGTACGCGTGCGGTGTCCAGCACTACCGCGACGGCGACTTCGACACAGCGCTGACCACCATGAACGACTTCCTGACCGCGAACAAGAAGGACAAGAACCGGGCGCGCGCACAGAAGATCGCGATCGCCGCGGAGATCGCCCAGGACGAGCCCGCCGCGGGCAAGCGGCTGCCCACGACGGCATCGGGCGGCTCCATCTCGGTCACGATCAAGAACGACAGCCCCGACGAGGTCGAGGTCCTCTACACGGGCCCGGTCACCGGCAGCGTCACCCTCAAGGGCTGCGGAAGCTGCTCGCGGTACTCGACCGCCGCCACCGCCTCGCTCACCGCCTGCAAAGGCGGCAGGAACTACCCGCAGAAGACGATCAGCCTGCCGGTCGGGACCACGTACTTCCTGCACAAGTCCAAGAGCAGCACGGCCACTTCCTCCGGCGCGGACACGGCGAAGCTCCAGCCCGGCTACATCTACACGGAGTGCGCGTATGTCGTGGAAGGGTTCGGAACGGGCTTCTAGGAGCCGGTGTGAGGCGCGAGCGGCGGCCGGGCGGGTCAGGAGATCTCCTCGGAGGCGTCCTCTCCCGTGAGGGTCAGTGTGTAGACACCGGGGACGCGCCCGGTGATACGGACCCGGGTGCCCGGCGCGGAGTCCTCCGCGCCCAGGTAGGTGAAGCGCTCGCCGTGGTCGAAGAGCGCCGGCTGCGCGGGCCCCGTACCGTTGCCGGGTCCGAAACGGATGGTGTCCCCGCCCACGGTGTAGCCGCCCTCGCCGTCGACCAGCTCGAAGGCGTCGCTCCCCGGCAGGCGGCGGGCCCCGGTCAGAACTCCCCCGGCCCGGAAGGTGAGTTCGAGGACGAAGGAGGTCGGGACACCGGTCAGGTCGAACCGTACGTCCACACCGGACCCGGTCGGCACGACCTCGGCGTCGACGCGCAGCCGGTGCGCGTCGGCGGGGCGGTGCGCGAAGTCCATGGCGGCGAAGAAGCGTCCCTCGCCGCCGAGTTCGTATCCGCCGCCGGGGCGGCGCCGGCCGGCGGGCAGCGGCTGGTAGAAGTGGGCGGTGCTGGTCCGGGTGAGCGAGCAGCGCCCGTCGTCGGCCACCCGCAGGGACTCGCTGCGGAAGGGGCCGAGGCCGAAGAAGTTCACCGACAGCCGGACGGCGTCGAGGAGGGCGGCGCCCTGCCGGAACCTCAGGAAGGTGGGGTTGGTGGCGAGGCCCGAGGCGATGTCGGGGAAGCGGGCGTTGTCCCCGCCGCCGAAGACGGTGACGGTGCGGCGTCCCGTACGCCACCGGGCCAGACCGGAGTCGGCGAGGACCGTCCGCGCGGTGGCGGGCCCGGCCGCCGGGGCGATGGGCAGGGGCCGGGCGAGGGTGGGGTCGAGCAGGATCTCCGCGAGGGCGTCGGCGGCGAGTTCGGCGCCGATGGGGCGCGCGAGGATGCCGGTGACGATCGCCGCGTAGTCGGCCCGTCGCTCCCGTACGGCGAACCGGCGGTACGGGAGGAGGAATCCGGCCCCGTCGAAGGGGGTGCGCTGGTCCTGACGGCGGGAGTGCACGGACTCCACCGTGCCGTCCTCGTCGAAGAGGCCCGCGAAGGCGTCGAGGTTGCGCCGTACGGGATCGAGCAGCTCGGGGCGGTCGAGGGCGTCCGCGACAGCGAGGAGGGACGGGTTGGTCACGTGTGCGGCGTACAGCGGGCTGCGCTCGGAGTACATGCCGTCCGCCTGGAGGTCGATCTCCTCCGCGAGCCACTGGCCGACCCGGGCGGGCAGCCGTGGGTCGGGTTCGATGCGGTGCAGCCGGGCGAGGGCCGCGCACAGCTCCCACCGGTGGTTCGGGGTGTGCACCCCGCCGGTGAGCAGCGCAGGCGTCACGGCGCGGCGGATCGCGGTGAGTCCGGAGCGCAGCCGGGTCAGTTCCGTACCGCCGGGGGAATCGGCGGGGCCGGGGTGCGTGTCGATCAGCCGGGTGGTGAGGCAGATGTCGTTGACGGTGAACGACGAGTCGGGCGGCGAGGCGAGGTTGTCGCCGCCGAAGAGTCCGTCAGCGCCCTGGAGCGTGCCGAGCTGGTCGAGCAAGCGCCGGGCGGGGGGCAGGAGTCCGGGGTCGGTGTGCCAGCGGGAGCGCGGGGTCAGATACGCGGTGACGAGCGTCTTGACACCGGCGGCGAGGGCCCGGTGCTGGGCGGTGTCGTACGCGCCGTCCGCGAGCGCGGCCCGCAGTTCGGGCACGTACCGGTCGAGCGCGGCCACCAGGAGGTCCACGAAGGGCAGATCGGTTTCGGGCGGCGGCGTTCGGGGGTGCTGTCGGTTCATCGGGTCGTTCACAGTCCTCGGCTCGTTCCCTCAGTCTTTCAGGCCCGCGTTGATGTCGGCGTTCATGACGTAGCGCTGGAACACCAGGAACATCACCAGCAGGGGCAGCAGGGAGATGACGGACGCGGCGATCAGCACCGGCCAGTCGATGTTCTGCGCGCCGATGAGGTTGCGCAGCGCGACCTGGAGGGTGAACCGCTTCTGGTCGCCGAGCACGATCAGCGGCCAGATGTAGTCGTTCCAGCGCCACTGGAAGGAGAAGATCGCCAGTGTCACCACGATCGGCCGGGCGATCGGCAGCATGATCCTCACGAAGATGCCGATCTCGCTCGCGCCGTCGATACGGGCGGCCTCCAGGATCTCGTCGGGGACGGTCATGAAGAACTGGCGGAACATGAAGATGCCGGTCGCGGTGATGATCGAGGGGACGATGATCCCGGCGAGGGAGTCGTACAGCCCGAGTTCGCGTACGACGGCGAAGGACGGGGTGAGGATGACCTCGGTGGGCAGCATCGTCGTCGCCAGAACGCAGACGAAGAAGATCCTGATCCAGCGGGCGGAGTACTTCGCGAGGGCGTACCCGGTGCCGGCGCTGGCGAGGACGGTGAGCACGGTCGTGACGGACGCGACGAGCAGGGTGTTGCCGAAGTAGCGCGCGAAGTGGATCCGCTGCCAGGCGTCGGCGAAGCCCTGGACCGTCCAGTCGCGGGGCAGGACGGAGAGCGGATAGCTGAAGAGTTCGCTGCCCGGTTTGAAGGCGCTGAGGACGAACCACACCACCGGGAAGGCGAAGCAGGCGGCCAGCGCCCACAGGACGAGGGTGACGGCGACCGTACGGGTGCCTCTCCCGTTGCCCCGGTCGGGGCGGGTCGCGGGCGCGCGCGGCGCGTCGGGGCCGCCCGGTGCGCCGGAGTCGCCCGGTGCGCCGGAGCCGTTGACCGGCCCCTTGGTGAGCGTCGTTCCGTTGTCCTTCATGAGGCTCCCCGCCCTCGGCCGATACGCATCTGGACGAGCGCGACCACCAGCAGGATCGCCATCAGCACCATGGAGACGGCGCTGGCGTAGCCGACCTCGGCCTTCTTGAACCCGGTCTCGTAGATGTACTGCACGATCAGGCGGTTGTCGGTGCCGGGACCGCCGCCGTTGAGGGCCTGGACCATCGCGAATTCCTTGGTGGCGTTGATCGTCGACAGCAGGATCACCATGAAGGAGGTCGGGGCGATCGCCGGCAGGGTGATGTGGCGGAACCGCTCCCAGCCGTTCGCGCCGTCCAGCTCGGCGGCCTCGTAGTACGACGTCGGTACGTTCTTCAGGGCGGCGATGAACAGCAGCATGTTGAACGCCGTCCCTCCCCAGGCCGTGGCGAGGACCACCACGGCGAGGGCGAGGTCCCCGTCCGAGGACCACTGGACGTCCGAGACGCCGATCGTGCCGAGGACGAAGTTGACGAAGCCGAAGTTCTCGCCGAAGAGCCAGCGCCAGATCACACCCGTGACGATCGGGGAGATCAGCCACGGGAAGAAGAAGATGACCTTGGCGACGGTCGTACCGCGGGCGAACCGGCTGACGAGCAGGACGGCGACGAGCAGCGAGAGGACGTAGGTGAGCGGGACGGACAGGACGACGTACACCGCCGTACGTCCCAGGGCGGCGTAGAAGTCCGTGTCCCCGAACAGGGTGCGGTAGTTGTCGAACCCGACGAAGTCGGGCTGTCCGAAACCGCGGTAGTCGGTGAACGAGTAGAGCAGCCCGAGCGCGCCCGGCCAGACGAAGAACAGGAGGAACATCACGATGTTGACCGCGGCGAGCGCGATCGGCGCCGTGGTGTAGCGGCCCCGCCGTCGCCGGCGGGGCACCGCGGGAAGCGGTGGTGGGCTGCTGTGGCGGCGTTCCGCGACGGCCGCCGCCGACGTCGGCTTCATCCTCAGCCGCCGGCCTGCTCGGTGAACTTCTTCTCGATGGCGGAGACGGTCGTCCTCACGTCCTGGTCGCCGTTCAGGTACTTGACGGTCTCGTCCCTGATCGGGTCGTCGGTGGAGCCCTTGCCCTCGTAGGCCGCGGTCAGTTCGCTGCGCATCTGGAGGGCGTCGATCGGGGCGGACGCGGCGATCTCGTCGTTGTAGAGGCCGAAGGCCTCCTTGTCGGCGGCGTATGTGACCTCGACGCCGTCCTCGACCGGGAGGAAGCCGGAGATCTCGCAGAGCTTGCGGTAGTTCTCCGGGGTGTACAGCCAGTCGAGGAACTTCGATGTCTTCTCCGCGGCGGGGCCGTCGAATCCGACAAGGTAGTTGGTGCCGAGGTTCGTGGCGCGCACGGGCTGCTTCGGCATCAGGACGGACTTCCACTCGAAGTCCTTGATGTTCTGGGAGAAGTCGGTGATCTGCCAGACGCCCGAGTAGTACGCGGCGACCTGGCCGCTCTTGAACAGGGCGTTGGCGTCGTCCCCGGAGAGCCAGACGGAGCGGGGCATCAGTTTGTCGTCGTTCATCGCCTTGAAGCGTTCCAGGGCGGTGGTGGTCTGCGGATTCGCGGCGTACTTCCCGCTCGCATCCGGGCCGAAGCCGTTGCTGCCGTGCTGGTAGAGGAAGGAGCGCAGCCGGTGGCTCGAACCGTCCATCACCATGCCGTACTTGGCGCCCGCCGACTGCTGGACCTTCTTCAGCGAGGCGGTGAACTCGTCCCAGGTCCACTGGTCGGCGGCCGACTTCGGGTACGGGACCTTCGCCTTGTCGAAGAGGCTCTTGTTGATGAACAGGCCGACGGCCGTCAGATCGGTGGGGACCGCGTTGATCTCACCCTTCGACGACTTCGCCAGGAGGTTCGCCTTGACCTTGTTCTTCTCGGCGGTGGCGGTGAGGTCCAGCAGGGAACCCGCCCACAGGGGGTCCACCGAGGGCACCCGGGCGAGCGCGGGAAGGTCGCCCGCCTGGGCGGCGTTGCGCAGCTTGGTGCGCAGGTCGTCGTAGGGGATGTCGACGACGTCGATCTTGACGCCGGTCTCCTTGGTGTACTCCTTCGCCATCGTGGCGAAGCCACCGCCCTGGTTCCCGTCGCCGGAGAGCCAGAACCTCAGGGTGTCGGAGTCCCCGCCCGCGCCGCTCTCGCCGCCGAACGCGCAGCCGGTGAGGGCGAGCGAGAGAACGGTCGCCATCGGGATGAGCTTCTTTCTCATGCGTCCAACTTTCTTCGCGCTCGACGGAGCGCGGGTTCTGCCTCGGCTCGGGCGTCGGTACGGACAGGGGTGTGAGGGACGAGGGGGGTGGGGTGTCGCGGGGGTGGGGTATCGAGGTGTCGCGGGGGTACGGCTCCGGGCGGCGGTGCGCTCCGCCCTCTCCTCACGGCTCCGGGCTCAGCGTTTCCCGCGCCGCGATGAGGGCGCCGGTGAGGGCCGCGTCGTCGTACCCGTAGGAGCGCAGCAGTGCGGGCGGGAAGGGGACGAGCCGTTCCAGCGCGGCGGCGAGCGCCGTGAACACCTCGTCGTACCGGGCCATTCCGCCGCCGACGACGATCCGCGCCGGGTCGAAGGCGATCGCGAGATTGGCGACGGCGGCGGCGAACCGCTCGATCCGCCCACCGATCTCCGCGCCGAAGGCGGCCTCGGAGCCCGCCAGTTGGAACGCGGTGCCCGCGGTGGCGCCGGGCCCCGCTTCGGCCCTGGCGAGCGCGGTCAGCGCGGCGCCGGAGAAGGCTTCCTCCAGGGGCGCCCTGCCCTCCCGTACGCCGGGAGCCGCCGGATCGAACACCTGGTAGCCGATCTCGCCGGCGGCACCGTTCTCGCCGGTCAGCACCGTTCCGCCGACGACCAGCGCGCAGGAGAGGCCGGTACCGACATTGAGGTAGATGCCGTGTGCGACCCCGGCCAGCCGGCCTTCCCTGGCTTCGGCGAGCGCCGCCGCCTTGACGTCGTTCATGACGGCGATCCTGGCGCCGGGGAAGAGCGCGGCGGTCACCCGGCGCACCCGCAGGTCCTCCCAGCCCGGGGTGTGGGGTGCGAAGAGCACACCGGTCTCGGTGACGATCCCCGGGCAGACCAGCCCGAGCGCGGTCACGTCCGCGCGGTCCGCCCCGGGGCCGAGCAGGGCGTCCACCGCGTCCGCGATCCGCGCGAAGAGGGGGTGCGGGCCCTCCTCGGGGAGCGTGGGTATGCGTGCGGTACGGCGCGCGGAGCCGTCCTCCGCGTCGGTGACGAGGAGCGCGGTCTTGGTTCCGCCGATGTCGACGGCCACGAGGGGCCCCGAGATGGCAAGCGCTTTCATGAGGGATGATTGTAAGGGAGCCTCCTAAATAAACAAGGGGTTCAACGGATGTTCCCTTCGCGGACCGCCGGGAGGAAGTCCGAGAGGGAGTCCGAGTAGAAGTCGGGGAGAAGTCGGGGCAGAGCGCCGGCCGCGTCCGGCGAGATGTCCCGACGAGCAGACTGACCAGAAGACCGACCAGAAAGACCGACCAGAAGTCCGACCGGAAATGAGGGTCCGTTGCCGAAGTCGTCCCCGATCGCGACCAGCACGACGTACATGCGCCATCTCAACGAGCGATCCGTCTTCCACCACGTCTACGCGGCCGGGTCCGTCTCCATCCCCCAGCTCGTCACGGCGTCGGGGCTGTCGAAGCCCACGGTGAGCGCGGCGGTCGCCGCGCTGATCGACAACGGGCTGCTGCGGAAGCTGGGGGTACGGACGGGGCAGGCGGGCCGGTCGCCACAGCTCTTCGGCCCCGAACCCACGGCGGGCTGGGTGGCCGTACTGGACATCGGACGGCGCTGGGTGAGGCTGGCGCTGACCGATCTCACCGGAGACATCGTGCGGCACGTACGGGTGCCGTCCGCCCAGGACGCGGAGGAACTGGTCCGCGTCATCGAGGAGTTGGTGTCGTCCGTTCTCGCCGAGCGGTCGCTGACGATGGCGGACCTCCTCCAGATCGTCGTGGGCAGCCCCGGGGTCTACGACCCCGGGGAGCAGTCCTTCCGGCTGGCGTCGAACCTGCCGGGGTGGGGGTACTCCCTGCATGTCAGAAGACTCAGGGAGTTCTTCGCCGAGGCGGGCGCCGTCCGCTTCGAGAACGACGTGGACCTGGGCGCGCTCGGTGAGCGGACCCGGGGGCTGGGCCAGGATGTCGACAACTTCGTCTATCTGCACGTCGGTTCGGGGGTCGGCGCCGGAATCGTGGTGAACGGCAGACCGCTGCGCGGCACCCGCGGCATGGCCGGCGAGATCGCCTTCATGCCAGTGCTGCCGGTGCCGCTCCGCGGGCTGCCCGCGGAGGTGCGTGAGCGCGGCATGCTGGAGGCGGCGACGGCGGCCGACGCGATCGTCGGCGCGGCGCGCAGGAACGGGCTGACCGACGCCGCGACCGCCGAGGACGTGATGACGGCCGCGGCGGCGGGCGACCCGCGGGCCCGCGAGGTCCTGACGGAGGAGGCCAGGCTGCTGGCCCTGACCGTGGCCGCGGTCATCACGGTCGTGGACCCGGCCCTGGTCATCCTCGGCGGCGGCGTGGGGCGCAGGCTCGGCGACTATGTCCCGGTCGTCCAGGAGCAGTTGTCCCTGATCCTGCCGTTCGAACCGCCCGCGCTGGAGGTGTCGCTCCTCGGGGACCGGGGCATTCTGTACGGCGGGGTCGCGGCCGGGGTCGAGTCGGCGCGGGAGATCGCCCTGGCGCGGCGCTTCGCCAACGACTGAGGCGGTGGGTCCGGCCGCACGGCCGGAGCCCGAGCGGCCCGAGCGGCCCGAGCGGCCGGAGCGGCCGGAGCGGCCGGAGCGGCCGGAGCGGCCGGAGACCGGTCGCACCCGCGTACGTACGTGTCCGGGGCCGAGGGCCAGGCCGCACCGTACGTACGCGTCCGGAGCGCCCCGGACGCGTCCGCGCACCCCGCGCCGCGCGGGCCGGCGCCCGCGCCCGTGCGGCGCGGCCCCCGGCGCCCCGGCCCATGTCCTCCCGCCACCACCGTTGCCCCTACCATACTAGGCTTGTATGGTAGTCCCGCCGGAGATCGAGGACGCCGCGAAGGACCGGCGTCCACCCCCATCGGCGCAGACCCACCGAGGAGCCCGCGTGAACACCGACCCGAGCCAGAGCCGGAGCCCCGACCCGAGCGCACCGGCGCTCTCCCGCTCCCGGCTTCCCGTGCCCGGCCTCCGCCGCCCCCGTACCGCTCCCGAACGGGGCATCGTCCATCTCGGGCTCGGCAACTTCCACCGCGCCCACCAGGCCGTCTACACCGCCGAGGCGCTCCGGCACGCGGAAGGCCCCTGGGGCATCACCGGCGTGGTCACCGGACCGACGCAGCGCTCCAGGACCGTCGTGGAGGGCATGACCGCACAGGACGAGCTGTACACCGTCCTCACCCTCGGCCGCGACGGCTCCGTACGGGCGGACGTCCCCGGTGTGCACCACGCCGGGCTGCTCGGCGGGGACCAGGCCGAGGCGGTGGTCGACGCCATCGGCGCGGCCGGCACCCGGATCGTCACCCTGACGGTGACGGAGAAGGGGTACACGTTCACCCCGTCCGGCGGCTTGGACCTGGACGACCCGCGCATCGCCGCCGACCTCGCCGGAGCGGCCGCCCCGCGCTCCCCGCTCGGTCTGCTGCTGCGCGGTCTACAGCGCCGGGTGCGCACCCACGCCGCTCCGCTGACCGTGCTGACCTGCGACAACCTGATGGACAACGGCAGTAGGGTCCGGCGCCTGCTGGAGGAGTTCGCGGCGGCCCTGCCGTCCGGCGAGCGTGAGGAACTGACCGCCTACCTCGCCTCCTCGGTGTCGACCCCCAGCACCATGGTCGACCGCATCGCGCCCGCCACCACCGACGAGCACCGCGCCCTGGTCACCCGCCACTTCGGGGTGCGCGACGCGGTGCCGGTGCCGGCCGAGCCGTACCGGCTGTGGGTCCTCCAGGACGACTTCCGGGCCGGGCGGCCCGCCTGGGAGAAGGCCGGCGCGGTCTTCACTCCCGAGGTGGCCGGCTACGAGACGATGAAGCTGCGGCTGCTCAACGGCGCCCACTCGCTGCTCGCCTATCTGGGGCTGCTGCTCGGTCACCCCTCCATCGACCGCGCCGTCACCGACCCGGGCCTCGGCGCGGCGGTGCGGCACGCCATGACCCGGGAGATCCTGCCCAGCGTCGAGGTGCCGGACGGTGTCGACGGCGCCGCCTATATCGAGGAACTGCTCGAACGCTTCGCCAACCCGGCGCTCGGCCACCGCACCGCACAGGTCGCCACCGACGGCTCGCTGAAGATCCCGGTGCGCTGGGCGGGACCGCTCGCCCACCACCTCGCCTCCGGCACGGTGCCCGATGTGCTGGCCCTCGGTGTGGCCGCGTACATCCAGGTCGTCACCCGGGGCCGGGACGCGTACGACGAACAGGCGCTCGGCGCCGTACGGGACGACGCGACCGCCCGGCTGCGGGCGCTGGCCGAGCGTGCCGGTGAACCCGGCGCGGCGGCGCGGCTGGTGGTGGAGGCGGGCGGCCTGCTGCCCGAACCCGTGGCCGGACGCCCGGAGTTCAGCGACCGGGTCGCCGCCCACGCGCGGGACCTGGCCCGGCACGGCGCCCGCGCCACCCTGGACGCCGCGGCGCGCGCCGCCTCGACTCACCCCGCGTAACAGCCACTTCGTTCCGACTCACACCCAACTCCCCCACCACCCACAGAAAGGCGGGCCGCCCGCATGGCCACCATCGTCGACGCCCAGGTGTTCGTCACCAGCCCGGGACGCAACTACGTCACTCTGAGACTGACCACGTCCGACGGTGTGACGGGCATCGGCGACGCCACTCTCAACGGCCGTGAGCTGTCGGTGGCCTCCTATCTCGGCGACCATGTCTGTCCCCTCCTGATCGGGCAGGACGCGGACCGTATCGAGCAGATCTGGCAGTACCTCTACAAGGGCGCCTACTGGCGCCGCGGACCGGTCACCATGACCGCGATCGCCGCCGTCGACGTGGCGCTGTGGGACATCAAGGGCAAGGTCGCCGGACTCCCCGTCTACCAGTTGCTCGGCGGCGCGGCCCGGGAGGGCGTCACCGTCTACGGCCACGCCAGCGGCAACGACATCCCCCAGCTCCTCGACGACGTGGACCGCTTCCTCGGCCGCGGCTTCCGTGCCGTCCGGGCGCAGGCCGCGGTGCCCGGGCTGGAGCGCGTGTACGGCATGCGCAAGGGCGACGGGGTCACCTACGAGCCGGCGGACGGGAGCCTGCCGACCGAGGAGAACTGGGACACCGGCGCCTATCTCGACTTCGTGCCCACCTACATGGCCGCGGTCCGGGAACGGTTCGGCTACGGCTTCCAGCTTCTGCACGACGTGCACCACCGGCTCTCCCCGATCGAGGCGGCCCGTCTGGGCAAATCCCTGGAGCCGTACCGGATGTTCTGGATCGAGGACCCCACCCCCGCCGAGGACCAGGACGCCTTCCGGGTGATCCGGCAGCACACCACCACCCCGCTGGCGGTCGGCGAGATCTTCAACAGCATCTGGGACTGCCAGCACCTGATCACCAACCGGCTGATCGACTACATCCGTACATCGGTGTCGCACGCGGGCGGCATCAGCCACCTCCGTAAGATCTTCTCCCTGGCGGAGCTGTACGGGGTGCGTACCGGCTCGCACGGCGCGGGCGACCTCTCGCCCGTCTCCTTCGCCGCCGCGCTCCACGTCGACCTCTCCGTCGCCAACTTCGGCATGCAGGAGTACATGAGCCATCTCAGCCCGTACGAGGAGGTGTTCCAAACGTCGTGGCGGTTCGAGGACGGTCTGATGCACCCCGGTGACCGGCCCGGGATCGGCGTCGACTTCGACGAGGAGGCCGCCGCCCGCTTCCCGTACGACCGCAAGTACCTGCCCGTGAACCGGCTGCGCGACGGCAGCGTCCACGACTGGTGACGGTTGCGGGCTCCCCCGGCGGGAGCCCGCTGATCCCCGTGCCGGACCACCGCCCGTGGCACCCGGGAGGGCGCCGCGGACGGATCCGGCACGGGGGCCGGGTGGGCGCTCTCACTCCTCCCGGACGTGGGGCAGGGCCGCGGGCCGCAGCCGGTAGGCGTACGTGTAGTCGCGTCCCGCGTACAGCCGATACCGCTCCAGCGGGGCGGCGCCCCAGGAGTTGATGCCCCCCACCCCGGTCTGCCGGTGGTTGACGCCGAGCACCGTCTGGGGGCGCCGGGTCAGCTCGTGCGGGTGCCGGGGTCCGTCGAGGTCGGCCGGCGCGTGGTGCAGGGCGCTGGTCTCCAGCAGCGGTTCGCCGGGCGCCGGGTCGGCAACCACCAGCAGGCCGTCACCGGTGCGGTCGGTCAGCGAGAGATGGCGTACGTCCGTCATGTTGCCCATCTGCTGCGGGCGGACGTACGGAGCCGGCTGGTCGTCGACCGTGGAGCGGTAACGGCCCACGAAGGCGGAGGTGTTGCGGTCCCAGTAGTTCTCGTGCGGACCGCGCCCGTACCAGTCGATCCGCTCGAATCCGGCGGGCACCGTCAACAGGGTTCCCACCAGGGGCAGATCGGGCAGCCCGGACGGCGCCCGCAGGGTGTGTCTGATCCGCACCTCCGCGTCGCCGCGCACGGTGAGCACCGTGTGCCAGTCGGCGACCGCCGGCGCGGTGGGCAGGGTGGCGCCGATCTCGATGGTGACCTCGCCCGGCGCGGAGTGCCGGGCGGTCACGGAGGTCACGGTGCGCCGCGCGCCCGCGTCCCGCCAGGTCCGCAGGGTGTTCTGGGCGCCACGCCCGATGTCGTTGTCGGTGGGCGCGCGCCAGAAGTTCGGCACGGGTCCGGCCGCGAGCAGAAGCTTTCCCCGGAAGCGGTACGCGGAGAGGGTGCCGGCCGCCTTGTCGAGGACGACCTCCACGTCCCGGCCCGTTACCCTGATCTCGCCCTCCGACTCGCTGAGTTGGAGCGCGGGCAGCGCCCGCCCGGACGGCGCGGCCCCTGGGTCCGGAACCGTTGCCGTCCGCCGCTCCAGGGCCAACTGTCCGGCGGCGACGGTGTGTCCGGCCCGGGCCCAGTCGGCCGCCTCGCGCAGCACGAACGCCAGGTTCAGCCAGTGTTCCGTGCCGGGCGCGGACGGCTCAGGAGCGCGGAACGGGATACGTACGGTCCCGGTGGCGCCCGGCGCCACATCGGGCGCGGGCAGGGTGCCCTGCTGGATCCGCTCGCCGTCCCGGGTGAGCGTCCACCGCAGTTCGTACGCCTCCAGGCCGGTGAAGAGCTGCTTGTTGTGGACGCGCACCGTGCCGCCGGATGTGTCCGCGGACAGCTCACCCGCGCTGATCCCGACCGGCTGGTACATCTGTTTGATCTCCAGCAGCCCCGGGTGGACGGAGCGGTCCGCGGCGACCAGACCGTTGCAGCAGAAGTTGCCGTCCGTCGGGTATCCGGGCTTCCAGTCGCCCCCGAACGACAGGTAGGAACGTTTCGGATCCCCCGGCACCGGCAGCCGTATCGCCTGGTCGACCCAGTCCCAGACGAAGCCTCCGTGCAGATTCGGGTACCGTTCGAAGACGTCCCAGTACTCCCGCACATTGCCGCCGCTGTTGCCCATCGAGTGGTTGTACTCGCACAGCAGATACGGGGTGGGGTTGCCGGACCTGCCGTACGCCTCGACGCCCGCCGGGCTCGTGTACATCTCGCTGTGCAGGTCGGCGACGGCGTTCATGCCCTCGTAGTGCACCGGCCGCGACGGGTCGCGGCCGTGCGTCCACTCCGCCATGGCACGGAAGTTGGAGCCCTGGCCGGCCTCGTTGCCGAGCGACCAGGCGATGACGCTCGCGTGGTTCTTGTCGCGCTCGACGACCGCGTGCATCCGGTCCAGACAGGCGTCGGTCCACTCGGGCAGCGAGCCGGGCACCCGGTCGCGCACTCCGTGGGTCTCCAGGTTCGCCTCGTCGATCACGTACAGGCCGTACTCGTCGCACAGCTCCAGCCAGCGCGGATGGTTGGGGTAGTGCGAGGTGCGTACCGCGTTGATGTTGTGCCGCTTCATCAGGACGATGTCCTGGACCATCCGCTCCTCGGGCACCGCCTGGCCGTGGTCCGGGTCGCTCTCGTGGCGGTTGGTGCCGCGGAGCATGACGGGCGCGCCGTTGACGGTGAACCGGCCGGGCCCGTACTCCACTTGACGGAATCCGATGCGGGTGCGCTGGATGTCGACGGCCCGGCCCGCCGCGTCCGCGAGGGTCACGACGAGTGTGTAGAGGTGCGGCGCCTCCGCCGACCAGAGCGCGGGGGCCGGGACGGCGGCTTCGAGGGTGACGGCCGCGTCCCCGCCGCCCTTCGCGCCCGGGCTCCCTTTCGCGTCCCCGGCGTCGAACCCGACGTCGCCTTCGAGCGGGCCACACCGGACGCGGCGCCCCTTCGCGTCGTACAGCGTGGCGGTGAGCCGGTGTCCGCCCGGGCGGCCGGGGCCCAGGTTCCGTACGGTGACATCGAGGGTGAGCACGGCGTCGCGGTAGGCCGCGTCCAGCGCGGTGTGTGCGAAGAGGTCCTGTACCCGCACGGTCGGAGTGGCGTACAGATAGACGTCCCGGAAGATCCCGGACAGGTCGATCATGTCCTGGTCCTCCAGCCAACTGCCGTCGGACCAGCGGAAGACCTCGACGGCCAGGGTGTTGCGGCCGGGGCGCAGCCGCTCGGTGATGTCGAACTCGGCGGGGGTGTAGCTGTCCTCGCTGTAGCCGACGCGCTCGCCGTTCACCCAGACGAAGAAGGCCGACTTCACGCCCTGGAAGGAGAGGAGCGTGCGCCGTCCGTCCCAGGCGCGTGGCACGGTGAAGTCCCGGCGGTAGGAGCCGACGGGGTTGAACTCGTGTGGGATTTCGGGGGGTTCGGGCGTCTCGTACCCGACCCACGGATACTTGATGTTGAGATAGATCGGCTCCGGGTAGCCTCTCATCTCCCAGTTGGACGGGACGGGGATACGGTCCCAGCCGCTGTCGTCGAAGCCGGGGGCGTGGAATCCGGTGGGGCGGGTCTCCGGGTTCTTCGACCAGCGAAAGCGCCAGGTGCCGTTCAGGGAACGGTAGTACGGGGAGCGGGTCAGCTCTCCGCGCAGCGCGTCGGCGACACCCGCGTACGGGACGAGCCGGGCCCGGTGGTCCTCCCGGTTCACCTGGAAGACCCGCGGGTTCGCTTCCCACTCCGTACCGTCGGCGCGCGCGGCGCTCGCGGCGGCCGTGGTGGTCTCCGCGGCGAACGCGCGCTTCTGCGCGGTGAACACGGACCAGCCCGCAAGCGCGGCGGCTCCGGCGGTGAGAAGGCTACGGCGACGTGGTCCGGCGCCATACGGGGAGTTCTGGTGGAGGTCGTTCGGTCGGTGTGCACTCATGCGGCGGCTCCGAACGGAAGGCGACAAGAACCACCAGCTTCCGGCGGAACCACCCACCACACAAGGCCCGATGGCCTACTTTCGGTCCACCGGGCCCGGAACCGCCGCCCTTGACCCGCCCGGCGTCAGCTCACCGGTCGCGATACGTCTCCAGCAGCCGCAGCCAGATCTCGCTGATCGTGGGGAACGAGGGGACGGCGTGCCACAACCGGTCGACAGGGACCTCACCGACCACCGCGACCGTCGCGGAGTGCAGCATCTCGCCCACCCCCGGTCCTGCGAAGGTCACACCGCGCAGGATCTCCCGGTCCAGGTCGACGACCATACGGGCGCGGCCGCGGTAGCCGTCGCCGTACAGGGCCGCGCCCGAGACACCGGAGAGGTCGTAGTCGACCGCGTGGACCCGGTGGCCCGCCGCCTCGGCCTCCGCGAGGCTGAGACCGACCGCGGCCACCTCCGGGTCCGTGAAGACGACCTGGGGGACGGCGGCGTGGTCGGCGGTGGCGGTGTGGGCGCTCCACGCGTCGGCGGCGGACACGGTGGCGCCCTCGGCCCGCGCGGCGATGGCGGCGCCCGCCGTCCGGGCCTGGTACTTGCCCTGGTGGGTGAGGAGGGCCCGGTGGTTGACGTCACCGACCGCGTACAGCCAGTCGCTCCCCTCCACCAGACAGGTGTCGTCGACCGTCAGCCACGAGCCCGGCTCCAGTCCGACCGTCTTCAGTCCGAGGTCGTCGGTGCGCGGGGCGCGGCCGGTGGCGAAGAGGATCTCGTCGGCCTCGATCCGCTCGCCGTCCGCCAGCACGGCGGTGACGGGTCCGCTCGCGCCGTCGCGTTCGACCGCGGCGACCGACACGCCCGTACGTACGGTGGCCCCCGCCTCGGTGAGCGCCTCGGTGACCAGCTCGCCCACGAACGGCTCCATCCTGGGGAGCGGGCCGACGCCCCGGATCAGCACGGTGACCTCGGAGCCGAGCGCCCGCCACGCGGTCGCCATCTCCATCCCGACCACACCGCCGCCGACCACCACGAGGCGCGCCGGGACGGTCGGGGAACTGGTGGCCTCCCGGCTGGTCCACGCGCCGGCCCCGTCGAGCCCGGGCAGCTCGGGCAGGACGGCCCGGCTGCCGGTGCACACGGCGACGGCGTGCCGCGCCGTCAGTGTCCGCTCGGCGCCGTCGGGGGCGGTCACCGTCACCCGCCGGGGGCCGTCCAGCCGGCCGTGGCCGCGGTGCAGGACCGCGCCGGTCCCCTCCAGCCAGCCGACCTGGCCGTCGTCCTTCCAGTGCGACGTGAAGTAGTCGCGGTGCGCGAGCACGGCGGCGGCGTCCAGCGGGCCCCGGGCCGACTCGCTCAGCCCCGGCACCCGGCGCGCCTCGGCGCGGGCGAGGGCCGGGCGCAGCAGCGCCTTGCTGGGGATGCAGGCCCAGTACGAGCACTCACCGCCGACCAGCTCGCTCTCCACCACGGCCACACTCAGCCCGGCCGCCCGGGCCCGGTCGGCGACGTTCTCCCCGACCGGGCCCGCGCCCAGAACCACCACGTCGTACTCCACAGCTTCTGTCATGGGGACAGTCTGGAGGGGTGTGGACCGCATGGCCAGACGATCATCGGGCAGGGGCCCGGGGTGTCAGGAATACGGCGGCGGCACGGACGGTTGTCGCAGGCGGCTTCACCGGAGAGCAGGAAGAGGTATCAGGCCATGGCCACAGTGGAACTCACCAAGGAGAACTTCGACCGGACGGTGTCGGAGAACGACTTCATCCTGATCGATTTCTGGGCTTCCTGGTGCGGTCCGTGCCGCCAGTTCGCCCCGGTCTACGAGAAGGCGTCGGAGCGTCACGGCGATCTGGTCTTCGCCAAGGTCGACACGGAGGCTCAGCAGGAACTGGCCGCGGCCTTCGAGATCCGTTCCATCCCGACGCTGATGATCGTCCGGGACAATGTCGCGGTGTTCGCCCAGCCGGGCGCCCTGCCCGAGACCGCGCTGGAGGACGTGATCGGCCAGGCGCGCGCGCTGGACATGGACGAGGTGCGCAAGTCGGTCGCGGAGGCCGAGGCGAAGAACGCGGCCGAGGGCTGAGCCCGGGAGCCGGACCAGGGACACGCCCCGGACCAGGGACACCCCTGGTCCGGGGCGTGACCCGTACGAGGAGCTGTCCTCCCGCACGTTCTCCCGGTCCGGCTTCCGCCCGCACGTGGCCGGCGGCAGTGCGCGGGCCGGCCGGGATCGGATCGAGGCCGGGCCCGCCGCCGAGCAGCGGGGCGGTCACCGGCGGGTGGCACGCGTCATCACACGTCCTGAACAGGTTCGGCACCGCCGGATCCGCCTGCGCGAGAAGGTCCGCGCCATCGAGGCCACCAGGTCACCGGCGGGGCCATACGGCGGCATCCGCAGGCGGGTAGATCTGCGAGTCGCTCCCCGACCGGCGAATATTGGGGCGAATGCCGCCTGGGATGGGGCTGTCGGCAGCGACAGGGACCCTCGCCCACCTCTGGCGGCGGACGGCTGCACCTGAGCTCGTTCGGTCAGGAGGATGGTTTGACGACACCTCGGCTTTCCGTGATCGTGCCGTGCCTCAACGAGGCAGCCGTCCTCAAGAGGTTCCACGCCGCTGTCGGGGATGTACTCGGGCCGTCCGGCCTCGACTACGAGATCTGCTATGTGGACGACGGCAGCACGGACCGCACACGGGACATCATCGGCGGCCTCGCCGCAGGCGACCGGCGCGTCAGGTACACGGTACTCAGCAGGAACTTCGGCAAGGAGGCCGCGATACTCGCCGGCCTGCGCATGTCCCGAGGGCAGGCCGTGGTCATCATGGACGCGGACCTCCAGCACCCCCCGGAGCTCATTCCGCGGATGGTCGAACTCCACAGGCGGGGGTACGACCAGGTCATTCCCCGCCGGAACCGTGAGGGCGAGGGCGCGGCGCGCACCGTGCTGAGTCGCGGCTACTACGCTCTGGTGCGCCACCTCATGGATGTGGAGGTGCTCGACGGTGCCGGGGATTTCAGGCTGCTGTCACGCCAGGCGGTGGACACGGTGCTGTCACTGCCGGAGACCAACAGGTTCTCGAAGGGCATCTTCTCCTGGATCGGATTCACGACGGCCACCTTCACCTACCAGAACGCCCAGCGGCTCGCGGGCAGTTCGAAGTGGGGAAGTCGCCGTCTGTTGAACTACGGAATCGACGGGCTGCTCTCCTTCAACAACCGGCCTCTGCGACTGGCCATCTACGCGGGATTCTGGTTCCTTCTGGCAGCCGTGGGCTATGCGGCGTGGGCCGCCTTCGACGTGGCGCTCCACGGGACCGCGGTCCCCGGCTACGCCACACTCCTGATGGCGGTGGTGGGGCTGGGAGGTATCCAGCTGATCACCTTGGGGATCATCGGTGAATACGTCGGACGCATCTACCACGAGGTCAAACGCCGCCCGCCCTTCGTGGTCCGCGAAACGGACGAGCGCCCCGCCCCGCGACCCCGCCCTCCGCGGCGCGGATCGGCCGCTCTTCCGACGGGCCGTCCCACCACGACACGGCAGTTCGCGACCTTCGCTGCGATCGGAATCATCAATACCGCCGTGTATCTGTCCGTCTACGCAGTCCTGAACCCATGGATTCCCTATCTCGCGGCGCATGTTCTCGGATACGCGGTCAGTGTCGTCGGCTCGTTCCTGCTCAATTCCTACCTCACGTGCCGGACCCGTCCGACCTGGCGTGCGTTTCTTCGATATCCGCTGTCCAGCGGATTCAATCTCGTGGCCTCCGGCGCGCTTCTCTATGTGGCCATCAGTCGACTCGAAATGGACAAGAATGTCGCCGCGCTTGCCGCCGGGGTCCTCGTCACCCCTCTCTCCTTCCTCCTCGCCCGCTGGGCCATCGATTCCGGTCGGCGGCCGGTGGACACCGTGGGCATGGTGTCGAACGTCCCCGACGAAGCGAAGCAGAACGACGGCGCCCTCGGTTGACGTCGTCCTCATGGAGAGCGGGGAGCGGCCGGCGCCCGCGCGGCCCGTCGAGAGGACCGATACGGGCAGGAGGGGGCACACGAACGCGAAGAACCCGGCCATCGCCCCCTCGCCTCTCCTTACGGCGGGTACGGCCCTGTTGCCCCTCCTGCCACTGGGGCTTTTCGGTGGGGCCTCGTGGTTCGCGCGCTGGGTACGTCCGAGTGGTGACGAGTGGTGCTTCCTGCCTCTCGTACGCGACGAGGGCTTCATGGCGCTGGTGGACCGGTTCTACTCCACCGACAACGGTCGGATCGCCAACGGCGTGCTCGTCGCCTCCTACGCCACGTTCGGTGTCGCGGGCCAGCAGTGGTACGCGGGAATCAGCGCGGTCCTGATGCTGGCCCTCCTGTGGGCGTGGGCCGCGGCGCTGCTGCGGTGCGCGAGGTGGCGGGTACCCCGGGGTGTACCGCTGTTCTCGGCTGCCATGGTCCTGGCCGTCTTCTGCTTCGCCTCCACGAACACGTACAAGACCTTCTTCTGGCCGGCCTCGTCGGTCTCGCACACCTTCCCGCCCGTGCTCGCGGCCGCCGCCACGATTCCGGCCCTGCTGGCGACCTCGTGGCGCGGAAAGGCCGTCGCCATCGCGTCCGCGCTCGTCGTCGGGGCCATCCTGGGCACGCTGTCGGAGGAGACCTCCGTGGTCGCCCTGCCCCTCCTCGCCCTCGCCCTGCTGCTGGGCCGCCGGCTCTTCCCGGCAGGACGGCTCCCCTTCGTACGGGCCTGGTGCGCCGCCGCCGGAGCGGGCATCCTCATCGGCACCGCCGTGCTCCTCACCTCACCCGGCTCACGCAACCGGCGCACGCGCTACCACGCGGACTCCATGTTCGCGCCGGAATCGCTCCTGGCTTCACTGGGGGCCTACGCCCGCATCGTCCATACCGTCCTGACGAACTGGCAGTACCTCGGCGCGATCGCCGCGGGTGTGCTGATCGGTGTGCTCATTCGCCGCACGGACGGAGGCATTCCCCGGACCGACCGCAGGGCTCCCCTGGTCCTCACGTCCGGGGCGGCGGCTCTGCTGTTCTCCGGATACGTATGTTCGGTGATCGCCTATCCGGCGTTCGGTTCCTCGGTCGCGACCGCCAACCGGCTGTGGAACGACTACCTTTTCCCGCTGCTCCTCCTGCTCGTCGGCGCGGGCGGTCTCCTCGGAAACCTGGCGGCACGGCGGTACCGCCGTGCCGCCGGACCGGCAGCCGCGGGTGCGGTGATCCTGTGCGTGTGTGTCACAGCCGTATGCGCGGTGTCGCTGCGCGCCCTGGAGTCGGACATGCGGGTCCGGGCCCGTGCCTGGGACATCCAGGACCACCAGCTCCGGGACCGGGCCGCGGCGGGGGCCACCACGGTCCCGTACAAACGGCTCGTCATCAGCAAGATGTCGGAACCTTTCGGCACACGGAAGTGGCCCGCCTCCTGCGTCGCCACCTACTACCGGGTGAAGGAGATCACGGACGGAACGAAACAGGGAGGCCGGGGCATCGCCCGAGGCGGATGACGCCTGAGGACGCCCTGGCCTGGAAAGCGTGCCGCGCCGGTTCGCGCCGTACGGTCGTCCAGCGCAGTTCCGTGAACGCCTCCAGATTGGCCTCGCCGCCGAAGCGCGCGCCCGTTCCCGACGCGGCGATGCCGCCGAAGGGCGCGACCGCCTCGTCGTTGACGGTCTGGTCGTTGATGTGGACGATCCCGGTCGGGATACGGTCCGCCAACTCCAGGCCGAGCGCCGTGTCCCGGGTGACGATGCCCAGGGAGAGTCCGTGTAGGCGGGGGTGTGGTCGTCGACGTCGGCGAGGACGGTGGGGCGGTAGAAGAGACCGCGGTGGGTGCCGCCCGCGGCGACCCGGGCCCCGCGCGCCGCGCTCGCCTCCACCGGTCTTGGCCAGTTGGGCGGCGTCGATGACCGGGCCGAGATGGACCCGCTCACGGTACGGGTCCCCCTCGGCCAGCGCTTCGGATCAGCGGGGCGTTGAACGGCGCGATGACGCCGACGACACCGGCGGGGACCCGGCGGGTGTACGAGAGCCGGGGCGGCCGGGGGGGCGGCCCCCCCCCCCCCCCCCCAAATGACGCAACCCCCAAAAAAAGAAGGGAGGTTTGGG
>NZ_JBIWFO010000001.1:915013-976005 GCF_044763125.1 Streptomyces sp. NPDC096310 | reverse complement strand
CGCGGCGTAACCGCGGGGGGGGGAGCGGCGCGCGCCCCCCCCCGCCCCGGGCGGGCCCCCGCGGGGTGTAGTCGCGCCGGGGGGCCGGTTGCGCGGAACCCGGCGCCACGCCCCTTTAGGCCGAACCCCGTTTCCTCTGCTGGGAGTTGGCGACGCGATCAGCGTTCGAGGACGAGCGCCAGCCCCTGACCGACCCCGATGCAGAGCGCGGCGAGCCCGGTACCCGAACCGGCCGCGGCGAGCTGGTGGGCGACCGATCCGGCGAGCCGGGCCCCGGAGGCGCCCAGCGGATGACCGAGCGCGAGCGCGCCACCGCGCGGGTTGACGAGGGCCGGGTCCAGCTCGGGCCACTCGGCGAGGCAGCCCAGCGCCTGGGCGGCGAACGCCTCGTTCAGCTCGAAGGTGGTGAGGTCGGCGAAGGTGCGGCCCGCCTTGCCCAGGGCGCGCCGGACGGCCTCGACCGGGCCGAGGCCGAAGAGCTGCGGCTCGATGCCGGTGACCGCGGAGGTCCGGATCCGGGCCAGCGGCTCACGGCCGGTCTCGCGCAGTCCGTCCTCGTCGACCAGGAGCAGGGCGGCGGCGCCGTCGTTGAGGGGCGAGGCGTTCCCGGCCGTGACCGTCCCGGTCCCGTCCGTACGGAACGACGGCTTCAGCTTGGCCAAAGCCTCCATGGACGTGGTGTCGCGGACGCATTCGTCCCGGACGAGGTCCACCCCCGCGTACGGGACGACCTCGCCGTCGTACAGTCCGGCGGCCCAGGCGTCGGCCGCCTTGCGGTGGCTGGCGAGCGCGAAGGCGTCCTGCCGCTCGCGGCCGATGGCGTGCCGGTCCGCGATCAGTTCGGCGCCCTCACCGAGCGGAACGCTCCACTCCGCGGGCATCCTCGGGTTGGTCATACGCCAGCCCAGGGTGGTCGAGTGGAGCTGCTGGTGACCGGCCGGGAAGGCGCGTTCCGGCTTCTGGAGGACCCAGGGTGCCCGGGACATGGACTCGACGCCGCCCGCCACGACGACGGAGGCGTCGCCGAGGGCGACCGCGCGGGCGGCCTGGATGACCGCTTCGAGGCCGGAGCCACAGAGCCGGTTCACCGTCACCCCCGGGACGGAGACGGGGAGTCCGGCGAGCAGGACGGCCATCCGTGCCACGTCGCGGTTGTCCTCGCCCGCGCCGTTCGCGTCGCCGAGGACCACGTCGTCGATCCGCGCCGGGTCGAGGCCGGGGGTACGGTCCACCAGCGACCTGACCACATGGGCGGCGAGGTCGTCGGGGCGTACGGAGGCGAGGGCACCCCCGAACCTGCCGATGGGGGTACGGACGGCGTCGACGATGTAGACGTCGCGGATGCTCATCGGGTCTCCGGCTTCTCTCCCCCGGCACACACCCGTCACCCTCGACAGCTGTTCGCCTGGTGAACTTTGATTCATCCCGGCGGGACCCGTCAGAGTCTCTGCCCGGCACCGGGCGCTGTCAACGGCCTCCGGGGGCCGGGAACGCCGCGGCGATCAGACGGAGTGGTCCGGCGGTACGGCGACCACCCGCACCGACAGCCCGTAGTCCAGCTCGTCGCCGTCGATCAGCAGCGCCTCCACGGTGCGGGTCTCGGGGTCGATGTCCGCCTCCATCCCGTTGCCCGCGTACCGCGGATAGCCGGAGGCCCCGGTCTCGCCCGTCGCCTCGACCACGGCCGAGCGCAGGGCGTTCTCCGGCCAGGGCGGCCCCTCGTGCTCCTCGGTGAACTCGGCGACCAGCAGCAGCTCGAAGCGGCGCGGAACAGTAGTCATACCGCCGACGCTAGCCATCCGGCCGGGCCGCCGCATGTCGCCCGCGCACCCGCGTACGCCCCGGCCCGCGCACGCCCGGGCCCCGCGCACGCCCGGGCCGTGTACGCCAAGGGCGGCGGCCCGTCAGCTCGACTCGCGGTGGACGACCCTGGCCCCCATCAGGTCGTAACGCTCCGGTTCGGCCGCCGGGTCGCGGACCGCGCGGTCGACGAGCTGGGCCAGCCGCGGCCCGGTCGCCATGTCGACCCGGACCGTGGAGAGCCGGGGGCGCAGCAGCCGCCCGAGCAGCAGGTCGTCGGCGCCGATCACCGCGGTCCGCGCCGGTACGCCGATCCCCTCGTCCTGGAGCGCCCGCATCAGGAGCATCGCGTACTCGTCGTTGTACGCGAAGACGGCGTCGAGGCCGAGACCGCGCCAGCGGGCGGCGAGAGCGGCGGCGGCCTCCTCCGTGTAGGCCAGGGGCAGTGGCGTGACGCGGACGGCGGCGCCCGGGGCCCCGGCGGCGGCGCGAGCACCCGCCAGGCGCGGGGCGGCGTACAGCTCCAGGCCCGGTTCCTCCGGCATCACCACCCCGATCGAGCGGCGCCCGCGCGCGACGAGATGGCCGACCGCCCGGCCGCCGATCGTCCGCTGGTCCATGACCAGCGCGTGCGTCCCCGCGATCCGCCGCGAGCCGAGGGTGATCACGGCCCTGGCTCCGGAGCGCTTGAGAAGGTCCACGGCCTCCGGGGTGAGGGTGGTCTCGCCGAGCGAGACCACCGCGACGGGCCGCAGTTCGGCCCAGGCGCGGGCCGCGCCGGCCGCGTCCAGGCCGAGGCCGCCGTACTGCACCACCGTGTAGCCGAGCAGGCGCAGCGCCCGCTGGAACTCGTCGAGGATCCGGCTGTAGAGCGGGCCGACGGGGACATGGCCGGTGGGCAGCAGCACTGTCCGGGTGTGTCCGGCGCGCAGGCTGCGGGCGGCGGCGTGCGGCACGTACCCGAGCCGCTCGGCCGCCTCCCGCACCCGCAGCCGGGTGGGCTCGCTGATCCGTACGGCGGTGATGCCGTTGAGCACGTACGAGACGGTGGCCCGGGACACCCCCGCCAGCCGTGCCACGTCGGAACTGGTCGGCAGAGAACCGGGCGGCAGGGCACCGGGCGGCGGCGTACCCGGCGGCAGGGCACCGGCCGGTACGGCGGCGCGGGCGGCGGAGTGCTCGGTGGGCTGGCTCATCGCACCCGGCATCCTGCCAGAACGGCCCCCGGAGGGGCACCCGGTGGACGGAACCGGGCCGCTTCGGCCGACCCGCCCGGCGGTCGCGGCCGGCCACGTTCTACCGTCTACGGATGATCACCTCCTCCCCCGGTTCCACCGGTTCCCCCGCGTCTCCCGACTCCCCCGGCCGCAGCGGGCCCGGCGCCACGGCCGAGGCCGACCCACGAGCCGTCGGCCCGGTCCGTACCTCCTACGCGCCCGAGCGCGACGGCGACCCCGACCCCGGCGAGATCGTCTGGACATGGGTGCCCTTCGAGGAGAACGACGGGCGCGGCAAGGACCGTCCGGTCCTGGTGGTGGCGCGCGAGGCGGCGGGCACGCTGCTCGCCGTACAGCTCTCCAGCAAGCGCCACGACCGGGACCGCGAGTGGGTGCCGATCGGGGTCGGGCCGTGGGACCGCGAGGGGCGTGAGTCGTGGGTGGACGTGGACCGGGTGCTCCGGGTCCACGACGCGGGGATGCGGCGCGAGGCGTGCGCCCTGGACCGCGGGCGGTTCAATCTGGTCGTGAACCGGCTGAAGGAGCTGTACGGCTGGAAGTGAGCCCCGGCCCTCGCCCGCCAGGCCCCGCGCCCTCCGGCCCCCGCGCCCTCCGGCCCCCGGGGCCTCGGGTCCCGGGGCCCTCGGGTCCCGGCACCGGGGGGCCTACTCGCCCAGGACCCGCCGGAACGCGTCCAGGGTCGTGGCCTCAGGCGTACGGTCCAGCACCGCGAAGACCGTCTCGTCGAAGGCCCCGGCGAACCGGCCCGCCCCCGTGAGCAGCGCCCGGAAGGCGCCCGCGACCGCCGCCGGGTCGTTGCGGAACACCCCGCATCCCCAGGCGCCCAGCACCAGCCGCCGGTAGCCGCCCGCCACGGCCGTCTCCAGGACCCGCTCCGCGCGGGCGGCCAGGGCGGCCGGGATCCGGTGGACGTCCTCGGGGGCGCGCCGCGCGATCACCCCCGCGTTCGGCGCCGGTGAGGTGAGAAAGCCCACCCGGTAGGGCGTGTCGAGCAGCCGGCCCCGGTCGTCGCGGAAGACCGGCACACCGGGCGAGTGGATCACCCGGTCGGTGTAGAACGGGTCCCGGTCGGCGCGGTGGTGGGCGTAGAACTCCGGCGCCGCCCGCAGGGTGGCGTAGAGCGCGGAGGCCCGGCACAGCGCCTCCTCCTGCGCCTGCGCGCCGTTCAGATAGCCACCGCCCGGGTTCCGCGCGGACGCGAAGTTCAGTACGGCCACGGGTGCGCCCGGGTCGGCCGCCGTCAGCCGGCGCGCCGCGTCCAGACTGCTCTCGCCGGTGACCCCGACGGCCGGTCCGGCGGCCCGGTCCGTACGGCCGGGTACCGACGGCCGGACGGGCGGTCCCGCCGGGCCGACCGGCCCCGGGCCGTACATCCTCGTGCCCGCCACCGCCGCGTCCACCGCCCCGCGAAGCACCACCTCACGACCGTCCGGCGCACGGTAGCCCCCCGTTCGGACGATCTGCTCGGTTTCCTTCGCGATACCCCTCAACCGTGCGCTCATACGGAAATCCTGCGTGCACGATCACTCTCGGGGCAATCGCATTTCTGACGAAAAAGTGACCGCGAGGGCACTCTTGTGCGAAGCGGCGAGAGTGGCTTTAGGTTGGACGAAGCGCTCGCCCCGAACCCGGGGCGGAGTACGGTCACGCGGTCTTCGACAGGAGGATCCGCACATGCCACCCGACAGTTTCACCGATGAGGGATCACCACTCGGCGAGAACGAGGCCGAGGACCTGCTGCGCGGCATCTGCTTCAAAACAGGCCCGCCCCGCACCGTGGGTGTCGAACTCGAATGGCTCGTCCACGATCTGCGTACCCCAGAAATCCCCGTCCCGGCCCGTCGCCTCCGAGAGGCGTTCGAGGGGCTGCGGGCCCTGCACCTGCGATCGGCACTCACCTTCGAACCCGGCGGACAGGTGGAGCTCAGCTCCGCGCCCGCCGCGTCCCTGACGGAGTGCGTCGCCTCCACCACCGCCGACCTGGACGCCGTGCGCCCCGTGCTGCGCGCGGCGGGACTCGCGCTCGCGGGTCTGGGCCAGGACCCCTGGAACGCGCCGGAGCGGATGCTCCGGGAGCCCCGCTACGACGCCATGGAGACCTATCTCGACCGGATCGGTCCGGCCGGCCGCGCCATGATGCGGTCGACCGCCTCGATCCAGGTCTGTCTGGACGCCGGCCACGAGGAGCCGGGGCCGCTCGGCCACGGACGGCGCTGGCAGCTCGCCCATCTGCTGGGCGCGGTGCTCGTCGCCGCGTTCGCGAACTCCCCGATGCGCGAAGGCCGGGAGACGGGATGGCGCTCCACCCGGCAGGCGATGTGGACCCGGCTCGACCCGCCCCGCACGGCCGCGCCGTCCCCGGCGCTGCCCCCGCGCGACGCCTGGGCCGCGTACGCGCTGGACGTGCCGGTGATGTGCGTACGGGCGGCCGAGGGGCCCTGGGCCGTTCCCGAGGGGCTGACCTTCCGGGAGTGGATCCGCTCCGGGCTGCCGCGCCCACCGGTCCGCGCCGACCTCGACTACCATCTCACGACGCTCTTCCCGCCGGTCAGACCGCGCGGCCACCTCGAACTGCGGATGATCGACGCGCAGCCGGGCGAGGACGGCTGGCTGGTGCCGCTCGCCGTCACCACCGCGCTGTTCGACGACCCCGAGGCGGCGGAGACGGTGTACCGCACCGTCAAACCGCTCGCCGAGACGGCGGGCCCGCTGCCCGCGCCGGCCAATCCGCTCTGGGTCAACGCGGCCCGGTACGGGCTGGCCGACCCGGAGCTGCACGCGGCGGCGATCGCCGTTTTCGCCGTCGCCCGGGAAGCGCTGCCGCGCATCGGCGCGGCACCCCACGTACAGGAAGCGGTCGCGCGCTTCGTCGACCGTTACGTCCTGCCGGGCCGGTGTCCGGCGGACGATCTGCGCGCGCCCGTGACAGGGAAGGACCTCCGCACATGACCGACCTCGCCGGCCCGGCCACCGAGGAACAGCTCAAGCGGCGCGCCGTCGACTCGCTGACGGCGGCCCGGGCCCGTACCGCCCTGCTGACCTCCTGCGTCGACGACCGTGACCTCACCGCCCAGCACTCGCCGCTGATGTCCCCGCTGGTCTGGGACCTCGCGCACATCGGCAACCAGGAGGAGCAGTGGCTCCTGCGGACCGTCGGGGGGCGCCCCGCCGTACGCCCCGAGATCGACTCCGTCTACGACGCGTTCGAACACCCCAGGGCCGCCCGGCCCACCCTGCCGCTGCTGCCGCCGCCCGAGGCACGGACGTACGCCGCCGACGTACGGAGCCGGGTCCTGGACGTCATCGAGCGCACCCCGCTGCACGGCGGTCCCCTGCTGGACGCGGGGTTCGCCTTCGGGATGATCGCGCAGCACGAACAGCAGCACGACGAGACGATGCTCATCACCCACCAGTTGCGGACGGGGCCGACCGCGCTCACCGCGCCCCCGCCACCGGCCGGGGACACCACGGGGCTGCCCGCCGAAGTCCTCGTGCCCGGCGGTCCCTTCACCATGGGAACGTCCACGGAGCCGTGGGCGCTGGACAACGAGCGCCCGGCCCACCAGCGGATCGTCCCGGCGTTCTGGATCGACACCGTCCCGGTGACCAACGGCGACTACCAGCGGTTCATCGAGGACGGCGGCTACACCGAGGAGCGCTGGTGGGCGTCGGCCGGGTGGGCGCAGATCCGGGAACACTCCATCGGCGCCCCGCTGTTCTGGCGGCGCGAGGGCGGGCAGTGGCTGCGCCGCCGGTTCTCGGTGCTGGAACCGGTCCCGGCGGACGAACCGGTGCTCCATGTGAGCTGGTACGAGGCCGACGCGTACGCCCGCTGGGCGGGCCGTCGGCTGCCGAGCGAGGAGGAATGGGAGAAGGCCGCGCGCCACGACCCCGTCTCGGGACGGTCGTTGCGCCATCCCTGGGGTGACGGCGAGCCCACCGAGGTGCACGCCAACCTCGGTCAGCGCCATCTCCGGCCGGCCCCCGCGGGCAGCTATCCGGCGGGCGCGTCGCCGCTCGGGGTACGGCAGTTGATCGGCGACGTGTGGGAGTGGACGTCGAGCGACTTCCTGCCGTACCCGGGCTTCGCCGCCTTCCCCTACCGCGAGTACTCGGAGGTGTTCTTCGGCGGCGCGCACAAGGTACTGCGGGGCGGGTCGTTCGCGGTGGACCCGGTGGCCTGCCGGGGCACCTTCCGCAACTGGGACCTGCCGGTGCGCCGGCAGATCTTCTCGGGGTTCCGTACGGCGCGCACCGCGGCGCCCGCCGGTCCCGGCGCCCTGTCCACGGGCTCCGCCGGGAGCATCTGATGTGCCGTCATATCGCGGCCCTGGGACCGCCGATGAGACTCGGCGCGGTGCTCGTCGAGCCGCCGCACGCGCTGTACCGGCAGTCCTGGGCGCCGCGTCGGCAGCGCAACGGGACGGTCAACGCCGACGGTTTCGGCGTCGGCTGGTACGCCGAGGGCGACCCGGTGCCCGCGCGCTACCGCCGCGCGGGCCCCATCTGGGGCGACCTGGGCTTCACCGATCTGGCCCGGGTGATCCGTACGGGCGCGCTGCTCGCCGCCGTACGGGACGCCACACTGCCCGGCGCCGACGGGGAGGCAGCGGCGGCGCCCTTCGCCGACGGGCCCTGGCTGTTCAGCCACAACGGCTCGGTGGGCGGCTGGCCCGGCTCGCTCGCGGGGCCAGCCGCGACACTGACCGCCGAGGAGTTGCTCTCGCTGACGGCGCGCAGCGACTCGGCGCTGGTGTGGGCGCTGGTGCTGCGCCGGCTGCGGGCGGGCGACGACCTCGGTCAGGCGCTGGCCGACACGGTCGTCGAGGTGGCGGAGGCGGCGCCGGCGTCCCGGCTCAACCTGTTGCTCACCGACGGTGCCCGGATAGCGGCGACGGCCTGGGGGGACACCCTTTGGTACCGCGCCGGATCCGGTGCCGACGCCACCCTGGTGGCCTCGGAGCCGTACGACGACGATCCGCGCTGGCGTGAGGCCCCCGACCGCACCCTGCTCGTGGCGAGCCGTCGCGACGTTCTGCTCTCCCCTCTCAAGGAGCTTCCCGCGTGAGCCCGTTCCTGCTGACCCGCACGCTCCCCGAGGACGCCACGGACGCCGCGCTGCGCGCCGATGTGCTCCACGGGCTGACCCGTACGCCCAAGACACTGCCGCCCAAGTGGTTCTACGACGCCCGGGGCAGTGAGCTGTTCGAGGAGATCACCGCACTGCCCGAGTACTATCCGACGCGCGCCGAGCGGGAGATCCTGCACGCCCGGGCGCCCGAGATCGCGGCGGCGACCGGCGCGCGGACCCTGGTCGAGCTGGGGTCCGGGTCGTCCGAGAAGACCCGGCTGCTGCTGGAGTCGGCGCCGGACCTGACCAGTTACGTACCGGTCGACGTCAGCGAGAGCGCGCTGATCGGGGCCGCCGAAGGGCTGCTCGTCGACCATCCGGGGCTCGATGTGCACGCGATCGTCGCCGACTTCACCGGCGGTCTGTCGCTGCCGGGCACCCCGGGTCCCCGGCTGGTCGCGTTCCTCGGCGGCACGATCGGCAATCTGCTGCCCGCCGAGCGCGCCGCGTTCCTCGCCTCGGTCCGCGGACTGCTGGCCCCCGGTGACGGGCTGCTGCTCGGCACGGATCTGGTCAAGGAGGAGTCCGTCCTGGTCAGGGCGTACGACGACGCGGCCGGGGTGACGGCCGCGTTCAACAAGAACGTGCTGACCGTCGTCAACCGTGAGCTGGGCGCCGACTTCCCGCCGGACGGCTTCGACCACGTGGCCCTCTGGGACGCGGAGAACGAGTGGATCGAGATGCGGCTGCGGGCCCGTTCCGCGCTCACCGTGAAGGTCCCGGAACTGGATCTGGTGGTGCGCTTCGACGCGGGGGAGGAGGTGCGTACGGAGGTGTCGGCCAAGTTCCGTCAGGACCGGGTGAGGTCCGAACTGGCCGCCGCGGGCATGGAGTTGACGCACTGGTGGACCGACGGGGCGGGCCGGTTCGCGGTCTCGCTCGCGACGGCGGTCTGAGGCGGGACGGCCCCCGTGCACGGCGTGGCGCCCCCACGGGCGCCGTCGCCGTGTGCCAGAGGGCCGTACGCGAGGGCGCCGTAGGTGATCGCGCGGTGCGCCGTACGGGCCAGCGCGCGCCGGTCGGTGTGGCGGCCGGGCGGGACCGGCGGCAGGAGTGTGATCTCCGCGGTGAGCCCGCCGGCCGACACGACCCGCCACAGCGACGCGGGCAGTGTGTCGTCCCCGACGAAGGCGGGCGCCCCCGAGGACGTTCCGTCCGGCGCGCGGTAGGTGATCCGTACGGGCCGGACGGGGGCGCCCGCGTCCACGGCGGCCTGGAAGACGGCCGAGGTGAACCGGCCCTGCTCCCGGCCGCACCAGGTGCACGCCTCGGGGAAGGCGATCACCCGTGAGCCCTCCCCGAGGGCGCCGGAGAGGGTCCGTACGGCATCGGGCAGCGCGCGCAGCCGCTCGCGCTCCACGAAGAGCGTGCCGCCCCGGGCGGCCAGCGCGCCCAGTACCGGCCAGCGCCGGATCTCGCTCTTGGCCAGCATCCGCCCGGGGAAGACGGTGGCGAGGAGCGGGATGTCCAGCCAGGAGATGTGGTTGGCGACGACCAGCACCCCGGCGCCGCGCGGCGCCACGGCGTCCGTGGCCCCGTACTCCGCCGCGCCGCGCACCGTGATCCGCAGGCCGAAGGCGCGCAGGACGGTACGGGACCAGCTCCGGGTGAGCCGGTCGCGTACCGCCGCACTCAGCGGGGCGAGGAGCGGCGCCAGCAGCGCGCCGCACAGGACGAGCGGGATCCCCGCCAGCAGCCGGCCCGCTCCGGCCGCCGGGCCGGTCGCCGGGCCGCGGTGGCGCGAGCAGTCGCGCGGGGTGCAGGGCGCGGTGGGCAGCCAGGCGCTCATGCGACGGGGGTCGGCGCGAGGGAGAGGAAGTGCCGCAGGTAGCGCGGGTTGGTGCGGCGCATCGACAGCAGGACGTACAGGTCGGCGACGCCGAACTCCGGGTCGTGCGCGGGCGTCCCGCACACCCAGGCGCCGAGGCGCAGATAGCCGCGGAGCAGCGGCGGCAGCTCGGCGGGGGCGGCGGCCACCGCGGCGGGCTCCGGGGTCCAGAGCCGGTGCGGGGTGACCCAGTACTCCTCGGGCGCGAGGTGCTTGTCCTTGACGCGGTTCCAGGTGGAGGCGGCCAGCGCCCCGCCGTCCGCGAGCGGCACCGAGCAGCAGCCCGCCAGCCAGTTGTGTCCGGTGGTGGTCATGTAGCGGGCGAGCCCGGCCCAGATCAGGGCGATGACGCCACCGGTGCGGTGCAGGGGGTGGACGCAGGAGCGGCCCACCTCGACCAGGTCGTGGCGGATCGGGGCGAGCCGGGCGAGGTCGAACTCGCTGTCGGAGTAGATCCGTCCGGCGGCCCTGGCGCGCTCGGGCGGCAGCAGCCGGTAGGTGCCGACGACCTCGCCGGTGGTCTCCTCGCGGACCAGCAGGTGGTCGCAGTAGGCGTCGAACGCGTCGGTGTCGAGACCGGGCTCGGGCCCGTCGAGCCGGGCGCCCATCTCCCCGGCGAAGACGAGGTGCCGCAGCCGCTGGGCGGCCCGTACGTCCTCCTGGGTGCGGGCGAGCTGGACGAGGTAGCGCGGCTCGGTCCCGTTGGCCGGGCCCGGGGTGGGGAGCGGAGTGGGGAGCGGGACGGCGGGCGGGGTGAGCACGGGGACGGTGGCGGGAGCGGGAGCGGACATGGCGGACTCCTGTGCCGTGGGGAGAGCGGGCCGCCGGGTCCGTCGCGGGCGCGTGGACCCGGCACCTCGTTTCTTCCGTGACCGACTGGATTTGACATGACCACACGGCGGAGTGCGGATGTGAGGCGGCTGAATGCCGGACCACGCGGCGCGCCCGGAGGCGCCCGGAGCGCTCCCCACCGCCCCGTACACACGTCCCCGCCGCCCCGTACACACGTCCCCGCCGCCCCGTACGCCCGTCCCCCGCCGTCCGTCCCGCTGCGCCGCTCCTACAGCGCGCGCCCGGCGGGGCCGCCGTCCTCGACGTCGGCTTCGCGCGGGGCGACCACCGTGCCCGCCCAGGTCAGGGCCTTCCACCCGGACGCCGTCGGTCCGGTGGCGCCCTCCAGGACCACGACGCCCGTGTTGTCCAGGGCGTGGGCGGCGGCGAAGTCCACGTCCACGTTCTCCGCGCGGGCGGCGGTCCACGTCCGGATCGCCGCCCCGTGGCTGACCAGCGCCACCGTGCCGAAGCCCGTCGCCGTCGCCTCGGCGACCACGGCGTCGAACCGTGCCAGCGCCTCGGCCCCGTTCTCGCCGCCCGGCATCCGCAGCTCCACGTCCCCCGCCGACCAGGCGAAGGCGGTGGTCAGATAGCGCCTGATCGACTCCTCGTCGCCGCGCATCTCCAGTTCGCCCGCGGACAGCTCCCTGATCCCGGCCCTGACCTGGATCTCCAGTCCGCGCGCGGCGGCCAGGGGCGCCGCGGTGAGCCGCGTACGGACCAGGTTCGAGACGTACAGCGCGCCGATGTCCTCGTCCGCCAGTGCGCCGGGCAGCGCGGCGGCCTGCCTCTCCCCCGTCGCGGTGAGCCCGGGACCGGGCTCCGCGGTGTCCAGGAGACCGGCGACGTTGGACGGGGTCTGGCCGTGTCGGATCAGCAGCAGGCGCATGGGCGACGCATCCTCCGGATGGGTGTACGGGTATCCGTACCACTGTCCCAGAGAGCGGTGGGTGCCCTCGTGGCCTCGCGGGGAACGGCGGGGTGGGGCACGGTGGAGGGACGTCGCGGTCCCCGCGACACGTGAAGGCGTGCACGCGCACCTGAAGAGGGGAGCGGCCCCATGTCGCACCACACCTACCGGGTCACCGAGATCGTCGGCACCTCGCACGAGGGCGTCGACGACGCCATCCGCAACGGTGTCAGCCGCGCGGCGCGGACGCTGCGCGGACTGGACTGGTTCGAGGTGACGCAAGTACGCGGCCACATCGTCGACGGCGACATCGAGCACTACCAGGTCGGCATGAAGGTCGGATTCCGGCTCGACGACGCGGAGTGACGCTCCCGGGCTCCCCGGGCGCCCACCCACCCGGCAGGTCAGCGCTCAGGCCGAGAATCCCGCGTGGACATGGTCGTGGTGGGTGGCGTCGCTGAAGAACTGGCCCCGGGCGCCGCCGGAGAGCCGTACCGGACCGCCCACGTTGTACGAGCCGGCCGCCGCCGCATCCCACATGAAGGTCTCCACGAGCCGGCGCGAGGTGGCCGGGTCCACGACCGCGTGCCCGTCGATCTGCCAGACGTCGAAGGCCCGGCCGCGCGGATGGTCGCTGGGCCGGTCGGTGCCGAAGACGTCCAGCGGATGGCCGGAGCGGATCACACTGACGTACATCCGGTACGTACCGGCCAGGCGGAGCAGGGCGCGCAGGACGCTCTCGTGGATGTGGCCGCTGCGGATGTCCGCCGCCGCGGCGGGCGGCAGGCCGATCCGTGACGCGGCCAGCACCTCGCGCGCGACGGCGGGCAGCGCGGGCGCGGCGGCGCCGGGCCTGGCCGGGTGGAGCGCGGTGACCTCCCAGTGGGGCCGTGCCCGGCTCAGCCGTACGTCGACGGTCGTGCCGCCCGCGTGCCCCGGGGTCCACTGCCGGCAGACCACCAGCACACTGGCCGAGTCCGCGAGGATCCCACCGTACTGGGCGTCGATCACCTGGAGCACGGCCTCGTCGGCGTCGGGCAGCAGCGGCCCCGCCGCGTCCACGAGCGCCGGCGCCGCGCCCAGCGCGGCCACCCGCCGCTTCGCCGCCGCGGCACCGCCCTGCCCGGCGGGCCAGGCGCCGATGGCCTCCACGACCTGGACGGCGCGCGACTTGACGGCGGGGTCCACGTCGTCGCGGTCGGGCCGCCACGCGGTTGTGGTCGGCAGCGGCCCGGACGAACGCGTCACGACGGCGGCCCCGGCCCCCGTCCGGCCGCCCCCGGAGCACCCGGTGGCGGCCCCGGCCACCAGCCCGCCGGCCCCGAGCAGCAGCGCCCGCCGTGCCAGTCCCATGGCTCCACCCGCTCCCTGATCGTTCCTGTGCTCCAGGGTGCGGGAGATCGGCCCCGGCCGCACGCCACCGGCGTCCGGCGGGCCCTGTGGGGCGCGCCGGGCGCCTCATGCCGTCGGTCAGCGGGCGGCTTTGCGGGTGGCGCGCAGCCATTCCTTGTTCATCGCCGCGATCGACGGCAGCGGGATGCCCTTCGGGCAGGCGGTGGCGCACTCCCCGGCGAGGGTGCAGCCGCCGAAGCCCTCCGCGTCCATCGTGGCGACCATGTCCAGGACGCGGGTCTCGCGCTCGGGCGCGCCCTGGGGCAGGACGTTGAGGTGGTTGATCTTGGCCGAGGTGAAGAGCATCGCCGAGCCGTTGGGGCAGGCCGCGACGCAGGCGCCGCAGCCGATGCACTCGGCGTGCTCGAAGGCGGAGTCGGCGTCGGGTTTGGGCACCGGGGTGGCGTGTGCCTCGGGGGCGGCGCCGGTGGGGGCGGTGATGTAGCCGCCGGCCCCGATGATCCGGTCGAAGGAGGAGCGGTCCACGACCAGGTCCCTGACGACGGGGAAGGCGCCGGCCCGCCAGGGCTCGACGTCGATGGTGTCGCCGTCGGAGAAGTGGCGCATGTGGAGCTGGCAGGTGGTGGTGCGCTCGGGGCCGTGGGCGTCCCCGTTGATGACGACACCGCAGGCGCCGCAGATGCCCTCGCGGCAGTCGTGGTCGAAGGCGACCGGCTCGTCGCCCTTGAGGATCAGCTCCTCGTTGAGGGTGTCGAGCATCTCCAGGAACGACATGTCCTCGGAGATGCCGTCGAGCCCGTAGGTGACCATGGCGCCGGGGGTGTCGGCGTCCGGCTGGCGCCAGACGCGCAGGGTGAGCCTCATGCGTAGCTCCGCTGGGTGGGGTGGACGTACTCGAAGACGAGGTCTTCCTTGTGCAGGACGGGGGCGCGGCCGGTGCCCGTGCTGTGCTCTCCCGGGGGCCGGCCCCCGGCCCCCCGGTATTCCCAGGCGGCCACGTACGCGAACTCCTCGTCCCGGCGGGCCGCTTCGCCGCCCTCGGTCTGCGACTCCTCGCGGAAGTGGCCGCCGCAGGACTCGGTACGGTGCAGGGCGTCCAGGCACATCAGTTCGGCGAGTTCCAGGTAGTCGACGACGCGATTGGCCTTCTCCAGCGCCTGGTTGAGCTGTTCGCCGGTGCCCGGCACCTTGATCCGGCGCCAGAACTCCTCGCGGATCTGCGGGATCCGGTCGAGCGCCTTGCGCAGCCCGCTGTCGGTGCGGGCCATCCCGCAGTGTTCCCAGAGGAGTTCACCGAGCTCCTTGTGGAACGACTCGGGCGTACGGTCGCCGTCGACGGCGAGCAGCAGGCGCAGCCGGTCCTCGGTGTCCGCGACGGCCTCGGCGACCTCCGGGTGGGAGGCGTCGACGGTGTCGTGGTGCGGGTGGCGGGCGAGGTAGTCGTTGATGGTGGAGGGCAGCACGAAGTAGCCGTCCGCGAGCCCTTGCATGAGGGCGGAGGCGCCGAGCCGGTTGGCGCCGTGGTCGGAGAAGTTGGCCTCGCCGATCGCGAACAGCCCGGGCACGGTGGTCTGGAGGTCGTAGTCGACCCAGAGTCCGCCCATGGTGTAGTGGATCGCCGGGTAGATCCGCATCGGGACCTCGTACGGGTTCTCGGCGGTGATCCGCTCGTACATCTCGAAGAGGTTGCCGTACTTCTCCTCGACCGCCCCGCGGCCGAGCCGGGCGATGGCGTCGGTGAAGTCGAGGTAGACGCCCTGGCCGCCGGGGCCGACGCCGCGTCCCTGGTCACAGACGTTCTTCGCGGCGCGCGAGGCGATGTCGCGGGGGACGAGGTTGCCGAAGGACGGGTAGATCCGCTCCAGGTAGTAGTCGCGCTCGTCCTCGGGGATCTCGGCCGGCGGGCGGGTGTCGCCGGGCGCCACGGGCACCCAGATCCGGCCGTCGTTGCGCAGCGACTCGCTCATCAGGGTCAGTTTCGACTGGTGGTCGCCGGAGCGCGGGATGCAGGTGGGGTGGATCTGGGTGAAGCAGGGGTTGGCGAAGTGGGCGCCGCGCCGGTGGGCCCGCCAGATCGCGGTGGCGTTGCTGTTCTTGGCGTTGGTCGACAGATGGAAGACATTGCCGTAACCGCCGGAGGCGAGGACCACCGCGTCGGCGAAGTACGGGGAGATCTCGCCGGTGATCAGGTCGCGGGCCACGATGCCGCGGGCCCGTCCGTCGATGACGAGCAGGTCGAGCATCTCGGTGCGGGCGTGCATCTCGACGGTGCCGGCGGCGATCTGCCGGGAGAGCGCCTGGTAGGCGCCGAGCAGGAGTTGCTGGCCCGTCTGGCCGCGCGCGTAGAACGTACGGGAGACCTGGACGCCGCCGAAGGAACGGGTGTCCAGGAGTCCGCCGTACTCCCGGGCGAACGGGACGCCCTGGGCGACACACTGGTCGATGATCTCGACGGAGACCTCGGCGAGCCGGTGCACATTGGACTCGCGGGCGCGGAAGTCGCCGCCTTTGACGGTGTCGTAGAAGAGCCGCTGGACGGAGTCGCCGTCGTTGCGGTAGTTCTTCGCGGCGTTGATGCCGCCCTGGGCGGCGATGGAGTGGGCTCGGCGCGGGGAGTCCTGGTAGCAGAACTGGACGACGTGGTAGCCCTGTTCGGCGAGGGTGGCGCCCGCGGCGCCGCCCGCGAGGCCGGTGCCGACGACGATCACGGTGTGTTTGCGGCGGTTGGCGGGGTTGACGAGTTTCGCCTCGAAGCGGCGCCGGTTCCACCGTTCGGCGACGGGGCCGCCGGGCGCCTTGGTGTCGGCGAGCGGTGCGCCGGTGGTGTACTCGGTGTAGCGGTTGGGTTCGTTCATCTCAGCTCACCACTCCGGTCATGACGGCGACGGGTACGGCGACGAATCCCGCCGTCAGCACCAGTGCCAGGGTGTTCGCGGCGGTCTTCAGGAAGCGGTCGCGGGCGGCGCTGCCCACGCCGAGGGTCTGCGCGGCGCTCCAGAAGCCGTGCCGGACATGGAGTCCGAGAGCGGCCATCGCGGTGAGGTAGACCGTGTTGCCGTACCAGGTGGAGAAGGTGTCCACGACGTTCTGGTACGGATGGCCCGGCTGGAAGCCGCCGGGGTGCGCGGTGCCGGTCGTCAGGTCGAGGATGTGCCAGACGATGAACAGGGCGAGGATGATCCCGCCCCAGCGCATGGTGCGGGTCGCGTAGCTCGTCCGCGCCCGCCGGTGGACGTAGCGGCTGGGGCGCGCCGCGAGGTCGCGGCGGCTGAGCTGGTACGCGCAGACCCCGTGCAGGACGACGGCCGCGACAAGGACGATCCGTACGAGCCACAGCGCCCATTCGTAGTGCAGCAGGGGCTCGCCCAGGGTGCGCAGCCAGTGGGCGTACCCGTTGAACTCGGACGCCCCGAAGAAGATCTTGAGATTGCCCAGCATGTGCACGACGAGGTAGCCGAGCATGATCAGGCCGCTCACGGCCATGACCGTCTTCTTCCCGAGCGTCGATCTCCAGAGGGTGCGGGTCATGGACGCCCGTTTGTCCGTCGGGTCCGCCGGGTCCGTCCGCGTTGCCAGAGCCATGCTCATGACGCTAGGCCGCCCCGGCCGAGAGGTCCAAGACATGGTCCGGCTGAACTCCATAGGCCGTGCCTATCGTGGACGTATCCTGGGGAGATGCAGTTCCAGCAGCTCGTCTATTTCGTGGCCGTCGCCGAGACCCGCCACTTCACCCGCGCCGCCGAGCGGGTGCATGTCTCGCAGCCCTCGCTGTCGCAGCAGATCAGGGCGCTGGAGAAGGAGCTGGGCGCCGAGTTGCTCAGCCGCGCCCGGGGCAATGTCGCCCTGACCGACGCGGGCGAGGCGCTGCTTCCGCTGGCCCGGCGGATCCTCGCCGACACGGAGACCGCGCGGGTCGAGGTCCAGGAGCTGGTGCAGCTCCGGCGCGGCCGGGTCAGGCTGGGCGCGCCGCCGAGTCTGTGCACGGGGCTGCTGCCCGAGGTGCTGCGCGCCTTCCACGATCTGCATCCCGGTATCGAGCTGCTGATCGAGGAGAGCGGTTCGCACGATCTGGTACGGGAGCTGGCCCGCGGCGCGCTCGATCTGGCGCTGGTGGTGATGCCGCTGCCGGCCGCCTCCCCCGCGCTGACCACGGTCGAACTGCTCCACGAGGACCTGGTGGTGGTCTCCTCACCCGGCGGGCCGGCCCCCGGGAGCCCGGTGCGGATCGCCGATCTGGAGGGCCGGCCGCTGGTGATGTTCCGGCACGGCTACGACCTGCGCGAGCTGACCGTGGCCGCCTGCCGGGCCGCCGGGTTCGAGCCGTCGTTCACCGTGGAGGGCGGCGAGATGGACGCCGTGCTCGGTTTCGTACGGGCCGGGCTCGGCATGGCGGTCGTACCGAGCATGGTGGCGGCGCGGGCGCGCGATCTGCGGGTCACACCGCTGGCCAGGCCGGGGCTGAGCCGTACGATCGCGCTCGCGCACCGCAGCGACGTCGCCCCGCCGCGCGCCGCCCGGGAGCTCCAGAAGGTGCTGCTGGCCACACAAGGGGCGTCCGGAGCGGCGGCGTCCGGGACCGCGGGGGCCGGAGCGGCGGCGGCCGGGGTCGCGGTGACCGCCCGGTCCGCGGACGGCCCCCGCTCCGCTCAGACGGCGTCCGCCAGCGACAGCGTGTGAAGCTGCTCGGGCGGCCCCGGCCTGGCGTAGTACCAGCCCTGCGCCGTGTCGCAGCCCAGCCGGCGCAGATGCTCCGCCTGCGCCCCGGTCTCCACGCCCTCCACCGTCACGGCCAGCTCCAGGCTGTGCGCCAGGGAGACGATCCCCTCGACGATCTTCAGATCGACCGGGTCGGCCGGGTGCTGCTGCATGCTCTGGGTGAAGGAACGATCCAGCTTGAGCACGCTCACCGGCAGCCTGCGCAGATTGGCCAGGTTCGAGTAGCCGGTGCCGAAGTCGTCGAGCGCGATGTCCACGCCCATCTCGGCGAGCTGGCGCAGCGGTTTGAGCAGATCCTCGTCGGCGCCGATCAACGCCGACTCGGTGACCTCCAGGCAGAGCGCGCCCGGCGGCAGCCCGACCCGCTCCAGCACCTCGACCGTGTCGGCGACGAGTCCGGGGTGGTGGAGCTGGGTCGGGGAGAGGTTCACATTGATCCGCAGCGGTCTGCCGAGCGCGCCCTCCGGCAGCTCCTGCTGCCAGAACCGGGCCTGCCGTACGGACTGTTCCAGCACCCAGCGGCCGAGCGGCACGATCAGCCCGGTGTGCTCGGCGAGCGGGATGAACCGGTCGGGGCCGAGCACCCCGTGCTGCGGGTGGGACCAGCGCACCAGGGCCTCCGCGCCGTGCACGGTGCCGTCGTCGAGATGGACCAGCGGCTGGTACTCGATGAAGAACTCACCGCGTTCCAGGGCCGCCGGGAGCGCCGTGGTCAGCCCGTGCCGGGTGATGGCGCGGGCGTCGGCCTCCGGGTCGGCCAGCTCGAAGCGGTTGCCGCCCGCCGCCTTGGCCCGGTACATGGTGATGTCCGCGCTGCGCAGCACCTCGGCGGGGCTCCGCCCGGCGGACGGCCCCTCCACGATGCCGATGGAGCCGCGTACGGTGAACTCCCGGCCCTCCAGCCGGATCGGGGCGGCCAGCACACCGAGGATCCGGGAGGCGAGATCGGTCACCTCGCTCTCCGTACCGGGCCTGGTCGTCAGGGCCACGAACTCGTCGCCGCCGATCCTGGCCACCATCTCGCCCGGCGCGGTGGCGCACGACTGGAGCCGGTCCGCGACCTCGACCAGCAGCCGGTCGCCGGAGGAGTGGCCGAGACTGTCGTTGATCGCCTTGAAGCCGTCGAGATCGAGGTAGCAGAGGCCGAAGCGGGCGTCGTCGCCCGCGGCGAGCGTCTTCTCCAGCCGCTCGAAGAACAGCGTCCGGTTGGGCAGTCCGGTCAGCGCGTCGTGGGTGGCCTCGTACCGCAGTCGCAGATTGAGCAGCCGACGCTCGGTGGTGTCCTCCATCAGCGCGAGCTGGTACTGCGGGGCGCCCTCGGGGTCCCGGAGCAGCGAGAGCGTCAGATTGGTCCAGAGCACGGTGCCGTCGTTGCGGTAGAACGCCTTTTCGACCCGGAAGTGCTCGCGCTCGCCCCGCACCAGTTCGTCGTAGAGCCGCCACACCTGGGGCCCGTCCTCCGGATGGACCCACTCGCTGACATTGCGGCTGCGGACATGGTGTTCGAGCCCGCCGAACATCGCGGTGAGGGTGTCGTTGACCTCCAGGACATTGCCGTCGAGGTCGGCGATGCCGATGCCGATGGCCGCCTCCTCGAAGACCGCGTGGAAGCGGGCCTGGGTGGCGTGGAGCGCGTCCTCCGCGTCGCTGCGCGCCGCCAGCGCGGAGCGGGCGAGGGCCTCCTGCTCGGCGAGGGTGCGCTCGCGCAGGGCCAGGGCGTACCCGGCGGCCAGGGCGTGCTGGAGGCGGGCGCACCGGGCGCGGCACTCCTCCCCGGGCAGTTCGTCCGTACCGCAGTACAGGACCAGATACGAGTCGATGACGCCGAGGGTGCGGCTCAGGGCCTCCGGGTCGGTGCAGTGCGCGGCGACCAGCGCGGTGCCCGCCGCTCCGGCGGGCGAGCTGTCGAAGGGGCGTGCGTGCAGGGCCTCGCGCAGGGCGCGGGCCAGCGGCAGCAGGCACTCCTCGAACTCGGCGCGGGTGAGCGACGTGGAGGTCGCCGGGAAGATCGCCCGGCTCCAGATCGTCGCGAACCGTCTGACTCTGTCCTCCAGGCCGTCCGGGTCCGCCGGGCCCGGCTCCTGTTCCGGGACGCTCACGCCTTGCGTCCCACTCCGGCGAAGCCCGAGTAGGCGTACGGATCCTCCTGGTCGGCCGGGTCGGCCGGGCGCCAGTCGGGCATCGGCACCAGGCCGGGTTCGACCATCTCGAAGCCGTCGAAGAACCGGGCTATCTGCTCACGGGAGCGCATCACCAGCGGGCTGTGGGTCTCCGTGTAGACGGCGACGGCGGCGTCCGTGTCCTCCGTGGAGACCGGGACGCCGTCGTACGAGGCATGGGTGACGGTGAGGAGACTGCCGGGGGCGAGCGCGTCGCGCAGTTCGGCCACGGCCCGGTAGGGCTGGTCCTTGTCCCGGAGGAAGTGCAGGACGAAGTTGAGCAGCACCGCGACGGGCCGCTCCAGGTCGAGCAGTCCGGCCGTCTCCTGGCTGTGCAGGATCTTGCGCGGCTCGCGGAGATCGGCGTTCACCACGGCGGTGTTGGGGCTGCCTTCGAGGAAGGCCCGGCTGTGGGCGACGGCGACCGGGTCGTGGTCGACGTAGACGACCTTGGCGTCCGGGTCGAGCGCGGCGGCGACTTCGTGGACATTGCCGAAGGCGGGAATGCCGGAGCCGATGTCGAGGAACTGGCCGATGCCTTCCGCGGAGGCGAATTCCACGGTGCGCCGCATGAACGCGCGGTTCGCTTTCATGATCTTGGGAAGTCCCGGCATGAACCCCATGGCCCGGCGCGCGGCTTCCCTGTCCACCTCGAAATTGTGCGAACCGCCCAGATAGTAGTCATAAATGCGGGAAACGCTCGGCACCGAAATGTCGATGCCCTGCGGGGCCCAGGCGGGACGCTCCATCGATGTCTCCAACAAGTCGCCACGGAGTGCGGCCTGATAACGGCCGGTTGTTCGAGCCGAGGCTACTGATCGACCGCCAAGAGAGCGAGCCCAAACGGAAATTAGCGATCCGTTCTTGGTCACATACAGTCGGCAAGTGCATGTGGTCCGCCGCCACACCGAGGAGTGTGACGGCGGACCGTTGGGCCGGAGACGCGGCGTGGGGACTACTCGGACGCTCCGACCAGCTCGTTGTCGGGAGAGACGGCGAACCAGGTGCCGCCGACGCCCTGACCTTTGGTGTCGCCGGGCTTCTTGTCCCCGGCGAAGGTGTAGATGGGCGAGCAGTTGAGGGTCTGCTGCTTGATTCCGTCGGGCCGGTCGAAGGTGACGAAGCCCTTGGTGGTGACGCCGTCGACATCGTTCTTGGAGACGGGGGCGACAACCGGCCACTTGTCGAGGCAGGCGCCGGTGCAGGCGGTCTTCATCGGCCAGGCCGAGTCCTTCGTGAAGCGGTAGACCGTCATGCCCCGCGCGTCCACCACGACATCGCCGAGCTTCGGGTCCTTGCGGACCGAGAGGCCCGCCAGGTCGCCCGAGGACTCCTCGCCCGCGCCCGAACCGCCGCCGGCGGCCGCCGGGGAGGCCTTCTTGCCGTCGGGGGCGGACGCGAACCAGGTGCCGCCCACGCCCTGGCCCTTGGCGTCGCCCGGGCTGGTGTCCTTGGCGTACCGGTACATGGGCCAGCCGTCGACCGTGAGCTGCTTGGTGCCGTCGGCCCGGGTGATCTCGCCGAGCAGGGAGGCCTCGGTGCCGGCGGCGGCCTTGGCGTCGCCGGCGGTCACGACGGGCCACGTCGTGGCGCAGTCGCCCTCGCAGTTGGACTTCGGCGGGGCCGGCGTGTCCTTGTCGAAGCGGTAGAGGGTGAAGCCCTCACTGTCGGTGAGGACCTTGCCGAGCTTCTTGCTGTCCCACACGGCGAGTTGCCCCGCGGGCTTGGCGGCGGCCGCCGTACCGGCCCCGGCGGCACCGGCCCCGGTTCCTGCCCCGGCGCCGGTGTCCGCGCCGTATCCGCTGTCTGCGGCGCCGGCCGGGTTCGCGGCGCCGACGGACTGTCCGTTGGTGTTGGTGCCCGGGTCCTGACCGCACGCCGTCGTCAGGGCCAGTACGGCCGCCGCGGTGACCGCGAGCGAGGCGTTCCGCCAGGTGTTCATGTCAACTCCTGATATCCATGGGCCGGTTGAGGCGCTGGGGTGCGCTGCTCATGGTCCTAAGTACGGAACGGAGGCGGCATCCCGTTCAACGCGGCCGGAAAAAACTTCCGCGGCGTGTTCTCGACGGTGGCCAATACCCCCTATCAGGGGGAATCCGAGCGACTTCCGGCGTGCCGGGGCCCGGTGGCGACCAAGCTCCTGCCCGTGCATGGATCGCTCGTCGGACGGCTGGTCACAGCCGCCGCACTCATCTCGCTGTCGGCCGCCGCCCCGGCGCCCGCCGCGGCGGACAGTTGCGCCTACGCCTCGACCGGTGCGGGCGGCACGGTGGAGGCGGTGGTCGTGGCGGGCAGCGGCGGCTGCCGGCCGACCCCGACGCCTCCCCCACCGCCCGAACCACCGCCGAAGCCGCCGCCACCGCCACCACCACCTCCGCCTCCGCCTCCCCCTCCACCCCCTACGAAGCCGACGCCACCGCCACCGCCCGTGGTGGTCACGCCGAAGCCGCCACCACCCGTCGTCCGGCCCACCCCGCGACCGCCCCGCCCGACACCGGCACCGCCGCCCGGCGCCGTACCACGGCCGCGTCCGGTGACCGTCGCACCAGCGCCGCCCCCGCCCGTGACGCCCCCGCCCGCTCCGTCGCCCACCCCGAGCCCGGCCCCGTCCGCCGAACCGTCACCGCCCGCCGTGGCCCTGCCCGCCTATCGCCCGGCGACCCGTCAACAGCCGCCCGGCTCCACCTCCCCCGTCCTCCGGATGCTTCTGATCACGGCCCCCGCCGTACTCGCCGCGGCCGTGCTGCGACCCCGCTCCCGCCCCCGTTCCCGCTGATCCACGGAGGTCCCATGTCGGACTGGCTCGTCCTGGGCATCGCGATGGCCGCCGCCTGCGCGGTCGTCCTGACCATCGTCATCTTCAACAACCGGGGCGTCACCGAGGACGACGACGACCCCGCCGAGGTCCCCGGTGTCATGGACTACATGACGATGATGATCGGCGTGGTCTACGCGATCGTCCTCGGCCTCGCGATCGCCGGGGTCTGGGAGGCCAGGGGCGCCGCCCAGGAGTCGGTGCGCCAGGAGGCGCAGGCGCTCCACGAGATCCGCCAGCGCGTCCAGGTCTATCCCACCGAGGTACGGGAGCGGATCCGCAGCGACGTGGACGCGTATGTCTCGTACGTCGTGCACACCGAGTGGCCGCACATGTCCCGGCACGAGGCGCTCAGCGCGAAGGGCACCCAGCTCTTCGACCAACTGCGCACCGATGTCTCCCAGTACGCGCCGCGCACCGATCTGGAGGGCCAGGCCTACCAGCCGCTGGTCGACCAGGTGGCCTCCGCCGACAACGCCCGGGGCGCCCGCGGGCAGAACGCGGGAGACACGATGCCGGGGGTGGTCTGGTTCGGCCTCATCATCGGCGCGGTGGTCACCGTGGGGATGATCTTCGTCCTCCAGATCCGGCGCTCGTTCCGCGAACTGCTGCTGGCGGGACTGTTCAGCGTGCTGATCGCCTTCCTCCTCTTCCTCATCTGGGACTTCGACGCCCCGTACGGGCGCGGCATCGGCGCGACCACGGCGCCCTTCCTCGACCTGTTCCCGCAGATCGGCGGCTGACCGGCGGCGAACGGGGCACGGCTGTCCGCCGCACGGGGGACAGCCGTGCCCCATTCGCCCGTCAGCGATCGCGGCTGTGGTAACGCGCTCCTAGCGTTTCCGCCATCGAGGCGCAGGCACCGGCTTCTGTGGAAAAAGGTTCCACCGCTGCTCCTCGGGGACCCGGAGGCTCATCATGCGCGCGATACGTGCCGCGACCACCGCTACGCTGGGAGTGGCCGCACTCGCCCTGACGGCGCCCCCCGCGGGGGCGGCGGTGCACGGCGGCTCCACGCCGTTCGGATTCACCGTCACCCCCTCCACGGTCGCCCCGGGCGGGAGGGTGACTCTCGGCGTCACCAACTGCGCGACCTCCGCGACCGCCTCCTCCGCGGTCTTCGACACCGTGACGATCCCCTCGGGCCGTACGGCCGCGGCCACCGTGGACTGGGACGCGAAGCGGGGTGCGGTGTACCAGGTCTCGTTCAGCTGCAACGGGACGACCGGTCGTACCAACCTCACCGTCGCGGCCGCGGCCGCCCCGACCCGCGCGCCGACCGCGTCCGCCACCTCCGTCACACCCTCCGGGGTGCGGGGCGGTCTGGGCGGCAGCGTCGGCGGCGTCGGCCCCGGCGAACTCGCCGCGGGTACGGCGCTCGTGGTGGCCGCCGCGGCCGGAGCCCTCTGGACCGCGCGCCGGCGGACGGAGGACCGCGTCCGCTGAACCGTCCCACGGACGCCGGACGCCCGTCGCCCCGAGCCACCTTCCGGCTCGGGGCGACGGGCGTCCGGCGTCCGCGCTCTTTCCCGCTCCCGCGCCCGCTCTCCCCGGCGCGTCCGGGCCGGGGCGGCCCACCGGGCCCCGTCCGGTCAGACGCCCACGGCGTTCAGGCGCCGGCGACGGCTGAGGAAGACCGACCCGCCGACGGCCGCCGCGGCGACGAGACCGCCGCCGACCGTCATCTCCGTGGAACTGGGACCGACGGAGCCACCGAGACCACCGAGCGCGCCCCGCCCCTCCAGCACCCGGAACTGGTGCGTGACGGTACGGGGGTCGTCGCTGCACCGGACCGCCAGGTTGTAGTGGCCGGGTGTGGTGAAGTCGTGGATCCGGGCGCGGGCCGAAGAGTGCCCCGAGGAGTTGACGGACAGTTCGACCCGGGAGAAGGCGTTGGAGGTGACCGTGCCTCCGTGGCCGCAGCCCTCCACCCGGATGTGGAGTGTGCCGCCCCGGTGGACCTCGAACGGGTTGACGGAGACATCGCGGGGGCCATTGGTGGCGCCGGCCAGCGGAGCGGAGAGCGCCACGGCCGCGCAGGCGGTCGCGGTCACCGCGAGAGCGCGTGAAGCACGCATCGTTGAACCTCCAGCGGAAGACGCCCCAAAGCGGCGCTCCGGGAAATTCGACGAGAACGCCTTCCATGACGAACCCTCACCGGGCAACCGGAAGCGCGCATTTCGACCGGGTACGCGCAGGTACGCCGACACGCCGTCAGAAGGGCCCTTCACCGGACGGAGCCGCAGGTCACGGACCGTCAGGAATTTTGTCGGGCCGATTACTCGATCAGGAGGTCCCGGTGACCCGGTCGGGTCATCGCGGGAGCCCGTACCACCCGTTCGCCCGCCAGTGATCGCCGGTCGGCCCCCGCGCCCTTACCGTGCCTGCAGACTGCCCACGAAGGGAGAAATATGGGCCAGGACCACCGCGCCCCGGAGTCGAGGAAGCGCTCGCCCTGGGGCGTACTGGCTCTCGTCATGCTCACGGGAATCGCCCTGATGCGCAACGGGGTGGACGCGCCGCTGGGACCTCCGCAACCGGCGTCCGCGGCGGCGCCGGCCAGCAGGCCCGACCCGGCGACGCTGGCCACCACCGCACTGCCGGACATCAAGCCGCTGCCGTACGCCCCGATGTCCCGGATCCGCATTCCGGCGATCAAGGTGGACGCACCGGTGATGGACGTGGGGCTCGACCCGGACGGCTGGATCGCCGCGCCTCCCCCGCAGGATCCCAATCTGGCCGGCTGGTACCAGAACGGGGTGTCACCCGGGCAGCGCGGGACGGCCGTGGTCGTCGGCCATGTCGACAACCAAGCGGGTCCCACCGTCTTCTACGGTCTGGGCGCGGTGGCGAAGGGCCGGCACGTCGAGGTCGACCGGTACGACGGCAGCACCGCCGTGTTCGAGGTCTACGGGGTCGAGGTCTTCGCTAAGAACGACTTCCCCGGCTCCCGGGTCTACGGCGACACCGGCCACGCCGAGCTGCGGGTGATCACCTGCGGCGGCGGTTTCTCCAAGGCTCGGGGGTACGACGGCAACGTCGTCGTCTTCGCCCGGATGGTCTCCACCCGCTGACGGTACGGGGCCGTCCCCCCACGGGACGGCCCCGTACCCACACCCCGCCCCCGCCCCCGCCCCCGCCGCATCGGCGGTTAGCGGTGCGGCACCGCGATGCGGTAGCCCCCATCCAGCAGCCGGGGCAGATACCGGCGCAGCGCCGCCACGCTCTGCGAGCGGTCGCCGCCCGCGTCGTGCGAGAGGATGACCACGCCGGGACCCGCGCCGTCCAGCACCCTGCGGACGATCGTGCCGGTGCCGGGCGTGGTCCAGTCGAGGGTGTCGACGGTCCAGGCGAGCGGTTCCATGCCCATCTCCGCGCCGAGTTCGAAGGAGTGCCGGTTCCAGGCGCCGTACGGCGCGCGGTACCAGAGCGGCGCGGCTCCGACGGTCTCCTCGATCACCTCGCTGGTCCGCTCCATCTCGCCGCGGATGCCGGAGCGGGTGAGCTTGGTCATCTGCGGATGCGACCAGGAGTGGTTGCCGATGACATGGCCGTCGTCGGCGATCTCCCGCAGCAGATCGCGGTGGACGTCGACCATCTCGCCGCAGACGAAGAACATCGCGCGGACATCGTGGGCGCGCAAGGTGCGCAGGATGCCGGGCGTGTACGCGGGGTCGGGTCCGTCGTCGAAGGTGAGCACCATGGTGTGGCCCAGTTCGGGCAGTTCCAGGAAGGGCTGGTGGCGTACCGGGGGCAGCGGTCTGCCGAGGCCGGTCCGCGCCCCTTCGGTCAGGGGCTGGAGCCGGTACGCGGAAGGCCGCAGCCCGACCCCGGCCGGTGGCCCCCCGGCGCCCGGCGCGGGCACGTCAGGCACCGGTACCGGCGCCTGGGGCCCGGCCGCGGGCGGCGGCCCGGCGGGGCGTCCTGGTGTACCGGCCTCTCCGGTGCTCAGCAGCCGGGCGGTGACCGCGACACCGAGACAGGCGGCGATCCGCAGCATCCCACGGCGCCCCAGAATCAACTGATCCTTTTTCATGACCAATGGTTCGTACGGCGGATGCTCCGCGCCGTTCACCAACACTGGTTATCCCGGGGAAAGCACCCGATGGGATGAGGGGGCGGAGCCCGCCTCATCCCCCGCGCACCAGCGGGAACGGCAGTGTCTCACGGATGGACAGCCCGGTGAGGAACATGACGAGCCGGTCGACACCGAGCCCCAGACCGCCGGTGGGCGGCATCGCGTACTCCAGCGCCACCAGGAAGTCCTCGTCCAGCTCCATCGCCTCCGGATCGCCGCCCGCGGCGCGCAGGGACTGCGCGGCGAGCCGGCGCCGCTGCTCCCCCGGGTCGGTCAGCTCGGAGTAGGCGGTGCCCAGTTCGGTGCCGTACGCGACGAGATCCCACCGCTCGGCGAGCCGCGGATCGGCCCGGTGGGGGCGGGCGAGCGGGGAGACATCGCTCGGGAAGTCCTTGTAGAAGACGGGTTCCCGGGTCCGCGCCTCCACCAGCCGCTCGTACATCTCCAGCACGACCTCGCCGCGCGTGTCGTCCGGGGTGTGCGGCACGCCCGACCGGTCACAGAGCCGGCGCAGCGCCGCCTCGCCGGTACCGGCGCCGATCTCCTCCCCGAGCGTCTCGGAGAGGGCCCCGTACACCGTTCTGACCGGCCAGAGACCCGACAGGTCGAGCTCGGTGGGGCGGCCGTCGGGGCCGGTCCTGCGGGCGACCGGCGCGCCGTGGGCGGCGGTCGCCGCGCCCTGGATCAGCTCGCGGGCCAGATCGAGCATCACGTCGTAGTCGGCGTACGCCTGGTACGCCTCCACCATGGTGAACTCGGGGTTGTGCCGGTACGAGACCCCCTCGTTGCGGAAGGCGCGGCCCAGTTCGAAGACCTTCTCCAGGCCGCCGACGCAGAGCCGTTTGAGATACAGCTCGGGCGCGATACGCAGGGTGAGGTCGAGGTCGTAGGCGTGGACATGGGTGGTGAACGGCCGGGCGTTGGCACCGCCGTGCACCCGCTGGAGCATCGGGGTCTCGACCTCCAGATAGCCGCGGTCCAGCAGCCCTTGGCGCACCGCCTGGACGACGGCGGAGCGGACGCGCACGACCGTACGGGCCCCAGGTCTGACCATCAGGTCGAGCGAGCGGTGCCGCACCCGGGCCTCGGGGTCGGTGAGGCCGTGGCGTTTGTCGGGCAGCGGGCGCAGACAGGCGCCGGTGAGCCGCCAGTCGGTGACGAAGACGGACAGCTCGCCCAGGTCGCTGGCGCCGATCTCGCCGGTGGCGGTGAGCTGGTCCCCCAGATCGATGTCGGCGGTGAAGCGGCGCAGCGACCCCGCGCCCGCCGTGTCCCGGGTCAGGGCGAGCTGGAGGTCGCCCGACCAGTCGCGCAGGACGGCGAAGACGACGCCGCCGAAGTCGCGCAGCGCCATCACCCGGCCGGCCACGGTGGCCCGTTCGCCGGTACGGGAGCCGGCGGGCGGCGCGGGGTGCGCGGCACGGATCTCCGCCAGGGTGGCGGTGGGCGGTGCCACGCCGACGGGGTACGGGTCGGTGCCCGCGGCGCGCAGCCGCTCCAGCTTGCGGTGGCGGACCCGTATCTGCTCGGGCGTCCGGCGCTCCCGCGCGGGGGTCACGGTGCCGGGGCCCGGCAGCCGCAGCGCCTCGATGGCGGGCAGCCCCGCGGTGGTGGCCGGTCCCGCTACGCCGCGGGGACGGCGGCGCCACCGGCCCCCGGTGGTGCCGAGGCCGGGGAGGGTGACGAAGCCCTCGGCGATGCCGGAGGCGAGGGCGATCCTGGCCAGCGAGCCCGCGTCGCCGTAGCAGAGGAAGCGGGGGAACCACCGCGGCCGGTACTTGACGTTGGAGCGGTACAGGGCTTCGAGCTGCCACCAGCGGGAGAGGAAGAGCAGCAGTCGCCGCCAGAGCCGCAGTACGGGGCCCGCGCCGATCCGGGCGCCTTCCTCGAAGGCGGCGCGGAAGACGGCGAAGTTGAGGGAGATCCGGCGCAGTCCGAGCGAGCGCGCCCGGTCGCACAGTTCGGCGACCATGAACTCCATGACGCCGTTGGGGGCGTCGGGGTCGCGCCGCATCAGGTCCAGGGAGACGCCGTCGACGCCCCAGGGGACGAAGGAGAGCAGGGCGATCAGGGTTCCCCGGGCGTCCCGTGCCTCGACGAGCAGGCAGTCGCCGTCGGCCGGGTCGCCGAGCCGGTCGAGCGCCATGGAGAAGCCGCGTTCGGTGTCGGTGTCGCGCCAGGCGTCGGCGCGGTCGACGAACTGGGCCCTCTCCGGCCCGGTGAGCGCGGAGTGCCGGCGGATCCTGACGGTGGCACCGGTCCTGCGAACGCGCCCGACGGCCTGCCGGACACTCCGCATCCCGGGCCCCGCCAGGTCGAACCGGTCCGGCAGGAGAATCGCCTCGTCGCCGAGCCGGATGGCGCCGAGCCCGGCGCGCGCGTAGGCGGTCGCGCCGTCCTCGGAGGCGCCCATCACGGCCGGGGCCCAGGCGTAGCGCCTGGCGAGGCCGAGCCACGCGTCGATGGCGGGGGCCCAGGCGGCGCGGTCGCCCACCGGGTCGCCGCTGGCGAGCGCGACGCCGGTCTCGACGCGGTAGGTGACGGCGGCCCTGCCGCCCGGCGAGAAGACGACGGCCTTGTCGCGGCGGGTGGCGAAGTAGCCCAGTGAGTCCTGGGCGCCGTACGCCGCCAGCAGGGCGCGGATACGGGGTTCCTCGTCGCCGTGCAGGGCGGATTCGATGCGCTGCGAGCGGAAGAGGGTGCCGGCCGCGGCCAGCAGGGCCACGGCGCCGAACAGGCCGAGGAGGAAGAAGAGGGGGTGGGGCGGCCTGCCGTCGAAGGCGCCGGAGGAGACGAGTCCGCCGAGCACCCGGTTGGCGGCCCACAGCAGCCGCTGGCCGCCCGCGAGGGTGCCGGGGAAGGCGGAGACCAGCCCCCAGCCGGCGAGCACCCCGGCGGCCAGCCCGAGGACCAGGACGAGCAGCGCCCTGCGGACGGCGCCGCGGCGTGTCTCGGCGTAGAAGTGGCGGCGCGCCAGGAGCAGTACGGCGACGGCGACGGCGCACAGCAGAAGGTTGGGCAGCCACTCCCACGCGGCGAGGGTCAGCAGGAGCAGCAGATCGCTGAGGACGAGCAGCCCCAGACAGACCATCACCAGCCACCAGGCGGCCTTCTTCCTCGCGCCGACGGCGGCGGCCAGGAGCAGCAGGAAGACGGCGTAGGCGAGGTTGGCGCTGAGAGGGACGACCACGGTGTCGAGGAAGCGGGTGAGGGGGGCGAGCAGCCGGCGCAGCGGGGCGAGAAGGGCGGTGGCGGCGCAGTACACGCCGAGAGCGACGAAGAACATCGCGAGGGCGTCCGGCACCCGCCCGAGGAGACGTTCTGGGGCGCTCCCCGCGACCGGTCCGCGCTCCGGCGCGCAGAGCTGTCCGCGCTCCGACACCGAGGGCTGTCCGTGCTCCGGCCCGCTGTCCTGGCCCCGGTCCTCGCCCTGCCCCCGTCCCCGGTCCTGTCCCCGTCCGCCGGCACTCATGATCAGCACTCTAGGCAGACCGGCGTGAGGCCGCCCGTCGGGAGCGGATAACCTGCGTGCCGTGACTCAGCAGCCAACCCAATTCGAACGCGGGACCGACGGCCCGAAGGTGATCGTCGTCGGCATGGACGGTTCCCAGTCCTCGTTCCGTGCCGCCGCGTACGCGAGCGGTCTCGCCCGGCGGCAGAACGCGCTGCTGGCCATCGTCTACGTACAACCGGTGATGACGGCGGGCGCCGCCCTGGGGGCCCCGGTCGCCGAGGCCACCGGGGAGATCGCCGAGGGGCTGGTGGCCGAGATCCGCGGGTCGCTGGAGCGGGTCAAGGACACCTGGGACGTCCGCTGGGAGTTCCACACCTTCCACGGGGATCCGTACAACGGCCTGGTCACCGCGGCCGAGGAACTGAAGGCGGACGCGGTGGTGGTCGGCGCGTCGGAGTCGGCGGGGCACCGGTTCGTCGGCTCGGTGGCGGTACGGCTGGTCAAGGCGGGCCGCTGGCCGGTGACCGTCGTTCCGTAGCGGCCTCGCCGACTCGGCCCGCCCCAGCGGCCCGCCGCCGTCCGTCAGCCGTCACCCTCGGTCAGTCCGTCGGCGGCGGCGCCGCGGCCGAGCACCGCCGAGGTGATGGACGAGCCGGCCTCCTGGTAGTCGTCGCGGTCGGGCCCGTCGCGCAGGGCGCGCGGCAGACTGACGACGCGGCCGGACGTGAGGTCCATGAGCTGCGGGACGAACTCGGCCTTCGCCACGCGCCAGCGCTGCCCCGGCGCGGCGGGCGGCGCGAAGGTGAAGCGGCCGATCGAGCCCTGGTTGCCGCGTCCGTCCTGGTCGCCGTCGTCGTTGGCCATCGTGCCGGCGATCTGGTCGCCCATCCCGTAGATGATCCAGGTCCCGTTGACTTTCTCGTACGCCTGCGGGACATGGGCGTGGGTGCCGAGGATCAGGTCGATGTCGGGCCGGCCGCCGGTGCGGGAGGCGGTGAGCCTCCGCCCGAGGTCGAGCTGGTCGTCGTCCGGTTCGGTCTGCCACTCGGTGCCCCAGTGCAGGCTGACCACGACGACATCGGCGCCCGCCTTGCGGGCGGCGCGGGCGTCGGCGACGATCCGGCGCTCGTCGACGAGGTTGACGGCCCAGGGCTGCCCGTCGGGGAGGGGCTGGTCGTTGGTGCCGTAGGTGTACGCGAGCTGGGCGACCCGGGCGCCGCCCGCGGTCACCAGGGCGGGCCGGCCGGCCTCTGCGGCGGAGCGTGCCGAGCCCGTGTGTTTCAGCCCGGCCTTGTCGAAGGCGTCGAGAGTGCGCCGTACACCGTCGGCGCCGTCGTCCAGGGTGTGGTTCGAGGCGGTGGAGCAGGAGTCGTAGCCGGTCGCGCGCAGGCCGGCGGCGAGCTGGGGCGGTGAGACGAACGCCGGGTAGCCGGAGAACGGCCCTTCCTCCTCGCCGTACACGGTCTCCATGTGGCAGATCGCCAGGTCGGCCCCGGACACGACCGGTTTCACCCCGGCGAGCATGGGCCGGAAGTCGTATCCGTCGCCGTCGGCCGCCTCGTTGCCCCAGGTGATGACGGAGTCGTGGGGCAGGATGTCGCCGGAGGCGACGAGGGTGAAGCCGCGTTGCGGGGCGGGGCCGTGGGCCGGCGCTCCGTGGGGGGCGGGTGGCTGTGCGGGGCCGGCGCAGGCCGCCGTGGTGCCGAGGAGCAGGGCGGCGGCCACGGCTCCCTGTCGCAAGCGCTGGGTCATCGGGCGGGCTCCGGTTTCCATGAAGGGGCGCGAGATGGCGGAATACCAACCCAATGAATCCATATAGTCACATAAACACATGTCAAGGAACCAAGCCGACAGCACACCCGAAAGGGGCCGAACGCCACCGCCCGACCGTTCACCGCACCACTCGCCGCAGTGAGCGACCGCTCGTCGCAGAGCTCGGTGTGCTCCCTGTCCCTCGGCGCCGCCATGGGTTCGTATACGGCAGGCGGCAGCGAACACCGCAGGACAGCGACCCCGACGGGAAAGGGCGTGCACGATGACCACCGCCACCGCCACGGAGACGACCGACGAGCGGGCCCTGACGGAGCTTCAGCGCGACCACGGGCCAGCCCTGCTGAACTTTCTGCTGGGGCTGACCTACGGCGACCGCCAGCGCGCCGAGGATCTGCTCCAGGAGACCCTGGTACGGGCCTGGCTCCACCCCGAGGCGTTCGAGGGCCCCTTCGAGTCGATGCGGCCCTGGCTCTTCACCGTCGCCCGCAGGCTGGCGATCGACGCGCGCAGATCACGCCTCGCGCGCCCCCCGGAGGTCAGCGACGGGGTCCTCGCCGCCACCGCCGACCCCGAGGACCGTACGGAGCGCACGGTCGCCGCGCTCGACGTACGCCAGGCGGTCCGGACACTGAGCCGCGAGCACCGCGCGGTACTGGCCCAGATCTACTTCCGCGGGCTGAGCGTGAACGAGGCCGCCCGGGCACTGGGCATCCCGCCCGGCACGGTCAAGTCCCGCTCGTACTACGCCCTGCGGGCGCTCTCCCGCGAGCTGCCCGGCTACCACAGGTCGTCCTCCTCCAGCAGCGCGAGCAGCGACGGCGCGTCGGCCACCTCCAGATAGGCGGCGCCGCACGCGTCGCACCCCGCGAGGTGGTCCGCGACGCGCCGGTCCTCCGCCGGCTCCAGCGCCTCCAGCACATAGGCACCGAGGAGCGACCGCACATGCGGACCGGAATCGTCCGCTCCATCGCCGGGCGCGTCACTCTCGGCCTCACCCGTCACAATCCGCTCCCGTCCGCCGCCGGATCCTGCTCTTCTGGCCACGCGGGGCGGTCTCCGCCGGTTCAATGCTCCCTTAGGACCGACCGGCAATTGGTGGTCGGTCCAAGCATGCTTCGGGGGAGGAAAGGAAGGCGGAAAAGCAATGCGTCCGGAATGTACCGAAGGGGCCGGCGGCGGCCTTCTGGTGCCCATGGCTTGGATGTACGCCGAGTACATCGCCGACGAGCTGCTGCGCACCGGGGATCTGATGCCGCCCACGACGCTGGAGTACCGGGCGGGCCGGGACGCGCTCGCCCTGACGATTTTCCTCTCGGACGGCTCGGTGGGCGGCCCGCGGGCCGTGGCCAGAATGGAGGAGTGGCGCTCACTGACGGCGTACGGGACATCCTGGCGGGACTGGGTGTGCGGACGCCTGGACCGGCTGGAAGCTGCCGACTTCGAGTCGGACGCGGAGGTCCGCGACCCCGATCTGGCGCTGGCCGGGGACGCCTGGCGCTGGCTGGAGGAGACGGAGCTGCTGGCGCCGGACCTCGACGCGGTGGCGCCCCCGCGCGGGACCGCGCTCCGTTCGGGAGGCGCCGCCGCGGAACCGGCCGTGGAGTTCACGGGCGGGTTCCCGGGAGAGGAGGCGGGGCCGCGGGTGTGGACCCCGGCCTGGCAGCTCGGGCTGCCGCTGGGCCATCTCGCGATCCATCTCTTCTGACTCTTCCGACCCCCGCGGCCCGTCCGCCGCGCCGGTCCCCTAAGCGACCCGCGCCCGCGGGACGGACCGGCGGGCGCTCAGGTGCCGTGCACCCCCGCGCGGTACTTGGGCACGCGTACCGTGATCTTCGTGCCCGCGCCGACCCCGGTCTCGATGACCAGGCCGTACGCGTCGCCGTAGACCTGGCGCAGCCGCTCGTCCACGTTGAGCAGCCCGATGCCGGTGGACGCGTCTCCCTCGCCGCGCAGGATCCGGCGCAGCCGGTCCGGCTCCATGCCGACGCCGTCGTCCTCGATCACCACCTCGGCCTCGGCGCCCGCGTCGAGCGCGCTGATGGTGATCCGGCTCCTGGCGGCGGCCGCCGCGCCTTCGAGTCCGTGCTTGACGGCGTTCTCGACGAGGGGCTGGAGACAGAGGAACGGCAGTGCCACGGGCAGCACTTCGGGGGCTATTTGCAGGGTGACCGAGAGCCGTTCGCCGAACCGGGCCCGGACCAGGGCCAGATACTGGTCGATGGAGTGGAGTTCGTCGGCGAGGGTGGTGAACTCACCGCGCCTGCGGAACGAGTAGCGGGTGAAGTCCGCGAACTCCAGCAGGAGTTCACGGGCCCGCTCCGGGTCGGTACGGACGAACGAGGCGATGGCGGCGAGCGAGTTGAAGATGAAGTGCGGGGAGATCTGCGCCCGCAGTGCCTTGATCTCCGCCTCGATCAGCCGGGTACGGGAGCGGTCCAGCTCGGCGAGTTCGAGCTGGACGGAGACCCAGCGGGCCACCTCGCCGGCCGCGCGGGCCAGCACCGCCGACTCGCGCGGGGCGTAGGCGATCAGGGTGCCGAGCACCCGGTTGTCGACGGTCAGCGGCGCGGCCACACCCCAGCGCAGCGGGCAGTCGAGATCGTCGCAGCCGTCGCTGAAGGCCGTGCCGCGCCCGCTGGCGAGCAGGTCCCCGGCGCGTTCCATCGCCCGCTCGGCGTGGTGCCCGCCGAGCCCGTCCCAGGTGAGCACCCGCTCCCGGTCGGTGAGGCAGAGCGCGTCGGTGCCGAGCAGGGAGCGCAGCCGGTGGGCGGCCTTGCGGGCGCTCTCCTCGGTGAGCCCGGCCCGCAGCGGAGGCGCGGCGAGCGACGCCGTGTGCAGGGTCTCGAAGGTGGCGTGCTCGACGGGGGTGCCGACGTCGCTGGTCCGCTCGGGGCGCGCGGTACGGCGGCCGAGGACGAAGCCGCCCGCGAGGAGCAGCGGTCCGAGCACGATCAGGACGGCGAGGGCGGCTCCGCTCATGGCGCGCCTCCCGTCGCTCCGCGCGCCGCCGGGCTCCCGGCGGCCCGGCCCACCGCGTTCAACGTGCTCATCTCGTTCATAGTGTTCGACGTGGTCATCGCGTTCCTCCCGTACCGTCCCGGCCGCCCGGCATCAGGGTCTCCGGGAGGTGGAAGCGGGTCATGGCGGCGTTGGTGCCGGGTGGTATCCGGCTCCGGGTGGCCAGCGAGACCAGGATCATCGCGAGGAAACCGACCGGTACGGACCACACGGCGGGCCAGGCCAGCAGCGCGTGCGGCCAGCCGGACCGTACCGTACCGCTCACCGTGATCACGGTGGCCGCGAACGAGAGACCGCCGCCGAGCAGCAGCCCCGCGATCGCCCCGGGCGGGGTGAGCCGCCGCCACCAGATCCCGAGCACGAGCAGCGGGCAGAACGACGACGCGGAGACCGCGAAGGCCATCCCGACGGAGTCCGCCACGGGGATTCCGCTGACCAGCAGGGAACCGCCGAGCGGAACGGCCATGGCGAGCGGGGTCGCCAGCCGGAAGTCCCGTACGCCGCGCGAGGGGAGGACGTCCTGGGTGAGCACCCCCGCGACGGCCGTGGTCAGCCCCGAGGCGGTCGACAGGAACGCGGCGAACGCCCCGCCCGCCACGAGCGCGCCCAGCAGGTCCCCGCCGGGCCCGCCGATCGCGCGCTGCGGCAGCAGCAGGACGGCGGCGTCGGCGTACGCACCGTGCGGGAGTTCGGGCACGTACAGCCGGCCCAGCGCTCCGTAGACGGGCGGCAGCAGGTAGAACGCGCCGATCAGCCCCAGGACGAACACGGTGGTGCGCCGGGCGGCCCGCCCGTTGGGGCTGGTGTAGAAGCGGACGACGACATGGGGCAGCCCCATCGTGCCGAGGAAGGTCGCCACGATCAGCCCGTAGGTCGCGTACAGGGGATGGTCCGCGCGCCCGGCGACCGCGCCGGTCAGGTCGAGGTCCACCGGCGGCCGGCCGTCGCCCTGCCAGGCCAGCAGCAGGAAGATCGCGGGCACCAGCAGCGCGGTGAGCTTGAGCCAGTACTGGAACGCCTGTACGAAGGTGATGCTGCGCATACCGCCCGCCGCGACGGCCACCACCACGACGAGGGAGACGAGTACCCCGCCGAACCAGTCGGGCGCCCCGGTGAGGATCTTCAACGTCAGCCCGGCGCCCTGGAGTTGGGGAACGAGATAGAGCCAGCCCGCGCCGACCACGAAGACGCTCACCAGCCGTCGTACCGCCCGTGACTCCAGCCGCCCCTCCGCGAAGTCGGGCAGGGTGTACGCGCCCGAGCGGCGCAGCGGGGCGGCGACGAAGAAGAGCAGCACGAGATAGCCGGCGGTGTAGCCGACCGGGTACCAGAGCATGTCGGGGCCGTGCAGCAGCACCAGTCCCGCGACCCCGAGGAAGGAGGCGGCGGAGAGGTATTCGCCGCTGATCGCGGCGGCGTTGAGGGCCGGCCCGACGGTGCGGGAGGCGACGTAGAAGTCGGAGGTGGTACGGGAGATCCGCAGCCCGAACCCGCCGACGAGGACGGTGGCGAGGACGACGACGGCGATCGCCACCGCCGGGTGGCTCTGGCTCACGGAGCGGGCCGGCCCTTCACCAGCCGGGCGAAGTCGCGTTCGTTGCGTTCGGCGCGCCGTACGTACCACCAGGCGAGCAGGGTGAGCAGCGGATAGGCGGCGAAGCCCAGCACGGCCCAGACGGCGGTGGCGTCGCGCAGGGTGGCGAAGGCGAGGGGCAGGGTGCCCGCGACGAGGGCGAGGACCGCGAACGCGGTGAGTCCGGCGCGGAGTTGACTGCGCATCAGGGATCGGACGTAGGCGTCGCCGAGCGCGGTCTGCTCGGCTATCTCCGCCTGGGCGCGGTAGCGCGGCAGGGGCCTCACGCGCCGGGGCTCCCCGGTGACGATCTCTCGGCGCGGCGCCGCGGGCTCTCCCGCCATGGTGTCCCCTCCCCCGCCGTACCCGTCGTACCGCGTGCCCTGCGTGCCGGGCCCCCGGTCCTGCGGTGGCTCGCGCCCGGAGTGTACGCAGCCCGGCGATCCGAGGGGAAGGCCCTGGTCAGCGACCGGTCTGCCGCATCAGCAGATCTCTGAGCGCGCGGGCGTGGCGGCGGCTGACGGCCAGCTCGGCGTCGCCGACGCGTACGCTCATCGCGCCCGCGTCCAGCCGCATCTCGTCGATCCTGGCCAGCGCGACGAGATGGCGGCGGTGGATCCGTACGAACCCGCGCGCCCGCCAGCGCTCCTCCAGGGTGGTCAGGGGGATCCGCACGAGGTGGCTGCCGGTGCCGGTGTGCAGCCGGGCGTAGTCGCCCTGCGCCTCGGCGTAGGCGATGTCGTCGACGGCGACGAAGCGGATCACGCCGCCCAGCTCGACGGCTATCTGGTCGGCGGCGGGGGCGGCGAGCGGGGTGCGCTCCCCCACCAGCTCGGCGACCCGGCGTACGGCCTCCGCCAGCCGCTCCCTGCGGACGGGCTTGAGGACGTAGTCGACGGCCTTCAGGTCGAACGCCTGGACGGCGAAGCCCTCGTGGGCCGTGACGAAGACGATCAGCGGGGGCTCGGCGAACCCCGCGAGAAGCCGGGCGACGTCGAGTCCGCTCAGTCCGGCCATGTGGATGTCGAGGAAGACGACATCGACGGCCGCGGAGTCGTCGGGCCCGGCGTCGAGCGCCGCGCCGATCCCGCGCAGCGCCTCGGTCGCGCTGGTGGCGCCCTCGGCCCGCAGCACCCGCGGATCGGCCCTGAGCAGGTAGAGCAGCTCCTCCAGGGCCGGTTCTTCGTCGTCCACAGCCAGTACGCGCAGCATGACGCCGGAGTGTAGGGCGCCGAAGTGTAAACGGTCGACCGCGCTTCTTTGAATGATTCGGCGTCGGCCTGCGTACCAGAGACCATGCGGACCTTGGACCTCCATCGCGATGTCGGCGCCTACGCACTGGGCGTGCTCAACGCCGCGGAAGCCTTCCGCTTCGAGGATCACCTCATGGAATGCCCGCAGTGCACCCTGTCGCTGGGTGACTTCGGCGGGGTGAGGACACAGCTCGACCTCTACGCGCGGCAGACCCCGGCCGGGATGGCGCCGGTCGTCGTCGCGGGCCCGGAGATGCTGGCGCGGCTGCTCGGGCGGACGGCGGAGGGCCGGCGGCGCGGCCGCAGGCGCCGGCTCGCGCTGGTGGCGGTGGCGGCGGCGCTGGTGATGGGCGGTCCGCTCACCGTCCTCGGGGTGACGCGGACGACGGCCGCGGGCCCCGCGGCGAGCACGCAGTGGACGGCGTCGGACCACACGACGGGGACGGCGGCGATGGTGACGACGACGGAGACGGACTGGGGCACGAACGTCGATCTGGAGCTGGTGCGGCCCGCCGTCACCGGGGTCTGCGCACTGATCGCCGTGGGCGTGGACGGCTCCTGGGAGACGGTGACGACGTGGGCGTCCCGTACGGAGGACGGCGAGCGGCTGATCACCCGCGGCGGCGCGTCGATGCGCCCCGGTCAGATCGACCACTTCGAGGTACGGCGCGCGGACGGCCGCGCGGTCGTACGGATCGGCGGCGGCTGACCGGCCGTGCCGAACCGCGTCAGGCGCCCGGACCTGCTGTGGAGCGGTCTCGGGTGTACTGGCCTGCCGTGGTTCATTTGAGCAGCCGGGACATCCTGCGGTCGGCGAGCGGTTTGCCGCCCGTCTGGCAGGTGGGGCAGTACTGGAGCGAGGAGTCGCTGAAGGAGACCTCCCTGATGGTGTCCCCGCAGACGGGGCACGCCTCGCCGGTACGGCCGTGCACCCGCAGCCCGGTCTTCTTCTCCGCCTTGAGCGCTCCCGCGGCCACCCCGCGCGAGCGCTCGACGGCGTCGCCCAGGGTGGTGCGCAGCGCCTCGTACAGCTCGGTGATCTCGTCCTCGGAGAGGTTCTTCACCGGCTTGAACGGCGACATCCGCGCGGCGTGCAGGATCTCGTCGCTGTAGGCGTTGCCGATGCCCGCGAGAAGCCGCTGGTCGCGCAGGGCGCCCTTGATCTGGCGCCGTTCACCGTCGAGCAGCCGGGCGAACGCGGCCCGGTCGAAGGAGGCGGCGAGCGGGTCGGGGCCGAGCCTGGCGATCCCGGGGACGTCCGCCGGGTCGCGGACGAGGTGGACGGCGAGGCGCTTGGTGGTGCCGGCCTCGGTCAGGTCGAAGCCGTCGCCCCCGGCCAGTACGGTCCGCCAGGCGAGCGGCCCCTTGCCGGGGCGTGGCGGCGCGCCGGAGAACGAGTCCTTCCAGCGCAGCCAGCCCGCGCGGGCCAGGTGGACGGCGAGATGCAGCGTCTCGTCCCCGGTGCCGCCCGCGCGTGCGGTGACGATGTCGAGATACTTGCCGTGGCGGGCGACGGCGGTGACCGTGGTGCCTTCGAGCGCCGAGACCGGCGGATCGTAGGTCTTGAGGACATTGACCGTCAGCGGCAGGACACGGACGATTTCCTTGCCGACCAGGTGGCCGTCGAGAAACGTGCGCAGCGCTTCGACCTCGGGTACTTCCGGCATGGTTCCAGCGTGCCGCAGGGCCCCGGGGAACGCCCGGCGGGGTTTCCTCCGGGGAGGGGTGACACGCGGCACACCGGGGGCCGGGGAGCCGTCCAGGCCGCCGCGGCTCCGAATCGTCCGGGGAGGGGCGCCCGTCACCGGGGCTCCCCGCACCCGCAGGAAGGAAGGCCCACGTGCCAGAAAGCGACCGGCGAGCCGCCGTCCGGCCCGCGCTCGTCCTCGACAGGACGGCCGCGCGCCCCCGCGCCGTCGTCCTGCTGCTGCACGGCGGTCGCTCGGAGTCCGAGCGTCCGCCCACCCGGCTCAACCCGGCGGGGATCCGGATGCGGCCCTTCACCCGCGCGGTGCTCCGCGCCACCGAGGGGTACGACGTGGTGGTGGGCCGGGTCCGCTACCGCCACCGGGGGTGGAACGGGGCCCGCGCCGACGCGGCCCGGGACGCCCGGCGGGCGCTGGACGAGCTGGAGCAGCTTGTCGGACCGGTGCCCGTGGTGCTGGTGGGGCACTCGATGGGCGGGCGGGCCGCGCTGGCCGCCGCCGCGTCCGAGCAGGTCGTCGGCGTGGTGGGGCTCGCCCCGTGGTGCCCGCCGGGCGAGCCGGCCGACCATCTCGGGGGCCGCCGGATCATCCTGCTGCACGGCGACCGCGACCGGACGACGGATCCCCGGGAGAGCGTGGCGCTGGCCGCCCGCGCCCGGGAGGCGGGCGCGGAGGCGTGTGCCGTGCTCCTCGCCGGGGGCGATCACCCGATGCTGCGCCGGGCGGGCACCTGGCAGGCGCTGGCGACCGGTTCGGTCACCGGGCTGCTCGGCCTGGACCGGTTCCCCGACGAGGTGCGGGACGCCTTCGCGCGGGCCGCCGCCGGGGAGGAGAGCGACCCGGTTCAGAGGGTGTAGACGCGGCGCGCGGTGCCCGAGAAGACGGCGTCGCGCTCGGCCGCGGAGAGCCCGTCGGTGACCGTGCGCGCCGCGTCGAGGACAGCGCCGTACGACGCGGCCAGCCGGCACACCGGCCAGTCTGAGCCGAACATCAGCCGCTCGGGCCCGAAGGCGTCGAGCGCGATGTCCGCGTACGGGCGCAGGTCCCCGGCCGTCCAGGAGTCCCAGTCCGCCTCGGTGACCAGCCCGGAGAGCTTGCCGACGGTGTTGGGCAGGGCGGCCAGCTCCCGCAGGCGCTGCGCCCAGGGGCTGGTGCGTCCTTCGGCGACGGGCGGTTTGGCGAGATGGTCTAGGACGAAGGTGAGCCCCGGCAGGGACCGGGCGGCCCCGATCGCGGCGGGCAGCTGATGCGGGCGCACCAGCAGGTCGTACGCGAGCCCCGCGTCCGCGACGGCGGTCAGCCCGCGCAGCACATCGGGGCGGAGCAGCCACCGCGGGTCGGCCTCGCCCTCCACCGGATGGCGTACGGAGACAAGCTTGTGGCCGCCGGGGCGGGCGCGCAGCGCGGCGAGGGTGTCGGCGGCGCCGGGCGCGGTGAGGTCGGTCCAGCCGACGACGCCCGCGACAAGATCGCTGCCGTCGGCGAGGGCCAGGAACTCGGGGGTCTCCGCGGCGACCGCGACGGTCTGGACGAGGACGGTGGCGCCCACTCCGGCGGCCCGCGCCTCGGCGGCCAGTTCGTCCAGGGTGAAGTCGCGGCGGATGGGGTCCATCCGGCTGCCGGTCATCCACTCCTGGGGGCGTACGGACAGGTCCCACACATGGTGGTGGGCGTCGACGACGGCGGCGGGAGGCATCGGGGTCACAGCTCCCACACCACGGGCAGCCCGGCGTCCGCGCCGCCCTCGGAGTAGTCGTGGACGACGTCGAGGAGTTCGGCCATCCGCGTCTGCCAGGCGGTGTTGACCGGGAGCCGGTCCAGGGCGGCGAGCAGGGCCGCGTAGTCGGCGCACTCCAGCAGGTGGAAGAGGTCGGTGCCGCTGCGCCAGATCGTCCAGGAGGTGGCGCCGGCGGCGCGGATCGCGGCGGCGAGTTCGGCGGGCACCTCGCGGTGGGCCTCCTCGTACGCCTCGATCCGGTCGGCGCGGACCTTGGTGTGCAGGGCGACTCTCATGCGGTGGCTCCGTTCTCGGTGAGCAGCCCCTCGGCGCGCAGTTCGGCCCAGAGGTCGTCGGGGAGGGGCAGATCGGCGAGCGCGGCGGCGTCCCGTACCTCGGCGGCGGATCTGGCGCCCACCAGGACGCTCGCGACGGCCGGATGGCGCAGGGGGTAGTGGAGTGCGGCGGCGCGCAGCGGGACCCCGTACCGCCGGGTGACGGCGTCCATGCGCAGGGCCCGGTCGAGCAGGGCGGGCGGGGCGGTGGCGTAGTCGTACGTCGCGCCGGGGCGCGGGTCGGCGAGCAGCCCGGAGTTGAAGACCCCGCCGACCACGACGCTCCTGCCGCGCGCCGCGGCCTCGGGCAGCAGTTCGGTGAGCGCCGACTGGTCGAGCAGGGTGAAGCGGCCGGCGCACAGGACGACATCGGTGTCGGTCTCGCGCAGGAAGCGGGTGAGCATGGCGGTCTGGTTCATCCCGGCACCGATGGCGCCGACGGTGCCCTCGGCGCGCAGCCGCTCCAGCGCCGGGTACGCCTGTGTGAAGGCTTCCTCGGCGTGGTCGTCGGGGTCGTGGAGATAGACGATGTCGATCCGGTCGAGGCCCAGCCGGGTCAGGCTCTCCTCGACGGAGCGGCGTACCCCGTCGGCGCCGAAGTCCCACACCCTGCGGTGCGTGGCCGGTACGGCGAAGCCGTGGGCGAGGTCGTCGGGCTCGGCGGTGCCGGCGCCCGGGACGGGTTCGAGGAGCCGGCCGGCCTTGGTGGAGAGCGTGTACGCGTTCCGCGGCCGCTCGCGCAGCGCCGCGCCGAGCCGCCGTTCGGAGAGGCCGAGGCCGTAGTGGGGCGCGGTGTCGAAGTACCGGATGCCCGCGTCCCAGGCGGCGTCGACGGCCTCGCGCGCCTGTCCGGGGCCTACCGGGGTGTAGAGATTGCCGATCCCGGCCGCCCCGAAGGACAGGCCGGTCACCGGGACCGTGGAGCCGGTCCCGAGCGTGGTGTGCCGCATAACCGCTGCCGCCTCCTGTGTGCCGACGTCCGTCCGTCGTCGATCACGACGAATATTCATCGGATGACTGAGGACGTCAACACCCTTGAAGCAGCCTTCGGGGAATTCCGCGCGCCGATCTGTCCGATCTATCGTCTCGAATGGAGAAGTTCGCTCAGCGCCCCGGCCGGTCCGGGACGACGAATTCGCACCACACGCACTTGCCGCTGCCGCGCGACTCCACGCCCCAGTCGTCCGCCAGTTCGTCCACGAGCAGCAGCCCGCGCCCGGAGACACCGGACTCCCCGGCCTCGCGGCGGTGCGGCAGGGCGCTCGACCTGTCCTCGACCTCCACCCGCAGCCGCCGGCCCGTGCCGGGCCGCTCGGGCTCCGGCTCGCACCGCTGCGTGCGCGGCAGCACCCGGACGACCACGGCCGCGGCGCCGCCGGTGTGCACCAGGGCGTTGGTGATCAGCTCGTCGGCGGCCAGTTCGATCGCGTCGGAGCGCTCCCGGGCGCCCCAGGCGGTGACCGCCGCCCTGATCATGTGGCGTGCGGTGGCCAGCCCCTCGGCGTCGTCCCGCTCGACCCGCTGGTAGAGCCTGCCGCCGGAGCGCGGGGCTCGCGTACCACCGCGGCGCAGCAGCAGTACGGCGACGTCGTCCTCGCCGCCCCGCGCGTCCACGACCTCGCAGAGCCGGTCGGCGAGGTGCTGGAGGTCGCGCGGCCCGTCCCGTACCAGCGTGGCCAGGCACCGCATCCCGTCGTCGAGATCGGCGCCCGGCTGTTCCACCAGGCCGTCGGTGTAGAGCAGCAGGGTCTGCCCCGGGTCCAGCTCGACGGTCTCGACGGGGTAGTCGAGCGCGCCGAAGGCGGCGGAGAGCCCGAGCGGCATCCCGCCGGGCAGCGGCAGTCTGCGGCAGCTCCCGTCGGTGTCCCTGAGCAGCGGATCGACATGGCCGGCCCGGACGAGCTGGACGACCCCGGTCGTCAGGTCGGCCTCCGCGTAGGTGCAGGTCGCGAAGCGGTCGGTGTCCAGTTCATGCAGGAAGACCGAGGCGCGGGCCATCACGGTGGCGGGCTCGTGCCCCTCGGCGGCGTACGCGCGCAGCACGATCCTGAGCTGTCCCATCACGGCGGCGGCGTGGGTGTCATGGCCCTGGACGTCCCCGATGACGGTGCCGACCCGGCCGCCGGGCAGCGGGATCACGTCGTACCAGTCGCCGCCGATGTCCCGGCCGATCCGCGCGGAGCGGTAGCGTACGGCGATCTCGGCCCCCTGCACCGCCGGGATCCGGCGCGGCAGCATCGCCTGCTGCAACCCCTCCGCGAGGTCGTGTTCCTGCTCGAAGAGAACGGCGCGCTGGAGGCTCTGCGCGATGCTGCTGCCGAGCGCGACGAGCAGATTGCGGTCCTCGGCGCTGAAGCCGATCCGGTCGCGGTAGAGCAGTCCGAGCGCCCCGATGGGCCGCGCCTGGGCGATCAGCGGCAGATAGGCGGCGGAGTTGATGCCGAGACCGTCGATGGAGGGCCAGAGCGTGGGGTAGCTGTCCGCGAACTCCTGGGGCGATTCGATGAAGCGGGGCACGAGGGTGCGCACCACCTCGCTCATCGGGTACGCCTCATCGGTACGGGTGACCCGGGTGCCGGGCACGTAGGAGCCCTCGGGGCCCTCGGCGACCAGATGGATACGGCCCGCGTCCACCAGGCCCATGACCAGGCTGCTGGCGCCGAGGTGCGCCAGCCCGTGGGACTGTTTGAGGACGTCGATGACGTCCTGGACGGTCCTGGCGTGGGCGAGCGCCGCGGTGGTGGACTCGACGACGCCCGCGCCCACCCGGCGCAGGGCGCCCAGTTCATGGCGCGCGGCGGAGTCGGCCAGCTCCTGGGCCGCGTCGCGGACGAGGCCGATCACCCGGCGGGCCCGGCCCGTGGGGTCGCGGCGGATGACGCCCTGGAGATGGGTCCAGCGCAGGCCGCCGTCCCGGCGCCGGACGCGGAAGTACGCGCCGTATCCCTCGCTGCCGTCCCGCAGCGCCCGGGAGATCAGCTCGTCGAGACGGAGGGACTCGGCGGGCGGGACCCGGGGCTCCAGCCCCTCGGGGCGGCCGTCGTACTCGCCGGGGCGGAGGTCGAAGACGTCGAGGGCGGGTGCGTCGAGATGCAGCCGCCCGCTGTCGAGATCCCAGTCGAAGGTGCCCATCCGGTTGAGGGACAGGCTGATGTCGGCGTGGGCGGGCCAGTCGTCGGGGAGCGACAGGGGACCCGCTACCCGTTCAACCATGTGGATACTCTGTCATCATTTGTCGGATTCTTCGAGTGATCCCGGTAACACCGGACCGTACGGCGGACGCAGTCGGTCCGGTCGGCCCGGCCGGCTCGGGAGGGCGTTCGCGCCGGTCAGCCCGGGAACGCGCCGGCGCCGCCCGGTTCGTCGGGGAGGGCCGGGCCATCGGGCTCCGGCGGCACGTCGGGCTCCGGCGGAAGCGGCTCGTCCAGGGGCGGGGCCAGGTCGGCGCCGGGCGCCTCGCCCGAGCCACCTCCGGGGTCGGACTCCGGCATCAGCTCCACCTCGTCGGCGGGGGCCGGCGGCTCGTCCGGTACGCCGGGCCGCTCCTGGCGGGCCGGGGCCTCCGGCGGTACGGCGCCGCCGCCGGGGGGCGCGGACTCCGCGCGTCCGGCGGCGGTCTCGGACAGGACCGCTCCGGGCGCCTTCACCGCCTCGGGGTCGGTGAGGTCGGCGTCCGGGGCGTACGGCGGCGGCGTCCCAGGGGTCCGGTCCTCGCCACCGTCGGTACCGATCCGCCGCTCGACCCAGGAGTGGTCGACCAGGTCCACGATGACCAGCGCGTCGACGGGGCGCGCGGCGCGGTGGACGACGACGACCCGGTCGGCGTCGTAACCCCGCCAGGGCTTGCCCCGGTAGTGCACGGAGCCCTGGGCGGCGACAGGCGCGCCGAGCGGGCTGCCGCCCGCGCAGCGCACCCTGGGCATGCCGTACTCGTCCACCATGACGGCGGTGCCCGCCTGGAGCAGGGACTGGAAGGCGGTGGCGGCTCCGTCGCGGTAGCCGTGGGCGGTGACCCGGACGTCCGCCCGTACCACCACGGGGGTCAGTCCGCGCAGGAACTCGGGGACGGGCGTCCGGCCGAGCGCCGCGCCGCGCGCGAAGGCGCGGGCCTTCGCCGGCTCCCCGGCGAGCAGGGCGACCTGCCGCTCCACATCACAACTGGCCGACGGGGAGCCGCCGTAGAGGCCGGGGGTGGAGCCGGGCAGGGCGCGCGGCGTCCGGGTGCCCGTGGTCGCGCCCCGCACGCTTTCCCGCCCCGGGGAGCCCTGCGCGGCGCGCTCCGCCGGCTTCACCGGGGCGAGCGGGGCCGCGGCGGTCGAGGAGGTGAAGGGGTCGGGCCCGGCGGCGGCGACGGGCTGGAAGTGCAGGTCCTTCCCGCTCGGCGCGCTCCGCTCGCCACCCTCACCGCCGCTGCCGCCCCATCCGCAGCCCGCTGTGATCAGAACGCCCGCGGACAGCGCGACAAGCGCGGCATTCCGCCGGCCGATGGGTGAGCGCACCAGGATCTCCCGTTCTCTTCCTCCATGAGTGACCCCTCATATCTGCCGGACCTGTCCGCACCCCGCAAGCGGGACGAGCCCCGACACGCCCGGGACGTGAACATGTTGAATCAACGGCTCCCGCTCACCGGAGGAAGATGAACGCGTTCAACCCTGGGGGTGGCATGGGGTGTCCGTGCTGGTCAGCCTGACCGTGACGGCCAGCACCCGCTCGGCTTCGACCTGACGGTCCCGTACGGCGCCCCCGCCGGGCATCCGGAGTGCGGCGAGGAGCCCCTCGTGGTCCAAGTGGGCGAGGACGGCTCCGTCCTGTTCACCGTCATGGCCTTCAACGGGCTTCATACGCCCGGCGGCCGGGCCGGGACCTCGGCCGCAATCGCGCGCGGCACCGTGTCCCGTACCCGGGCGCGCGGGGGTACGGGACACGGTGGCGCGGGCCGTCAGTCGACCCCGGGCAGGATGTGCGGCTCGGCGAGATCGTCCTCGTACCCCGCGAGCCGGATCGGGGCGGATCGGGCCCATACCTCCAGGTTGCCGATCTTCTCGGGCCCGCGACCACGTTCGACGGGCTCCGTCGGACGTTGCTCGTGCTGCGTCACATCTGGTGTCACCGCGCACTCCTCTGTGTCGGGTAACTCTGGGACAGGTGGTTCCGTCGCGGTGGCGCCGTTTTTTCGGACGGGACCGCGGCCGTGGTAGGGGACCTGTCCCAGCACGGCCGTGGGGATGGTGTGTCCCCTGCTTGGCCGTCCGTGCGCACCAGAGTAACCAGATGAGCGCCAGTCCGCTCGATAGGGCTGGCTTTCGGGTGAACTTCCGGCCAACCGGCGCAGTTCCGGTCGGCCGGGGACCCGGTGAGGAGCTAGCGGGAGCCCTGTGACGGGGTGTCCGTCCCGGGGCTACCAATTGGCGGGCGCGTAGTCCTTGAGGAAGCAGCCGTACAGGTCCTCGCCCTGCTCGCCCCGCACGATCGGGTCGTACACCCGGGCGGCGCCGTCGATGAGGTCGAGCGGGGCGTGGAAACCCTCGTCGGCGAGGCGCATCTTGTCCGGATGCGGGCGCTCGTCGGTGATCCAGCCGGTGTCGACGGCCGTCATCAGGATGGCGTCGGACTCGAACATCTCCTGCGCGCTGGTGCGGGTGAGCATGTTCAGCGCGGCCTTGGCCATGTTCGTATGCGGGTGTCCGGCGCCCTTGTAGCCACGGCTGAACACCCCTTCCATCGCCGAGACGTTGACGACGTAGGCGCGGGCGTCGGCGGCCCGGGCCATCGCCGGACGCAGCCTGCTGATGAGGATGAACGGCGCGGTGGAGTTGCACAGTTGCACTTCGAGCAGTTCGACCGCGTCCACCTCGGAGACCGTCTGCACCCAACTGTTGCTGTCGTGCAGATCGGGTACGAGGCCGCCCGCGTCGATCGCCGTGCCCGCCTCGATCCTGGCGAGCGTGGCGGAGCCGCCGACCAGGGCGAGCCCGGTGACGTCGGACGCGCTCAGGGCCTCGGCGCCGCCCGCGGACAGCACGGCCTGGGAGCCGCTGCCGAAGGCGCCGATGACCTGCGAGGCGGGCAGTTCGCCTGCGGGCAGCGGCGCGGACTCGGCGGCGAGCAGTTCGCTGTACGCCTGCGGGGAGCGGCGCACCGTCTGCGCGGCGTTGTTGATCAGGATGTCCAGCGGGCCCTCGGCGGCGACGGAGTCGGCGAGGGCGACCACCTGTCCCGGGTCGCGCAGATCGATGCCGACGATCTTCAGCCGGTGGATCCAGTCGTCGCTGTCGGGCATGGCCTTGAAGCGGCGGATCGCGTCGGCGGGGAACCGGGTCGTGATGGTGGTGTGGGCGCCGTCGCGCAGCAACCGCAGCGCGATGTACATGCCGATCTTGGCCCGGCCGCCGGTGAGCAGCGCGCGGCGTCCAGTCAGGTCCGTACGGGCGTCACGGCGGGCCCGGTTCTCCGCGGCGCAGGAGGGGCAGAGCTGGTGGTAGAAGGCGTCGACCTCGGTGTAGCGGGCCTTGCAGATGTAGCAGGAGCGGGGGCGCTGGAGGATGCCCGCGATCTCGCCGGCGGCCGAGGAGGACGGCAGCAGGCCCTGGGTCTCGTCGTCGATGCGCTCGGCGGAGCCGGTGGCGGTGGCCTCCGTGACGGCCTTGTCGTGGGCGGTCTTGGCGGCCCTGCGCTCCTGGCGGCGGCGCTGCTTCACCGTGCGGTAGATCCCGGCGGTGGCGCGCCGGACGGCGATCGCGTCGGGGTGGTCGACATCGAGCTTGTCGAGTTCGTCCAGAACGCTCAGGCAGACGGCCATCCGCTCGGGGTCGATGCCGGGACCGGGCTCCCGGTCCCGGCTCCGGGGCTCCGGGATGCCGCCCCCGGCCGGGTCGGCCGGGCCCGCCGGGCCGCCGCCGTACACCGGGCTGTCCTCTGTCACCGTCATCGTTGCTGCCATTCGTCGAAACACTGTTCAGTGATCACTGGGGGTGGTGCCGGCTGCCGGGATCGTCACCGCGGGTCAGGAGCGTACCGAGGGAGCAGGAGCCAACAAAATCCCATCATCTTATCCGGTCGTGACGACCGCCCCGGCCGGGACCCGTACGCCCAGGAACTCCGTGGAGCGGCGCAGCCGGAAGCCGAGCGACTCGTAGAGCCGTACGGCGTTGGTGTTGGCGGCGGAGGCGTGCAGGAACGGTGTGTCACCGCGGGCCCGTATGCCGTCGGCGACGGCGAGGATCAGCCGGGCCGCGAGTCCCTGGCCGCGGAACTCCGGGGCGGTGCAGACGGCGCTGATCTCGGTCCAGCCGGGCGGGCGCATCCGCTCCCCCGCCATCGCGACGAGCGCCCCGCCGCGGCGGATTCCCAGGTAGGTGCCGAGTTCGACGGTACGGGTGAGGAAGGGGCCCGGCCGGGTCCGCTCGACCAGGTCGAGGATGTCCGGCACGTCGGCGGGGCCGAGGCGTACGGCCTCCTCGTCCGGCTTCGCCGCGAGTCCGGCGTCGACCATCTGGACGCCGTCGGCCCGGAAGGTGATCTCCCAGCCGGCCGGCGGCTCCCCGGCGAATCCGGCGAGGGCGAGGGCGCCGCCGGGGCCGGCGAGCGCGGCGACGTCGGCCCAGTCGGTCTCGGCCGGGTCGTCGGGCAGCGCAAGCCAGGGCGCCACCTCTGCCGGGTAGCGCAGCAGCGCGCCGTGCCGCTCGGCGAAGTGCGCGTGCGGTCCGGTGAGGGCGGCGCGCGTGGGGTTGTCGAGGGGGTGCGGCACAGGGGCGTGGGGCATGGACGGGGCTCCTCCATCTGTCCGGTCGGGGCGGTCGCCCCCGGGGCAACCTCCCCTTGTAAGGCGGGCAGGTGGCAGGCTATTCCGGCGCCTCGCGCGGCCCCGGTCCGGCCCCGGCCGCGCGGGGTGTCCGACGCGGGCGGCCCCGGTCCGCCCCGAGCGGGGGCGGACCGGGGCCGTCGCATGATGCGTCGGGCCGACGGGTGGCGGTCAGGAGGTGCCGCACTCCGTGCCGGCCGGGTTCTCGGCGTCGCGGATCAGCGCCTCGTGGGCCGCCTTGAGCCGCTGGGCGTCGGGCTTCAGCACCTTACGGTCGTAGGTGAGCAGGCCGTTCAGCTCGCCCTCCACATCCGCGATCTGGGTGTAGACGGCGCCGTTGCTTCCCTGGCAGGCCAGCGCGCGCACCTTGTCGAGTTCGGCCAGATACGCGTCGGTGTACGCGGCCTGGTCCACCCCCACGTAGGTGTGCTGCACGGGCCAGGCATGGCCGGGGACGGCGAGGCCGAGGCCGCCGTACTCACCGCTGACCAGCGCCCGTCTGCCGTCGGGCGCGGGCAGTTGCGCGCTCGGGTAGCCGTGGGCGTCGGCGATGTCCCCGTTGCGGCCGTCGACCGCGCCGCAGCAGTTCACCCCGCTCATGTTGTTGATCAGCCGGGTCGGGTCCCAGGACTTGGCCTGGTCGGCGACGCGTGCCTGGTCGTACTGGCCCCAGCCCTCGTTGAAGGTGACCCACATGATCACCGAGGGGCTGCTGCTGTGCTGGTCGATCATCCGCTTCATCTCGTGCTCGTACTGGGCACGGGACGCCGCGTTCGGATTGACCGTGTTCATGGCGGGCATGTCCTGCCAGACCAGCAGACCGAGCCGGTCCGCCCAGTAGAACCACCGGTCGGGTTCGACCTTGATGTGTTTGCGTACGGAGTTGTAGCCGAGCTTCTTGTGCGTCTTCAGGTCGTACGCGAGGGCCTCGTCGGTCGGCGCGGTGTGCAGCCCGTCCGGCCAGAAGCCCTGGTCGAGGGTGGCCATCAGGAAGGTGGGCGTGCCGTTGAGGACGGTCCTGGGGGTGCCGTCGACCTTCTCGACCGTGAGCGAGCGCATCCCGAAGTAGCTGCCGACGCGGTCCTTGCCGGCCGTCACTTCGAGCCGGTAGAGGTGGGGGTCGTCCGGCGACCACAGGTGGGGCTCGCGGACCGGCACGCTGAGGGCTTCGCCGCTGCGGCCGGTGACCGCGGCGACCTTGCGCCGGCCGTCGTACGCGGTGGCCGTGACCCGTACGCCGTCCCGCAGGCCACGCACCTCGACGGCGAGCTCCTCACCGGCGACGTCGGGGGTGAGCTTGAGGGAGCCGATGTGGTCGGCTGCTACCGGCTCCATCCACACCGTCTGCCAGATCCCGGAGGACGGCGTGTACCAGATGCCGCTGGGGTCCAGGCGCTGCTTGCCGATCGGCGGGTTCTCGCCGTCCTTGGAGTCGGTGGGGTCGTAGACGCCGACGATCAGCTCCTGGGTGCGGCCGGGCTTCAGGGCGTCGGTGACATCGGCGGTGAAGCGGTCGTAACCGCCCTTGTGCTCGGTGACCTTGACGCCGTTGACATAGACCTCGGCCTGCCAGTCGACGGCGTCGAAGTTGAGGTTGAGCCGCTTGCCCTGGCCCACCTGCCAGGAGGAGGGAACGGTGAAGGTGCGGCGGTACCACATGCGGTCCTCGTGCCGTTCGACGCCGGAGAGTTCCGACTCCACGGGGTAGGGGACGAGGATCCGCTCGCGGAGGTTCTTGCCGACCGGCGGCTGCTCGCCCTTGGTGGCGGCGGCGAACTGCCACTGCCCGTTGAGGTTCTGCCAGGCGTCGCGGGTCAACTGCGGCCTGGGGTACTCGGGATGGGCGTTGCCCGGCCCGACCTCCTTGGCCCAGGGGGTGGTGAGCTGGTACTCCGAGGTGTTGGGTCCGCTGCTCCAGAAGGGGTCGACGGGGGCGCCGTCGTGGGCGGTGAGGCCGCCGGACCCGTCGTAGCGGAGGTCGGCGCTGCCGCCTCTGCCGACGACCGGTTCCTTGAGCGTGACCAGCAGCCGCCGGGCGTCCTTCGGGTCCTTCCTGACGGTGCCGAGCGGCCACTGCGCGCCGCCGATGACCGCGCCGAGGTGGCCGGCCAGACCGGCGGGCGGGGCGGCGAGCCTCTGTCCGAAGTCCAGGCGCAGGGTGCGGCCGTCGGGCAGGACGGTGGTGGCGAGGGCGCCGTTGTACGCGAAGCCGTCGGGCAGCCGGAAGGCGGAGGCCGGTACGGGCTTCTTGACGCCGCCGGGCTCGGTCCAGCGGAGGCGGAGGTTCGAACCGCCGTAGTGCTCGAAGTACTCCACCTTGATGTCGTAGGCCTGACCCTGCGTCAGGTCGAGTGGCTGGGCGGTCTGTTCCTTGTCCCAGTCGTCGACCCAGTGGTCGATGGCGAGGCGTCCGTCGACCCAGAGCCGGAAGCCGTTGTCGCCGGTCATCGAGAAGGTGTGGGCGCCGGAGGTGGCCGGGACGATCTTCCCGGTCCAGCGTACGGAGACGTCGTCGGCCTGTCCGGTGGTGGCGGACAGCCGCGGCTCCAGGTTGGCGAAGTCGATGACCGGGTCGAACACGGTGGCCTTCAGCGTGTGGAAATCGAAGGCGCCGGGGGCGGATTGGGTGTAGTACTCGCCCTTGAGTCCGTGCACGTCGGCCGGGTCGTCCGCGGCCGAGGCGGCGGGGGCCGCGGTGAGTCCGGCGACGCCGAGGACGGCGGCGAGCAGGAGGGCCAGTTTTCTTCGGATGCGCACAAATCCTCCTTGCGATGAGAGGGTGGCGGCTCGTTGCGACAGTCTGTACAACGTTGGAAGGAACGGCAGTTGGCATGACAGCACGCCCTTTGCGGCACTGTCCAGAGTCGGGGAGCAGATATCGGTGAGCGTCAGCCTCAAGGATGTCGCGGAGCGCGCGGGTGTCTCCATCAAGACCGTGTCGAACGTGGTCAACAACTACCGGCATGTCACCCCCTCCATGCGGTCCCGGGTGCAGCGGGCCATCGACGAGCTGGGATACGTGCCGAACCTGACGGCCCGTCATCTCCGCAAGGGCCGTACGGGCATCCTCGCGCTGGCCGTGCCCGAGCTGGGCAATCCGTACTTCGCCGAGCTGGCGGGCGCGGTCATCGACGCCGCCGCCGAGCACGAGTACACCGTGCTGCTCGATCACACCGGGGGCAGCCGGGAGCGGGAGATCCTGGTCAGCCAGGGGTTCCGGGCGCGGGTCATCGACGGGCTGATCCTGAGCCCCATCGAACTGGAGGCGGAGGATCTGCGCGGCCGTGACCAGGACGCGCCGCTGGTGCTGCTCGGCGAGCGGGAGTACGACCTGCCCTACGACCACATCGCGATCGACAATGTCGCGGCGGCCAGGACCGCCGTACGCCATCTGCTCACACTGGGCCGGTCGCGGATCGCCTTCCTCGGGGCGCGCACCGACCGGGTCAACGAGCCCTCCCAGCTCCGGCTGCGCGGCTGGCGTGCGGAGTTGGCGGCGGTGGGGATGCCCGCGCCGGACTCGCTGATCGCGCCGACCGGCGGCTGGGCACACGCGGACGGCGCGACGGCGATGGCCCGGCTGCTGGACTCGGGCGAGCTGCCGGACGCGGTCTTCGCGTACAACGACCTGATCGCCATCGGCGCGATGCGGGTGCTCTCCGAGCGCGGGCTGCGGGTCCCCGCCGATGTGGCGGTGGTGGGCTTCGACGACGTCACGGAGGGCCGGTACGGGACGGTCACCCTGACCACCGTCTCGCCCGCGAAACACACCATCGCGCGGCTCGCCGTGCAGTCCCTCGTGGAGCGGCTGGACGGCGGCCGGGAACCGGCCGGTGACCACGGCACGGGCGAGCCGCGGGCGCGTGAACTCCGCGCGGAATTCCGGCTGGTGGAGCGGGAGTCCACGCTCGGCAGAGCGTGACGTGCCCGTCCGGAGCGGTCCGGGGACCGTGTGGCGCCGTTCTCGCGCGAAGGGTTTACAGGATCCGTACAACGATGTAAAAAACCTTCCGAACAAGCGCAGCAGACCGTGCAGACCAGCAGACCGTACGAGCAGATCTCCCGGGCGGTGTTCCTCGCGCCGGGGCCGTGCCGAGATGGGGTTCCGCCATGAAGTCTTCCGCTGTCCGTTCCACCACCACGACCGTTCTCGCCGCGAGTCTCGTCGCCGCACTCGCCCTGACCGGCTGCGCCAAGTCGGAGGACGACGCCTCCGGTGACAGCGAGGCGGCGGCCGGGGGCGGCGACCAGGTGGTGGCCTCCCCCAGCGCCGGGACCGACGCGACCTGCGGGATCGACCAGTTCGGCGGGAAGAAGCTGGATCTGGACGGCGCGACCGTCGGCTTCTCCCAGTCCGAGAAGGAGGCCAACCCCTTCCGGATCGCGGAGACGGCCTCCATCAAGGCGGAGGCGGCCGACCGGGGCGTCAAGCTCCTCACGGCCAACGCCCAGTCGCAGTTCTCCAAGCAGATCAGCGATGTCCAGGACCTGATCACCAAGGGCGCCGACCTGCTGGTCATCGCGCCGCTCAACTCGGACGGCTGGGGCCCGGTGCTGCGCTCCGCCGCGGCGAAGAAGATCCCGATCATCACCATCGACCGGAAGATCAACGCGACGGCCTGCAAGGACTATGTGAGCTTCATCGGCTCGGACTTCGTCGAGCAGGGCAAGCGCGCGGCGGACCGGATGATCGAGGCGACGGGCGGCAAGGGCAAGGTCGCCATTCTGCTCGGCGCCGCCGGGAACAATGTCACCACCGAACGCACCAAGGGGTTCAAGGACCGGATCAAGGCCGGGGCACCCGGGCTCCAGGTGGTGTTCGAGCAGACCGGCGAGTTCGCCCGCGAGAAGGGCCAGCAGGTCACCGAACAGCTCATCCAGTCCAACCCGGACATCACCGGGATCTACGCCGAGAACGACGAGATGGGCCTCGGCGCCGTCAACGCCCTCAAGAGCGCGGGCAAGAAGGCGGGCGACGTCAAGATCGTGACCGTCGACGGCACGCGCAACGCGGTGCGGTCCATCGTCGACGGCTGGATCTCCGGTGTCATCGAGTCCAATCCGCGCTTCGGACCGCTGGCCTTCCAGACCCTGGACACCTTCACCCGGGGCGAGAAGGTCTCCCAGGACATCGTCATCCAGGACACCGCGTACACCCCCGAGAACGCCAAGGCCGATCTGGGCAAGGCCTACTGACGTGCCGTCCGACACAGGGACCGCCGGCGCACCGACCGAACTGCTGTCGGTCACCGGGCTGACCAAGTCCTTCCCGGGCGCGCGGGCGCTCGACGGGGTGGACCTCGCCGTCGGCCCCGGTGAGGTCCACGCGCTGATCGGCGAGAACGGCGCGGGCAAGTCCACCCTCATCAAGGTGCTCACCGGCGTGTACCGGCCCGACGGGGGCGAGATCGTCCTGCGGGGCGAGCCGGTACGGTTCGCCACCCCGCTGGAGGCGCAGCACGCCGGGATCTCCACCATCTACCAGGAGGTCAACCTCGTCCCTCTGATGAGCGTGGCCCGCAATCTCTTCCTGGGGCGCGAGCCCCGCGGCCGGCTCGGGCTGATCGACTTCGGGCGGATGCACCGCGCAGCGGACGAGGTGCTGCGCGGTCTCGGGCTGCGGGTGGACGTCCGCCGGCCGCTGCGCTCGCTGGGCATCGGCGCCCAGCAGATGGTGGCGCTGGCGCGGGCGGTCTCGGTCGACGCGCGGGTCGTCGTCATGGACGAGCCCACCTCGTCGCTCGAACCGCGTGAGGTCCGCACCCTGTTCGGGGTGATCCGGATGCTCAGGGAGCGCGGGATCGCGGTGATCTACGTCAGCCACCGGCTGGACGAGCTGTACGAGATCTGCGACACCGTCACCGTGCTGCGCGACGGCCGCCGGGTGCACACCGGCCCGATCGCCGGACTGGACCGGCTGCGGCTGGTCTCGCTGATGCTGGGGCGCGAGATGGGCGAGGTGCGCGGCGAAGGGCTCACCAAGTTCTCCGGCGGGCACGAGACGACCGGTGAACCCGTCCTGGAGGCAAAGGATCTGACATTACGTCAGGTACTGCACGGGGTGTCGGTACGGGTGCGGCCCGGCGAGGTGGTCGGGCTCGGCGGGCTGCTCGGTTCGGGCCGCAGCGAGACGGCGAAGGCCATCGCGGGCGCGCTGCAGCCCGACTCGGGCCGGGTGGTGGTGGCGGGCGCGCCCGTACGGACCGGGTCCACGCCCGCCGCGATCCGGGCCGGCATCAGTCTGCTGCCCGAGGACCGCAAGGCCGAGGGCATCGTCCCCGGACTCTCCGTACGGGAGAACATCGCGCTGGCCGCGCTGCCGGAGCTGGCGCGTTTCGGGCTGGTCGACGACGCCAGGATCGACCGGCTGGTGGACACCTTCATGAGGCGGCTGCGCATCAAGGCGTCGGGTCCGCACCAGAAGGTCGGTGAGCTGTCCGGGGGCAACCAGCAGAAGGTGCTGCTCGCCCGGTGGCTGGCGATGCGCCCCAAGGTGCTGCTCCTGGACGAGCCCACGCGCGGTATCGACGTCGGCGCGAAGGCGGAGGTGCAGGGGCTGATCGACGAACTCGCGGGCGAGGGGCTCGGGGTGGTGCTGATCTCCTCCGACATGGAGGAGCTGATCGAGGGCTCCGACCGGGTCGTGGTGCTCAAGGACGGTGCGGTGGTGGCCGAGTTGACCGGTTCCGAGGTGACGGGGGACCGGCTGCTGCACGCCATCGCGGCCGGGGGCGTATCCCAGGAGGACGAGGCCCGCCATGACTGATCTCGCGGCGCCGCGGCGCGTCCCGGTGGACCGGGCGCGGCTGCTGACGCTCCTTCAGGAGTACGGCGTCTACGCGGGCGTGGCCGCCCTGCTGCTCGCCAATGTCCTGCTCACCCCGCACTTCCTGTCCGCGGAGAACTTCCGCACCCAGGCCGTGCAGGTCGCCCCCGTCATCATCGTGGCGCTCGGGATGGCGCTGGCCATCGGCAGCGAGGGCGTGGACCTCTCGGTGGGCGCGGTGATGGCGCTCTCCACCTCGCTGCTCTCGCTCTATCTCGGGTACGGGCCCTGGATCGCGCTGCTGGTGGCCGTGGTGGGCGGGGCCGCGGTCGGGCTCGCCAACGGCTCGCTGGTCGCGTTCGTCGGGGTGCAGCCCATCGTGGCGACGCTCGCGCTGATGGTCGCCGGGCGCGGGCTCGCCCTGGTGCTGCTCCCCCAGCTCAAGGACGTCAGGGATCCGGGTCTGGCCTCGCTGGGCTCGGGCGATCTGCTGGGCGTGCCGTATCCGGTGCTGATCGCCGCCGCGCTGGCGCTCGTGGTGGGCTTCACCGTACGGCGCACGACCTTCGGCCGGCAGCTCCTCGCGATCGGTGACAGCCGGCCGGCGGCCCGGCTCGCGGGGCTGCCGGTGCGCCGGGTGCTGATCCTCGTCTACGTCGGCTCGGGCGTCCTGGCCGCCGTCGCCGGGGTGCTGGCCACCGCCAGGCTCCAGGCGAGCGACCCGACCTCGCTCGGCACCCTGATGGAGCTGTCGGCCATCACCGCCGTGGTGGTGGGTGGTACGCCGCTGAGCGGCGGCCGGATCAGGATCGGCGGGACCGTGGCGGGCGCCGTGCTCATCCAGCTCCTGACCGCCACGCTCATCAAACACGACCTGCCGCCGTCCTGGACCCAGATCGCCCAGGCCGTGGTGATCGTGCTCGCGGTGTACGCGGCACGGGAACGGGGGAAGCGGTGACCACGGTGGAGGCCCAGGAGGCCAACTCCCTGAACGACGAAGGGGATCCGTACGGCGCGAGCCGGGCGGAACGCCTCAGCGCGCTCGCCCAGCGGCACGGGGCGCTCGTCACCCTGGTGGTGGTGGCCGTCGCCGCCTCGATCGGCTTCGACACCTTCGCGACCGGCGACAACCTGGCGAACATGGCGGTCTCCTCGGCCTTCCTCGCCGTGGTCGCCCTCGGTATGACCTTCGTGATCATCACCGGTGGGATCGATCTCTCGGTGGGTTCGCTCTTCGCGCTCGGCGGGGTGCTCGCGGCCTGGGGCTCGCGGTACGGCACGGCTGTCGCGCTGCTGCTGCCGCTGGCGGTCTGCGGGCTGATCGGCCTGGTCAACGGTCTGCTGATCGCCCGGGCGCGGCTGGCCCCGTTCATCGTCACGCTCGCCGCGATGCTGCTGGCACGCGGGGTACTGCTCTCGGTCACCGACGAGGGCGCGAACACCTATCTGGTGGACGGGACGTCCTTCTTCGCCCGGCTCGGCCAGGACACCCTGTTCGGGATCGGCCTGCCGGTGTGGATCACGGCGGCGCTCTTCGTGCTGGGCGCGGTCGTGCTGCGCCGCAGCCGTTTCGGCCAGTACGTGTACGCGGTCGGCGGCAACGAGGACGCGGCGGCGCTGATGGGCGCCCCGGTCGCCCGTACGAAGATCGCCGTCTACACCCTCTCGGGGCTCTGCGCCGGGCTCGCCGGGGCGCTCAACGCGGCCTGGCTGGTCTCCGGGGTGACCATTCTCGGCGCGGGGATGGAGCTGGAGGCGATCTCCGCCGTCGTCATCGGGGGCACCCTGCTCACCGGCGGCTTCGGCTTCATCAGCGGGTCGCTCGTCGGGGTGCTGCTGCTGAAGGTCATCCAGAACGTCATCAACCAGATCGGCTCGCTGGACTCCGCCTACCAACAGGTGGTCAGCGGCGCCTTCCTGGCGGTCGTGGTGATCGCCCAGACCTGGCTGGGGCGGCGGCGCCGGATGCTCTGAGAGGGGCCCCGCGGCGGCGGTCACGCTCCGCCACCGCCGATGGGCGCGGGGTGGCGGTGTGTCCGGTTCGCCCGTCCCGGGACGGCCCCGCCCGGGACCCATGGGGATCGCGCTGACCTGGGGCACCGCCCACGGGTGTAGATCGGCCCCGGCACGTCATCCTCTCGCATTACGCCGGATTGACCTCTCCAGGACGACGCGCGGACCGTCCGGGCGAGAGATCGTGGAAGGCATGAGTGCACTCGCCCTGTCCGTTCTCCTGTCCCTGGTCTCCGCGGTCGCCTACGCGTCCGGGGCGATCCTCCAGGAGCATGTCGCCACGGACACCCCGGCCCGCCCGTACGCACCGCTGCACCACGGGCTCTGGTGGGCCGCCGTGGCCCTCAACGGGCTCGGGGCGGCCCTGCATGTCGTCGCACTGGCGTACGGGCCGCTCAGCGTCGTCCAGCCGCTCGGCGCGCTCACCATCGTCTTCGCGCTGCCCATGGCGGCGCTCTTCGTGGGGCGCAGGGCCGGCCGCACCGCGTGGCGGGGCGCGCTCCTGGCGTCCGTGGGGCTGGCGGGGCTGCTCGCCCTCACCGAGGGGACGGACACGCACTCGCTGGACGGCGGGGAGCGGCTGGTCCTGGCCGCCGCCACGTTCGGCACGGTGGGCCTGCTCTTCCTGGTCGCGCAGCTGGTGGGGCGGCCCGCCGTACGGAGCATGCTGCTGGCGGCCTCGGCGGGGGTGGCGTTCGGCATCGCCTCGGTCTTCACCAAGACGGTCGCGGTGGACTGGACCTCGGACCGGCCGACCGTGCAGCTGCCGAGCCTGGCGGTGATCGCGGTCCTCGCGGCGGGCGGGCTGCTGCTCTCGCAGGCGTCGTACCGGGGCGCGGGGCTGGCCGGACCGCTGGCCACGGTCACGGTCGTGAACCCGGTGGTGGCGGCGGCCGTGGGGCTGACACTGTTCGGTGAGGAGTTCCGCTACGGGGCGCTGGGTACGGCGCTGGCGCTGGCCTCGGGTGTCGTCGCCGCGGGCGGGCTGATCCTGCTCACCACGGAGCGGCTGGCCGCGTCCCGGGCGGCGCGGCAGGGCGGCGCGGGGTCATCGGCCCCGGCCGTCCGGCCGCCACGGGAACCGGATCGGGCGTCAGAGGCGGACGCCGCCCGCGCGCAGGTAGGCGAGCGGGTCGATGTCGGAGCCGTAGCCGGGCCCCGTACGCATCTCGAAATGGAGATGCGGTCCCGTGCTGTTGCCGGTGGATCCTGAACGGGCGATCCGCTGGCCGCCGCCGACGCTCTGTCCCTCGCGCACGGTGAGCGCGGAGAGGTGCGCGTACTGGCTGTACTTGCCGTCCGTGTGCCGGATGACGACCTGGTAGCCGTACGCGCCGGCCCAGCCCGCGGAGACCACGCGGCCGGCGGCGACGGCCTTCACCGAGGTGCCGGTGGGGACGGGGAAGTCGACGCCCGTGTGGTAGCCGCTGGCCCAGGAGCCGGCCTGGCGGTACTGGGTGCCGGTGGAGGCGGAGACCGGGGCGGTCATGGCGCCGGTCTTCGGCTTCGCGGCCGGGGCCTCGGCCTTGACCTGCCGCTTCTCCTCGGTCTTCGTCGCCTCGGCCTTCTTCTCCTGCTGCTTCGGCTTCTCCCGCTGCTTCGGCTCCGCCGTCTCCCGCGGCTTCGTGGTCTGCTTCGGCGTCTCGGCGCGCTTCTTCGAGGGGACCGAGGGGACGGGCGCCGCCGTCTCCTCGGCGCCCTTGGCGGGCGCCTGGAGCACCAGCTTCTGCCCGGGGAAGATCAGGTCGGGGTCGGTGCCGATGACCCGGCGGTTCTCCTCGTACAGCCGCTGCCAGCCGCCCTTGACTGACTGCTCGACGGCGATCCCCGAGAGGGAGTCCCCGCGGGCGACGGTGTACCCCTCGCGCTGGGTCGGTACGGAGGTGGGCGAGGCGGCCTTCCCGGCCTCGGTCCGCTTCGGCTCGGCCTTCGCGGGGGCGCTCCGCGTCCGGGCGTCGGCCCGGACGGCGGTCCCGGTGTCGTGGGCCTTCGCCGGGGTGATCTCGGGCGCGTCGCCGCCCCGGGCCAGCCCGGCGCGGACCGAGCAGGCGGGCCAGGCGCCGGGACCCTGGCCCTTGAGCACCTTCTCGGCGACGGCGATCTGCTGGTCCTTGGTAGCGAGATCGGCTCGCGGCGCGTAGCGGGCGCCGCCGTACGCCTCCCAGGTGGACTGGGTGAACTGGAGTCCGCCGTAATAGCCGTTGCCGGTGTTGATCTGCCAGTTGTGGGTCGACTCGCAGGCCGCGACCTTCTCCCACACGTCCACCGGCGCCGCGTGCGCGGTCGCCGCGGCGAGGAGCGGCAGCGCCATGCCCGCCCCGCCCGCCGTGACGGTGAGCGACGCACGGTTGATACGGCTCGGCTGGTATCGGCGATGCCGACCGGTTGCGGCCATGATGTGGCTCCCCCACTGGCTGTAGGACACGTCGCAGCGGCCAACGTAAAGGCTCCGTGAGGACCGTGACAAGGCCTCACCGGCCGCGTCCCGGTCACCGGACGGCCGCGTATCGGCACACAGCGTGCCATCCCGGCAGCCGTGGCGTCCCGGTCAGTGCGAAATTCACCGCGGGTATCCCTCCGGCCGGGTACGGAGAAGGCCCGCACGCGCGGTGGGCCGTCGCCGCGCCCCGCGGGGCGGGGCCGGGCCCCCCCCGGGGGGGGGGGCCGGGGCCCCCCCCACGGGGCGGGGCCGTTGCCCCCCGGGGAGGGCGCTTCACGCGC
>NZ_JBIWFO010000001.1:903908-915003 GCF_044763125.1 Streptomyces sp. NPDC096310 | reverse complement strand
CCGCCGGCGGGGGGGGGGGGCGGGGTGTTGCCCACATCCCGGGGGGGCCCCCCGCGGGGGGGGGGGGGGGCCCGCCCGCGGGGGGGGGGGGGGGGGGCGGGGCGGGGGGGGGGGCCCCCCGCCCCACTGCGTGGTCCGGGTACGGCGAACGCCGTACGGGAGCGGTCAGTTGCCCGGCGGTCTCGTCAGTTCCGTGCCGGTCCGGGCGCAGACCGAGGCCGCCACCCGGGACGCGAAGTCCAGCATCTCCGTCACCTGCTCACGGGGCAGCCCGGCGACGCCGCCGGGCCCGCCCACGCCGTGCGCGGTCAGCCAGTTGATGACGCCGGCCATGAACGCGTCACCGGCGCCGATGGTGTTGACCACCTGCACCGGCACCGCGGGCACGGAGACCGGCTCCGCGTCCCCGGCGAACGCCGTGGCGCCCTTGGCGCCCCGGGTGAGCACCACCAGGCGGCCCTCCGCGGCCAGCCGCCGGCAGCTCTCGTCGGGGTCCGTGCCCGGCCAGAGCCGGGACAGGTCCTCGTCGCTCGCCTTCACGACATGGGCCAGCGAGCAGAGTTCGCGCAGCAACCGCGGGGCGGACTCCGGGTCGAGCGTCCGGTCCTCGCGCACATTGGGGTCCACCACCAGCAGCGAACGCGCGGCGCCCGCGCGGGCGGTGGCCGCGACGGCCCTGGCCGCCGGTTCGACGACGGCGGCGACCCCGCCCACGTACACGGCGGCGAACCGCTCCACTCGCGCCGCGTGGTCCGGCAGCCGGAACGTCGCCGTCTCATCGAGGTGGAAGTGGTAGCCGGTGCCGTCCGGGCCCGGGTCGGCGACCGCGAGCGTCGTGGGCAGCTCCGAGCGTGCGCACAGGCCGAGTTCCGTCCCGGCGTCGGCCAGCCAGCGCTCGATCAGCCGGGCGAAGCCGTCGCCGCCCAGCGCCCCGGCGAACCAGCTCGGCGTACCGAGCCGGGCCAGTCCGGCCGCGACATTGGCGGGCGCGCCGCCGGGCTGGGCCCGGTAGGTCTCCGGGGCGTCCGGTACGGGGACGAGGTCGATGAGCGCCTCGCCCATCACCAGTACGGCGCCGGGTGGAACCTCGGTCACGGCTGGACCACGATCTTGCGTCCCTGGCCCGCCTTGAACTTCTCGATGGCCTGCGGGTACTCCTCCAGCGGCAGCCGGTCGCTGATGAAGACCGCCGGGTCGAGCACCCCGGAGGCGAAGAGCGCGGCGGCCCGCTCGTAGCTGTGCAGTACCGCCATGGAGCCGGTGATCGTGATCTCCTGGTTGTAGATCCGGTACGGCTCGATGACGGCGGTCGTGGCGTAGTCGGCGACGCCGAACTGGAGGAACGTACCGCCCTTGGCGACCCGGCCCAGACCGTCCTGGATGGCGCCCGCGTTGCCGGTGGCGTCGATGACGACGTCCCAGCCGGTGGGCCGGTCGAACTCGTCCGCCGAGGAACCGGAGCGCGAGCAGCCGAGCTTGCCGGCGGTCGCCAGCCGCTCCGGGTTGATGTCGAGCATGTCCACGGAGGCGGCGCCGGTGCGCTTGGCCAGCTCCAGCATCATCAGGCCCATGGTGCCCGAGCCGTAGATCAGCACCTCGGCGCCGAGCGTCGACCTGAGCACGTCGTATCCGCGTACCGCGCAGGAGAGCGGCTCGATCAGGGCCGCGTCCTTCACGTCGATGTGGTCGGGCAGCTTGACACAGTTGGCGACGGGCGCGACGGCGAACTCGGCGGCCCCGCCCGGCTTGCTGACCCCGATCGCGTTCCACCGGTCGCACAGGTTGCCCCGTCCGGTCCGGCAGTAGCGGCATTCGTGGCAGTACAGGGACGGGTCGACGGCGACCTTGTCGCCGATCGCCAGCTCGGTGACGTCGGTGCCGATCCCGACGATCTCACCGGCGAACTCGTGCCCCGGGATGATCGGCAGCGTGGGCGCGAACTCGCCCTGCAGGATGTGCAGATCGGTGCCGCACAGTCCGCACGCGGCAACGGAGACAACCACGTCCCGAGGGCCAGGGGTGGGGTCGGGAACCGTCGTGACGGAGACCTTGCCGACGGCTTCGACGATCGCAGCCCTCATTACTTCACAGCTCCAAGAGAAAGGCCCTGGACCAGCTTGTCCTGGGCGGCGAAACCTGCGGCGAGCACCGGCAGGGACACAACGACGGAGGCCGCGCACAGTTGGGCGAGGAAGAGCCCCTGGCTGGTGACGAAGCCCGTCAGGAACACGGGGGCGGTCTGTGCCGTCACCCCGGTGAGCACCCGGGCGAAGAGCAGCTCGTTCCAACTGAAGATGAAACAGATCAGTGAGGTCGCCGCGATACCCGGGGCGGCCACCGGCGCCACCACCCGCAGCAGGACGGTCGGCAGCCGGGCGCCGTCCACCTGCGCGGCCTCGATGATGGAGACCGGTACGTCCGCGAGGAAGGACTGCATCATCCACACCGCGATCGGCAGGTTCATCGAGGTGTAGAGGATGACCAGCAGCCAGATGTTGTCCAGCATGCCGACGTTCTTCGCGAAGAGGTAGACGGGCAGCAGCCCGGCGACCACCGGCAGCATCTTCGTGGAGAGGAAGAAGAACATGACGTCCGTCCACTTCTCCACGCGCTTGATGGAGAGCGCGTACGCCGCCGGCAGGGCCAGCACGAGCACGAAGAGCGTGGAGAAGAACGACGCGGTCACGGAGTTGATCAGCGGCGGCCAGGGGCTCGCGCCGCCGCCCTCGCCGAAGAACACCCGGTAGCTGTCGAGGGTGAGTCCGGCGGTGAGGGAGGGCGGGTTGGTCGCCGCGTCGGCCTCCGTGTGGAAGGAGGTGAGCAGCATCCAGAGCGCCGGCAGGCAGAAGACGATACCGACGATCCAGGCCAGCAGGCCCAGCCCGGCGGAGCGCCGCCTGGCCCGCCGGGCGGCGGGGGCGTACTTGTCGTACGTGGTGGCGTGTGACCTGCCGGACACAGCGCTGTTGGAAACGGAGAGAGTACTCACGCGCGGTTCGCCTCCTCACTGAAGAGGGACGAGACGACGCGCAGGGCGAAGGTCGCGATCACGATCGTGCCGATCACGACGACGACTCCGGCGGCGGAGGCCAGTCCGTACTCGTGAGCCTGGTAGAAGGTCTGGTAGATGGTGTACGGCAGGTTCGCGGTGCCGAGGCCCCCGGAGGTGAGGGTGAACACGGCGTCGAAGTTCTGCACGATGTAGATCGAGCCGAGCAGGATGCCCAGTTCGAGGTAGCGGCGCAGGTGGGGCAGGGTCAGATAGCCGAACATCTGCCATCCGGTCGCGCCGTCCAGCTTGGCCGCCTCCATGATCTCGGCGGGCCTGCTCTGGAGCCCGGCGAGCAGGATGAGCATCATGAACGGGGTCCACTGCCAGATCAGCGCGGCCTCGACCGCGAGCAGCGGCATGTCGGAGATCCAGTCGGGCTGGGTGGGGTTCTCCACGCCGAAGAGCCCGGTGAACCAGGCCCAGCCGCCGTTGAGGAGCCCGTACTCGGGGTTGTAGAGGACGTGCTTCCACATGAGCGCGGCCGAGACCGGGACCAGCAGGAACGGGGTGATCAGCAGCGTACGGACGAAGCCGCGGCCGATGAACTTGCGGTCGAGCAGCAGCGCGAGCAGCAGTCCGAGCACCACGCTGGCGATCACGACGGTCGCCGTGAGCAGCACGGTGGTGAAGACCGATTCGCGCAGGCTCGCGTCGGTGAACACCGAGCCGTAGTTGCTGAGCCCGGCGAAGCTGCGGTCGTCGGGGGCGAGCGAGTTCCAGTCGAAGAGCGAGATGAACAGGGTTGCTACGAAGGGCAGTTGGGTGACCGCGATCAGGAAGATCAGGGCGGGCAGGAGGGGAGCCCGGGTGGCCCAGGCGCGGGCCCGGGAGCCTCCCCGGCCGGCCTGGTGCGACGCGGTGGGGCGCGGCGCCCCGGCCGGGTAGTGTGGGGGTGTGCTGACGGAGGTACTCACTTCTGGTCCTTGCCCACCTTTTCGGCCAGCGCCTGCGAGTTCTTGAGCGCTTCGGCCACGGTCTTCTTGCCGGCGATGGCGGCACTGATCTCCTGCGAGACCTTGGTGCCGAGGTCGGTGAACTCGGGGATGTCGACGAACTGGATGCCGACGGTGGGACGGGGCTGGGTGCCCGGGTCGGTGGGGTTGGCGTTGGCGATGGCGTCCTTGGTCACCTCGGCGAACGCGGCGGCTTCCTTCAGGTAGTCCGGGTTCTCGTACGTCGAGGCGCGCTTGCCGGCCGGGACGTTCGACCAGCCGGCCTTCTCACCGGCGAGGGTCTCGTACTCCTTGCTGGACGCCCAGGAGATGAACTTCCAGGCGCTGTCGGTCTTGCTGGACGCCTTCTGCATGCCCCAGGCCCAGGTGTAGAGCCAGCCGGAGCTGTCCGTCTTGTCGACCGGGGCGGGCACGTAGCCGATCTTGCCCTTGACCGGGGAGCCCTTGGCCTCCAGCGAGCCGGCGCCGGCGGTGGCGTCGTACCACATGGCCGACTTGCCCTGGGTCATGTTGTTGAGGCACTCGGCGTAACCGGCCTGCGGGGCGCCGGCCTCACCGTGCTCGCGCACCAGGTCGACGTAGAACTGGGTGGCCTTGGTGAACTCGGGCGAGTCGAGCTGGGCCTCCCAGTCCTTGGTGAACCAGGTGCCGCCCATGGTGTTGACCACGGTCGTCAGCGGCGCGATGACCTCGCCCCAGCCGGGCAGCCCGCGCAGACAGATGCCCTTCATGCCCTTCTCCGCGCCGTCCGCCTTGGCGGCGAGGTCCGCGACCTGCTGCCAGGTGGGCTTGTCGGGCATGGTCAGCTTCTTCGCCTCGAAGACGTCCTTGCGGTACATCAGGAAGGACGACTCACCGTAGAAGGGCTGCCCGTAGAGCTTGCCGTCCTCCGCGGTGAGGGAGTCGGAGAGGGGCTTGAGTATGTCGCCCTGGTCGAACTCCTTGTCCTTCTGGGTGTACTCGTCGAGCGCGTGCAGCCAGCCGTTCTTCGCGAAGAACGGCACCTCGAAGTTGCTGATGGTGGCAACGTCGTACTGGCCGGCCTGGTTGGAGAAGTCCTGGGTGATCTTGTCCCGGACGTCGTTCTCCGGCAGGACGGTGAAGTTCACCTTGATGCCGGTTTCCTTGGTGAAGTTGTCCGCGGTCAGCTTCTGCAGGTCGACCATCTGCGGGTTGTTCACCATGAGTACGTTGAGCGTGTCGTCGCCGCCGGCGGAGGAACCCCCACCCGCGCCACTGCACCCCGCGAGAAGCGCCGTCAAGGCCACGCTCGCGCCGATACGCATGCGGACTCCACGACGTCGTTGTTGGAAGTGCATGTGAGATCTCCTGATTGTTCGGGTGGGAAATGGGGGATGGTGAGAGGGAGGGCGGTACGCCGGGGTGGCCGGTGCCCGCGGGGGGTGACGAGATGTCAGGGGTGGTGCGGTGCGCGGTCGGGCACGGATCCGCCGTCAGACGCGTATGACCTGCGGTCCCAGCAGCGAGTACCGCTGGGCCTCCGCCGAGGGCAGCCCCGAGTCCGTGACGATGGACTCGAAGTCGCCGACCTCGGCGAAGCGGCAGAAGCTCACCGCGCCGAACTTGGTGTGGATCCCGGTGAAGACCCTGCGGCGGGCGCTGCGCATCGCCTGGGCCTTCACCTCGCTCACGGCGGGGTCGGGGGTGGTGAGCCCGTACTCGCGCGAGATGCCGTTCGCCCCGACGTACGCCAGGTCGATGACGAATTCGGAGAGCATCCGGGTGGTCCAGTGGTCGACGGTGGCCATCGTGGAACCGCGCACCCGGCCGCCGAGCAGCAGGACGGCGATCTTCTCGGCGTCGGCGAGGGCGGTGGCCACGGCGAGGGACGCGGTGACCACGGTCAGCGGCCGGTCGCGGGGCAGCGCCTCGGCGACGAGCTGCGGCGTGAACCCCTCGTCGACGAAGACCGTCTCGGCGTCACCGAGCAGATCGGCGGCGGCCACCGCGATCCGGGACTTCTGGGGGACGAGCCGGGTGGTGCGCACCGCCAGGGTCGTCTCGAATCCGGCGCTCTCCACGGGATAGGCACCACCGTGGGTGCGCCGTACCAGCCCGTGCCCCTCCAGGGCGTGCAGGTCCCGCCGTACGGTCTCCTTGGCGACCTGAAGCCTCCCGGCCAGTGCGGTGACTTCCACCGACCCGTCGCTCCGGGCGATCTCCAGGATTTCTCGTCGACGCTCGTCGGTGTCCACGACCACACACTTCCCTGCTTTGCTGCGGCTCAGCACCCGTTCGGGCTCATGCGTCGTTTGTACAAGCAGGGAACCCGCTGCGACCAGGCTCTTCACAGCATTGAGTGAGTCCGAGTCTGCCCGTTCGACCAGGACCGTATGCCCTGGTCACACCCCTTGAAGGGGTCGGTGTTGCGCGGATCACTGCCCGAATGGCGGCACTCCGGTGCCCGATCGGCGCCCGGTACGGTCCAGCCCGTGCCCGGAAACGGAGCCCGTATTCGGGCAGCGGCGAGCAGATCCGGGCAGCTCGCGGGGGCGCGTCCCGCGGCGGGCGCGCGCGGGAGGGGACGGGGTGAACAGCCGTGTTCGGAGATACGTATCCCTCCCCGGCGGTCCGGCCCGGTCGGCGCCCTGCCCGCGGGTTTTTCTTGGCGTGCCCGGGTCCGGGGGTCTTTACTGGCCGTGCACGGCACAATTCGACGGATATCCAGGAGCACACGCATGAGTGGTACAGCCCAGATCGGTGTCACGGGGCTCGCGGTGATGGGCCGCAACCTCGCCCGGAACTTCGCCCGCAACGGTTTCACCGTGGCTCTGCACAACCGCACCGCGTCGAAGACCCGTGCCCTGGTGGACGAGTTCGGTGACGAGGGCACATTCGTCGCCACGGAGTCGGCCGAGGAGTTCGTGGCGGCGCTGGAGCGGCCCCGCCGACTGGTCATCATGGTGAAGGCCGGCGACCCGACGGACGCCGTGATCGAGGAGTTCGCCCCGCTGCTGGAGGAGGGCGACGTCATCATCGACGGCGGCAACGCCCACTTCGCGGACACCCGGCGGCGCGAGAAGGACCTGCGCGAGCGCGGTATCCACTTCGTCGGCGTCGGCATCTCCGGCGGCGAGGAGGGCGCGCTGCACGGACCGAGCATCATGCCGGGCGGCTCCACCGAGTCGTACGCCTCGCTCGGCCCGATGCTGGAGAAGATCTCCGGCAAGGCGAAGGACGGCACGCCCTGCTGCACCCACATCGGCCCGGACGGCGCGGGCCACTTCGTCAAGATGGTGCACAACGGCATCGAGTACGCCGACATGCAGCTCATCGCCGAGGCGTACCACCTGCTGCGCTCCGTCGCCGGCTACTCCCCCGCGAAGATCGCGGAGACCTTCAAGTCGTGGAACACCGGCCGTCTCGACTCGTATCTGATCGAGATCACGGCCGAGGTGCTGGCCCATACGGATGAGGCGACCGGCACGCCGTTCGTGGATGTCGTGACCGACCAGGCCGAGCAGAAGGGCACCGGCCGCTGGACCGTGCAGATCGCCCTCGACCTGGGCGTCCCGGTCTCCGGTATCGCCGAGGCGGTCTTCGCCCGTTCGCTCTCCGGCCACGCCGGGCTCCGGGAGGCCTCCCGTACGCTGCCGGGCCCGGCGGCGGCGCCGCTGGACGAGGCCGCGGCGGCCCGCTTCGCCGACCAGGTCGAGCAGGCGCTGTACGCGTCGAAGATCGTCTCGTACACGCAGGGCTTCCACCAGCTCCAGGCGGGCAGCGCCGAGTACGGCTGGGACCTCGACCTCGGTTCGATCGCCGCGATCTGGCGGGCCGGGTGCATCATCCGCGCCGCGTTCCTCGACCGGATCCGTGAGGCGTACGACGCGCAGCGCGACCTGCCGAGCCTGCTCTCCGACAAGCAGTTCGCCGAGGAGATCGGCGCGGCCCAGGAGGACTGGCGCGCGGTGGTCGCCTCCGCCGTGCACCAGGGTGTGCCGACCCCGGGCTTCGCCGCGGCGCTCGCGTACTACGACGCGCTGCGTGCCGAGCGGCTGCCCGCCGCGCTGACCCAGGGCCAGCGCGACTTCTTCGGCGCGCACACCTACCGGCGCACGGACCGCGAGGGCTCGTTCCACACCCTGTGGGGCGGTGACCGCTCCGAGGTCAGGACCGACTGATCCGGGTACCGGCCGGCCGAGCCTCGGGAGGTCCGGCCGGCCGTCGGCTCAGCCGAGCGGCCCCGGCTGCGGCTCCGGCTCGGGCGGCGGTACGGGGCCGGGTCCCGGCGGCCCGGGGACCGGGTCGGGGCCGGGGATGGGCGCCGGAGGCGGCGGCGTGGGTACGGGGGACGGCGGGCCCGGGGGGACGGGATCCGGCGTCGGCCCCGGGCCGGGCGGCCCCGGCGGCGGGGTGGGCGACGGCGGAACCGGGTCGGGGTACGGACTGGTCATGCCTGTCCTCCAGAAGTGCGGGAGTCGTGCCTTCCCAATGTCTCCCGGTGCGCGTGCCCACGCGCGCCGGGTCCACGCATGGTCCCGCCGGCGCGGTGCGCGCGCCGGGCCGTACGGCGGAAGACCGCGCGGCAGCGGCCGGTGGGATGCCATGTGGCGTCGCCCGAAGGCCGCGCGGCAGCGGCCGGGCGGGAGGACGCGGGGCGGTCAGCGGGCGGCGGCCGCCACCGCCGCGGCCAGTCCGGTCGCCGGTCCCGCGAGCACGGGCACATCACCGCGGGTCCGCCCGGCCGCGTCGGCCATCGACACCTGGGCCAGCACGATCACCCCGGCCGCGCCGGGCTCCGTGACCGCGTCGACGGCGGCGGCGACCGCGTCCAGATAGCCGTCCCGGTCCCCCGCCTCGAAGCGCTCCCAGGCCCCCTCGACCAGCACCGTACGCAGTTCCAGGGGACGCCCGGCGGCCGCCTCGCGGATCAGCGCGGCCGTCGGCTCCAGCGTGGACTCCAGCGCCGCGACCACCACGACGCGGCCCGCCGCCGCCGCTGCCTCGGCCATCGGCCGGTCGACCCGCAGCACGGGCACACCGAGCGCGGCGCCGGCCCGCTCCGCCACGTCCCCGATGGTCGAGCAGGTGCACAGCACGGCGCTCGCGCCCTCGGCGACGGCCGGGGCGAGCACGGCCAGGATCTCCGCCGCCACGGCCTCGGGCCCCTCGGCCCTGGCCCGGACGAGCAGTTCCTCCACGACGAGGTGGCGCAGCGCCACACCGGGGTGGCCGGCGTCCCGCAGGGCGTCGAAGACCGGGACATGGACCGGGGAGGTGTGCAGCACAACGAGCATGGCCCGATGTTATGCCGGGGGCCCGGCCGCGCGGTGCTCCGTCGTCAGCCGTTCCTCACCTGCGCCTTCGCGGCCTCGACCACCTCCGGCGGCGCCTCGGGTGCCGCGTCGGGGTGGCGCTGCGCCCAGCGGGCGGCGTACGGGCAGAGCGGCACGACGAAGGCGCCCTCGCGCGCCGCCATCGCGTAGAACTCCCGGACGAGGGTGCCGGCGATGCCCTTGCCCTCGTGTCCTTCCTCCACCACGGTGTGCACCGCGACCAGCGCGGCGGGCACGGCGGGGGTCTCCGGGGTGGCCACCAGGGCGACGTACGCGATGGTCCCGACGGCCTGACCGTCCTCGTACGCCTCGAAGCGGCCCTGGGGCCGGTTGTCACGGATGTTCAGGTCTGCCATGGGGCCTGTCTCCCTGCTGTCGGTCGGGTCCCGGTGGGGCCGGACCCCGTACGGTACGGGCACCGGTCCGGCCGGGTGCGCGGCGGGATCGCCCGGACGGCCGACGGTCCCGCGAGGAAAACCCACGCGTTCCCGGAATCCCCCGGCGCATTCCCCGGCCGTGGGTGGAGCACGCGCCGGTGTCCGTGCGTTCCCTGCGCTTCTGATTCCCTTTCCCGAATTCCCGGACCCCGCGCGGCGCGTGGACTCACCGGTCTGCCGTAGGCCGTCGGACGGAACGGGCGGCCTTTTCGTCCGGCCGCCCGGACGCGGCGGCCGGGCCCGGCGCCTAATGTCAGGCAGGTGTGATGCGCGGTGCGGAACCGCCCGGGAAAAGGAGAGCACATGGCCGTACGCAGTCCACGCCGAAGAGGTTATCCGGAAGGTCTCGGCGGCGAACTCGTCGCCGAGTTCCTGGGCACTCTCGTCCTGCTCCTGCTGGGCTGCGGATCGGTGGCCGTGGCGGTGGTCGGTCTGCCGGGTTCGGGCCGTCAGGTCGCGGCTTTCGGGCCCGCCAACTGGCTCATCATCTCGTGGGGCTGGGGCCTTGCGGTGGTCTTCGGCGTGTATGTCGCCGGTGGTATCAGCGGCGCGCACATCAATCCGGCGGTGACGCTCGCGTTCGCGGTCCGGCGGACGTTTCCGTGGCGGAAGGTCCTCCCCTACTGGGGCGCCCAATTGGTGGGCGCTTTCATCGGGGCCGCGCTCGTCTATGCCACGTATCGATGGGCGATCGACGCGGCCAACACGAAAGCGGGAGTCGGGCGGGAACAATCCCTTTCCACGTACTCGATCTTCGCCACGTTCCCCGCCGAGTATTTCGGCAATTCATGGTGGGGGCCGCTGCTCGACCAGATCGTGGGGACCGCCGTCCTGCTCCTGCTGATCTGCGCGCTCATCGACACGAAGAATCTGGCGCCGGGGTCCAACCTCGGCCCGTTCCTGACCGGTCTGGTCGTCTTCGCGATCGGTCTGACCTTCGGCACGAACGCCGGGTACGCGATCAACCCCGCCAGGGACTTCGGCCCCCGGCTCTTCACCTTCTTCGAGGGCTGGGGCTCCATCGCGCTGCCGGGCAGCTACCAGTGGTTCAGCCACTACTGGTGGATCCCCATCGTCGGTCCGCTCATCGGCGGCATCATCGGATCGCAGCTCTACGAGCGGCTGATCGCCCCGGTCATCAGGACGCGTGGCGGACCGACCGAGGAGGGCCGGGTCCCGGCCACGGACGCCCCCACGCCGCCGCAGCCCGCCGCCCGCAGGACGCCGGTCGACGAGCCGCCGACAGAGGCGCGGTAGCAGCGGGTACACGTACGAGGGGTGGGGGCCCCGCCCCCGGGGCCCCCCCCCCCCCCCCCGCACCCGCGCCCGCGGGGGCGGGGGGGGGGGCGCCCGGGG